>DASVWB010000342.1:0-3654 GCA_036389815.1 Pyrinomonadaceae bacterium | reverse complement strand
CTTCATCGCCTCGATGGCCGACTCGACGGTGGCGTGCCCCGTGAGCATGATGACCTCGGGCGGGTTCGGGCGCTGGTGGACGCGGCGCAGCAGCTCCATGCCGTCCATGTTCGGCATCGAGATGTCGGAGAGCAGCACGTCAACGTTGCTCTCTTCGAGGAGCTTGAGGGCCGCCTCGCCGTCGGGCGCGACCTTCACGTCGTGCCCCATGCGCTGGAGTTCCTTCTGGAGGACGAGGCGGAGGTTGGCCTCGTCCTCGGCGACCAGTATGCGCGCGGGCTGTCGGTTCTCGCTCAAATGGGCAGGTCTCCGTCCGTGTTTTGGGCCGCCGGCAGCAGAATGCGGAAAGTGCTGCCGCGGCCGACGGCCGACTCCACGCCTATCCGGCCGCCGTGCTCGGTAACAATACCATAACAGACGGCGAGTCCTAACCCGGTGCCGCGCCCGACCTCCTTCGTCGTGAAGAACGGGTCGAATATCTTCTCGCGTATCTCGGGCGCGATGCCGTGCCCCGTGTCGCCCACCTCGACGACGACCGAAGGGCCCTCGTCCGTCCCCTCGCGCAGCGTGCGCATCGTGAGCGTGCCGCCCTGCAGCATCGCGTCGATGGCGTTCTCGGCGAGGATGATGACGGCCTGCTGGAGCTGCCCCATGTCGCCCGAGACGAGCGGGAGCCCGCCGGCCGCCTCGACCTCTATCCTGACGGGCGCGCCGCGCTTCTGGTGCGCGAGCAGGCGCGCGGCCGACTCGACGACCTCGGAGACGTCCACGGGGGCGGGCTCGACGGCGCGGGCGCGGCTGAAGTCTAAGAGGCCGTTCGTGATCTGCTTGCAGCGGAACGCCTCGCCGCGGATGAGCTGCAGGTACTCGCGCAGGTCTTCCACGTCCGCGCCCGAGCCGTAGACGCCCTCGCCGACGCGCGACTCCAGCGCCTCGGCGCAGGCCGAGATGGTGGCGAGCGGGTTGTTGATCTCGTGGACGACGCCGGCCGCGAGGCGGCCGACGGCCGCGAGCCGCTCGGTGCGCGCCACCGCCCGGTTGGCCTCGACGCGCGAGGTGATGTCCTCGCCGACGGTGATGACGTGCGAGACCTCCTCGCCGTCGATGCGCATCGGCACCTTGCTCACGAGCCAGTGGCGCGTCGAGCCGTCGCGCGCGCGCGACTCCTGCTCGATGCGCTGGATGTCGCCGGTGCGGAAGGCGCGCTCGAACTCGCGCTGCATCGCGTCGCGCGGCTGGCGCTTCAGGACCTCGAAGATGTTGCGCCCGAGCACGTCGCGGCGCGGGATGCCCTGCCCGCCCAGCTCGCGGTTGCGGTTCCACGCGACGACGCGGTAGTCGCGGTCGACGGCGTAGAGCGAGACGGGGAGGCTGTCGATGATGGCCTCGGTGAAGCGGCGCTGGCTCTCGGCCTCGGCCGTGCGCCGCTCGACCTCGCGCGCGAGGTGGACGGAGGCGGAGCGCGCCGCCTCGTACAGGGTCGAGATGCGCGCGGCGAGCGCGGCCTGCTGCGCGGCGGCTTCGACCAGCCGCTCCTCGGTCTGGCCGCAGTCGGCGCGGCGGTCGTAGGCGACGACGAGCGCGCCCAGCGCGCGCCCCTCGAAGCGGAGCGGGGTGGCGAACTCGACGGCGTGCGCCGCGTCCTTGAGGAAGAAGCCGGCCGGGTCTTCCGCGCGCCTCGAAACGGAGGGCGAGGTGGCGAGCCACGCGCGCAGCCGCCCGACGTCCACGAGCGAGGCGTCGTCCTCGGCGCTCCCCTCGCGGTCGAAGACGCAGGCGGTCACGCCCGCGTCGGCGGGCGCGCCGGGGGGGGGCTTCGCGCCGCCGTCGCGCAGGAGCACGGCCGCCGAGAGCGAGGCGTCGGCGCCCTCGAAGGTCGCGCCCGCGACGCGGCGGACGACCTCCGAGGGGCTCAAGGCGTGGAGCAGGCCGCGCCCGAGGTCGGCGACGAAAGACAGCTCGCGGTTGCTCCCGCGCAGCTGGCGCTCGCGCGCGGCCGATTGCAGGTGCGCGCCCACGCGCGTCAAAAGCTCGCGCGCCGTCGCGCCCTTGACGACGTAGTCGTCGGCGCCGGCGGCGAACGCCTCGACCTTGTAGTCCTCGCGGTCGTGCGAGGAGATGATGATGACGGGGAGCCTGCGGGTCGCGGCCTGCGCGCGCAGCAGGCGGCAGAGCGCGAGGCCGCTCACGCCGGGCAGCTCGACGTCGAGGACGACGAGGTCGCACCCCACGCGGTGCAGCTCGCGCAGCGCCTCGGCCGCGTCGCCGCAGGCCAGCACCGTGTGCCCCTCGGCCTCGAAGGCGCGGCGGAGCCCCTCGCGCACGCGCGCGTCGTCCTCGACCACGAGGATGGTCGCGGCCTTCTCGGAAACCTGGGAAGAGACTGTCATGTCCTTGCTTCGGCGGAAATCCGGCGCGGGGTCGGGGGGCGAAACTTCCCGCTCGTGCGGGGCTGAGGCTTCTCGAACGGGGCCGCCGCGCCGCCGCCGAACCCGCACGTCCGGCCGAGGCGCGCCTGCAACGATTGAAAACGACCGGCCGGGGGAAAGTCAAGAAAAAGAAACGACGAAGTGTGAACGACGAATGACTAATGAGAGGCACGCTGTCTTTCATTAATCATCCGTCGTCCATCACTCCACACCCCGACATTATTCCCAACGCCCGCGCTCTGGGCTAGAATGCCGACACGGGCCGCCAACCGTAGAGAGGAATCCAACATGGAAACCAGCGAGAAATTCACTTCCGCCGACCTCGCGCTGATGCCGGACGATGGCAAGCGCTACGAGGTCATAGAGGGAGAACTCTACGTGTCTAAGCTGCCGAGCGCCGAGCATCAATTCGCCTGTACCCGCATCTGCCGATTCCTTGATGCATGGAGTGATGAGAGCCAGTCGGGTGTGGCGCTCGTCGCTCCGGGGCTGGTGTTCGCCGAAGACGACGATGTCGCGCCCGACGTGGTCTGGGTCAGCCGGGAACGCCTGGCGGGCATGCTCGACCGGGCGGGGCACCTCACTAAAGCGCCCGAGTTGGTCGTCGAGGTGTTGTCGCCCGGTAAGGCGAACGAGCGGCGCGACCGCGTGGCTAAACTGGCCCTCTACTCGCGGCGCGGGGTGCTGGAGTACTGGATCGTGGACTGGATGCAGCGGCTCGTCGAAGTCTACCGGCGCGAACGGGGCGCGCTGAAGCTGGCCGCGACGCTCTACGCCGACGACGCGCTTGAGTCGCCGACGCTGCCGGGCTTTTCGTGTCAGGTGTCGAAGCTCTTCTTCTCACGCCCTCCGACATAAGAAGAACGTCAACCGCAAACCGTGAACCGTGACGAGAGAAGGCAGGCTCTTCTTCTCGTCACGGTTCACGGTTTACGGTTCGCGGCTCTTAGTTTATCGCCGTCGAGGCCAGGTCGCCGGTGCCGAGGTCGGCGGGGCGTGCGGGCTCGCCGCCTTCGGCGGGGCGCTGCTTGTGGAAGGACTTGGCGGAGTACATGGCCTCGTCGGCGGCGATGAGGAGCTGGTCGAGCGTCTCGCCGTGGACGCCGTAGGAGGCCGCGCCGACCGAGATGCCGACGCGCGCGTGCTTGTCGCCGCGCACGTGCAGCGAGAAGCGCGAGACGGCGCGCTCGATGCGCTCGCGCAGCTCCGAGGTCTGCTCGGCCGT
>DASVWB010000341.1:0-19215 GCA_036389815.1 Pyrinomonadaceae bacterium | reverse complement strand
CCGCCCATCCCGTCCGAGACGACGAGGACGACGCCCTTCGCGCCGACCTCGAAGCGGCGCAGCCCCTCGGGCGGGTCGTCGCCCTCCGTGCCCGTCCAGGCCCTCTGGCCGCTGAGGTCGAGCACGAGGAAGTTGTCCTCGTTGCCCGAGCGGACGCGGCCGACGTTGGTCTTGGCGAAAAGCTCTACGAACATAAGGAGGTGAATGGTAAATGGTAAATGGTGAATGGTAAAGAACGGACTCGCCCGCGCCTTACCATTTACTATTCACCATTTACCATTTACTAAAGTTTGCCGAGCGCCTGGTCGAGATCGGCGATGATGTCTTCGGCCTCTTCGAGGCCGACCGAGATGCGCACCAGCCCCTCGGTGATGCCGAGCCGCGCGCGCGTTTCGGGGAGCACGGAGGCGTGTGTCATCGTCGCCGGGTGCGAGATCAGCGTCTCGACCCCGCCGAGGCTCTCGGCCAGCGTGCAGAGGCGGACGGATTCTAACACAGTGCGGGCGTTTTCGAGCGAGCCCACGTCGAACGAGAGCATCCCGCCGAAGCCGAGCTGCTGCCGCTTCGCCAGCTCGTGCTGGCGGTGCGAGAGCGAGCCCGGGTAGTAGAGCTTTTGCACCTTCGGGTGCTCTTCGAGGAAGGCCGCCACCTTGCGCCCCGTCGCGTCGTGCTGCTCCATGCGCACGGCGAGCGTCTTCGTGCCGCGCAGGACGAGCCACGAGTCGAAGGGCGAGAGGATGGCGCCGACGGCGTTCTGGATGAAGCCGAGGCGCTCGGCGTCGCGCTCGTCGTTGAGGACGACGGCGCCGCCCACGCTGTCCGAGTGGCCGTTGAGGTACTTCGTCGTCGAGTGCACGACGATGTCCACGCCGAACTCGACGGGGCGCTGGAGGTAGGGCGACATGAAGGTGTTGTCGCACACCACCCGCGCGCCGGCCGCGTGCGCGAGGTCGGAGACGGCCTTGAGGTCGGTGATCATCATCACGGGGTTGGTCGGCGTCTCGACGAAGACCATCCGCGTGTTCTCCCGGAGCGCCGCCTCGACGTTGAGCGGGTCGGTCGTGTCCACGTAGGAGAACTCGATGCCGTAGTCGGCGAGCACGCGGCTGAAGAGCCGGAACGTGCCGCCGTAGGTGTTGTCCGAGACGACGACGTGCTCGCCGGCCTTGATGAGCCGCAGCGTCGAGTCGATGGCCGCCATCCCCGAGGCGAAGGCGAAGCCGAAGCGCGCGCCTTCGAGCGCGGCGATGTTCTGCTCGACGGCCGCGCGCGTCGGGTTCTGCGTCCGCGCGTACTCGTAGCCGCCGCGCGGGTGCCCGAGGCCCTCCTGCGCGTAGGTCGAAGTCTGGTATATCGGCACCGTCACCGCGCCCGTCGTCGGGTCGGGCTCGTTGCCGGCGTGGATGGCTGTCGTGGAAAAGCCCATAAAGAAGTAGTCAGTAGACAGTAGTCAGTAGACAGTAGAAAACCTTTCTTGTTCGTTTAGTCAGGGTGAAAGCGTCAGCGCTTTGATAGAACCTACTGACTACTGTCTACTGACTACTGTCTACTTCAGTCAAAAATTCCCTGGCTCATGTAGCGCTCCGCGCCGTCGGGGAAGAGCGTGACGACGCGCCTGCCCGAGCCGAGGCGCTCGGCGACCTTCCGGGCCGCGGCGGCGGCCGCGCCGGTCGAGCCGCCGCCGAGGACGCCCTCGGTGCGCGCCAGTTCGCGGACGGTGGCGAAGGCTTCGGCGTCCGAGACGGCGACCACCTCGTCGGCCGCGCCGCCGTCGAGGTTCGGCGGGATGAACTCGCGCTGGCCGATGCCTTCGAGCCGGTACGGGCCCGGCTCGCCGCCGCCGAGGATGGAGCCCTCCGGCTCGACGAGCACGCAGTAGACCTCGGGGTTCGCGCGGCGGAGCGCGCGCGCGATGCCCGTGAAGGTGCCGGCCGAGCCGCAACCAAGGACGACGGCGTCCACGCGCCCCCCGACCTGCTCGACTATCTCGCGCGCCGTCGTCTCCTCGTGGAAGCGGGGGTTGGCCGGGTTCTCGAACTGCTGCGGGATGAAGCTGCCCGGCGTCTCCGCGGCCAGCTCGCGCGCGCGGCGCACCGCCCCCTCCATGCCCTCCTCGGCCGGCACGTACTCGACGCGCCCGCCGAGCGCCTCCATGATCTTCATCTTCTCGCGCGAATAGCCTTCGGGCACGCAGAGCACGACCTTGTAGCCGCGCGCGACGCCGACGAGCGCGAGGCCGATGCCGGTGTTGCCGGCGGTCGGCTCGACGATGGTCGCGCCGGGTTCGAGCACGCCGCGCCGCTCGGCGTCGAGGATCATGCCGAGCGCCGCGCGGTCTTTGACCGAGCCGCCCGGGTTCATGTATTCGAGCTTGGCGAAGAGTTCGGCCGCGGGCGCGGGGCAGAACCTCGACAGGCGCAGGAGCGGCGTGCCCCCCACCAGTTCGAGGATGCTGTCCGCGGCCCGGAGCGGGGCCCTCCCGCTGCCCGCGTCCCTGCTTTGTGTCGGCGTAACCATGCGATTAGAGCGCCCCGATGGTAGCCCACGCCCACGACGGGTGACAAGCGTCAGGGGAAGTTCGCCGCCGCGACGAAACCCACCGCCCTGAAAAACTTTGCGAAGGTATGCCTGTCCGGCGCTATTCGAAGCTTTGGCGGCGGCGAACTCCGAGGAGCTGGACGAGGCCGAGTTCGGCCGCCTCACGCTGGAGACCGGAGTATTCAAGAACCTCGCCGCCAGAAACGAGCCGCGCGCCCTCCAGGCCGCGGGAGCCATAAAGGAACGGTCGGCCAGAATCGCCGCGCTCGCCGCAATCTACCGGCGGAAGGTGACCGCACTGGTCAAAGGCGGCGCGCACGCCCCCGCGTCCTGAGACGGCTCGGCTTCGACGAGAGTACAAGGCCGTGAAGAGCCGTGAACCGTGAACCGTAAACCGTGACAGGATAAATCCTGTTCTTTCTCGTCGCGGCTCACGGTTTACGGTTCACGCCGCCCCACGGTTCACGTCTTTCCCCTTGTCACCCGGCGCGCCTTCGGTTATCTTGTAGCCCCGTGAATCACACGGGCCCACCTCTTCAAAAACCCACGGTCGTCGCCATCATCCCCGCGCGCTACGCTTCGAGCCGCCTCCCGGGAAAGCCGCTCCTGGAAATCGAGGGCCGCCCGATGGTCGTCCACGTCGTCGAGCGCGCGCTCGCCGCCCCGGCGGTCTCGCGCGCCGTCGTCGCCACGGACGACGAGAGGATTTTCGCGGCCGTGACGGGGGCGGGCTACGAGGCCGTGATGACGAGCCCCGCGCACGCCTCCGGCAGCGACCGGCTCGCCGAGGCCGCCGCGCGCCTGGAGTGCGACGTGGTGGTCAACGTGCAGGGCGACGAGCCGCTCATCTCGCCCGAGACCATCGAGACGGCCGTCGGCGCGCTGCTCGCGGACGGGGCGGCGGCCGTCTCGACCACCTCAGAGCCCGTCGAGCGGGCGGCCGACGTGCTGAGCAGCGACGTGGTGAAGGTCGTCGTTGACGGCCGCGGCCGCGCGCTCTACTTCTCGCGCTCGCCCGTGCCGTACCCGCGCGAGGCCGCGCGCCGCTACGGCTCGCTGGCCGCCGCGCTCGAAGTCGAGCCCCGCCTGCTCGCTACGTTCCGCAAGCACACGGGGCTTTATGTCTACCGCCGCGCCTTTTTGTTAGAATACGCGCGCTGGCCTCAGACGGCGCTCGAACGCGCCGAATCGCTCGAACAACTGCGCATCCTCGAACGCGGGTACGCCATCCGCGTCGTCGAAGCCGCGTCCCCGTCCGTCGGCGTGGACACCGAAGAAGACCTGCGGCGCGTGCGGGAGATGCTTAAAGGCAGCAGGCAGTAGGCGGATGGCGGCAGGCGGTCGCCCCGCGTTAAGGACGTTGAAAGCTTAATACGGAGTTCTCGGCACGGAGGCTTTCAACTGCCTGCTGCCCACCCGCCTACCGCCTGCTGAGGTTGAAGTCATGGGCGACTGGATAGGACTGGGCTTCATCGTGCTGGTCGTCGTCGGCGCCGTGGTCGGCCTGTCGTACTTGGGCCGGACACGGAAGCCCCTGACGGCGGAGGAGTACGAGCGGCGGGTCGCCGAGGCGAAGGGGACGACGCGGGCGGCCGCGCTGGCGGGGATGAACGCGCTCAACCGGATGATCAACCCGAAGGCCGTCGAGGCCGTCGAGAAGCAGAAGGACTTGCAGGCGGGCTACTACGACGACCAGGAGAAAAAGGGCGAGGGCGACGCGCCCGGCGCCGGGGGCGGGGGCGGGCGGCCGACTGACTGAAGGGGGAAGGGGATGCCTAAATACATTTTCGTGACGGGGGGCGTGGTTTCGAGTCTGGGGAAGGGGCTGGCGGCGTCGAGCATCGGCTGCCTGCTCGAAGCGCGGGGCTTGAGCGTGACCTGCGTCAAGCTCGACCCGTACATCAACGTCGACCCGGGCACGATGTCGCCGTTCCAGCACGGCGAGGTCTTCGTCACCGACGACGGCGCCGAGACCGACCTCGACCTCGGGCACTACGAGCGCTTCACGAACGCGCGCCTCTCGCGCTCGAACAACTGGACGACCGGCCGCATCTACCTCTCCGTCATCGAGAAGGAGCGGCGCGGCGACTACCTCGGCAAGACCATCCAGGTCATCCCGCACATCACGGACGAGATCAAGCGCGCCGTGCGCGCGGCCGCCGAGAGGGACGAGACGGACGTGGTCATCGTCGAGATAGGCGGCACCGTCGGCGACATCGAGTCTTTGCCCTTCCTCGAAGCCATCCGCCAGATGGGTAACGAGGAGCGGCAGAACGGGCAGAACGGCGCCGTCTTCGTCCACCTCACGCTAGTCCCATACATCGCCGCCGCGGGGGAACTCAAGACGAAGCCGACGCAGCACTCGGTGCGCGACCTGCGCGAGATAGGCATCGCCGTCGACATCCTGCTCTGCCGCTCCGACCGCACGCTGCCGCGCGACATCCGCTCGAAGATCGCGCTCTTCTGCAACGTTAAGGAGCAGGCCGTCATCGCCGCGCAGGACGTGGAGACGATCTACGAAGTCCCGCTCGCCTTCCACGAGCAGGGGCTCGACGACCAGATAGTCAACGCGCTCGGCCTACAGGACCGCGCGCCGCACGCCGAGCTCACGCGCTGGCGCGAACTGGTGGCGACCATCCGCGACCCCTCGAAGGGCAGCGTCACCGTCGGCATCGTCGGCAAGTACGTCGAGCTGGAAGACTCCTACAAGTCGCTGCGCGAGGCGCTGACGCACGGCGGCGTGGCGAACAACCTGAGGGTCGACGTGCGCTGGGTCGAGAGCGAGGGGCTGATGGACGAGGACTACGAGGAGCGCCTGCGCGACTACGACGCCATCCTCGTCCCCGGGGGCTTCGGCAAGCGCGGCGTGGCCGGGATGATCCGCGCCATCTCTTACGCGCGGCGGACGCGCACGCCCTACTTCGGCATCTGCCTCGGGATGCAGACGGCCGTCATCGAGTACGCGCGCGCGGCCTGCGGCCTCTCGGGCGCCGACTCGACCGAGTTCGACGCCGAGACGCCGCACCCCGTCATCTTCAAGCTGCGCGACCTCGTCGGCGTCGAGGAACTCGGCGGCACGATGCGCCTCGGCGCCTGGACGTGCAGGCTGGCGGCCGGGAGCCTCGCGCGCGAGGTCTACGGCGGGCGCGCGGACGTGAGCGAGCGCCACCGCCACCGCTACGAGTTCAACCCGGAGTACCGCGAGCAGTTGGAGGCGGCCGGACTTGTCTTCAGCGGCATCTCCGAGGACGGCCGCTTCGTCGAGATGGTCGAGCTGCCGCGCGACGTTCACCCGTGGTTCCTGGGGTGCCAGTTCCACCCCGAGTACAAGTCGAAGCCGCTCGCGCCCCAGCCGCTGTTTGCGTCTTTCGTCGGGGCGGCGTACCGTAACCGCATGCGCGACGAGACGGCGGTCGAGTCGGCGGGCGAGCCGGAGTCGCCCGCGCAAGCAGAGCGCGCGCAGGTTTTGGCCGGCGACGACTGAGAAATTCACCCGGGGAGGACTTTTTATGAGCGAGGATTTAGGGCTGGGGACGATGACGGGCGAGCACGAGAAGCCGGAGATCGAGAGCCCGAACACCAAGATTCACGGCGAGCCGCCCGAGGGCTCGCCCATGCCCGGCGTCGAGAGGGAAGAGGGCACAAAGGTCAAGGAAGAGATCAACCCGAACACCGAGTGAAGACCCGCGCGACCCTTTAAACGCGAAGGGCGCGAGGAGGCCGCGAAGGGCGCAGAGAAAATCTTTGCGCTCTTTGCGACTTCCTCGCGCTCTTTGCGGTAAAATCCACGGGTAAGTTGCAGGCTCTCTCTGCCGTCAAGCTTATGCTCCAGTGCCCTAAATGCGGCCGGCAGTTTGACGCGGGCACGACCGTCTGCCCCGCGGACGGCGCCGCGCTCGGGGCCGACGCGACCGTCGCCGACGCCGCGCCGCCGGCGACGCCCGCCGACCCGCTGCTCGGGCTCGTCCTCGACGACAAGTACCGCCTCGACGCGCGGCTCGGCGAGGGCGGCATGGGCACCGTCTACCACGCCACGCACCTGCTCATCGAGCGCCCCGTCGCCGTCAAGGTCCTGCACCCGCGGCTCGTCGCCGACGACACGGCCAAGGAGCGCTTCCGGCGCGAGGCGCGCGCCGCCGGCCGGCTCCAGCACTCGAACGCCGTCGCCGTCACGGACTTCGGCGAGACGCGCGAGGGGCTGGTCTACCTCGTGATGGAGCTGCTCGAAGGCCGCCCGCTGCGCGAGGTGCTCGGGCGCGAGGCGCCGCTCGACCCGGCGCGCGCCGTCTCGCTGATGCTCCAGATCGCGGCCGCGGTCGAGGCGGCGCACGAGGCCGGCATCATCCACCGCGACCTCAAGCCCGGCAACATCTTCCTCGTCCAGCGCCCCGACTCGCCCTACATCGTCAAGGTGCTCGACTTCGGCATCGCCAAGCTCGCGTCCTCGGGCGAGGCGGGCGCGGAGTACGACCCCGTGGACACGCTGACCGGCACGGGCGTCATGATCGGCACGCCGCGCTACATGTCGCCCGAGCAGTGCGACGGCGCGCCGCTCACGCCGTCGTCCGACGTCTACTCGCTCGGCGTCATCCTCTACGAGATGCTGACCGGTCAGACGCCCTTCCTGGGCGCGTCGCCGCTGGCGCTCGCGCTCGCGCACTCTTCCGAGAGCCCGCGGCCGCCGCGCGAGCTGGTGGCGACCATCCCGCCAGCGCTCGAAGCGGTCGTGCTCCGCGCGCTGGAGAAGGGCGCCGACGCGCGCCCCTCGGACGCGGGCGAGTTCCGGCGCGAGCTGTTCGCCGTCGCCGAGCGGCTCGGGCTCGAACACTCCGCCGGCTTCAGCGCGCCGACCATCGAGACGCTGCGGGACGCCGGGACGGAGACGCCCTCCGGCCGCCTCGTCATAGACATCGAGCGCCTGCGCCGCAGCCGCGCCGCGTCGCAGACCGAGGAGGTCGGGCTGCCGACCTCGGAGGAGGAAGCGCCGAACACCGCCGGCAGACCCGCGGGCGTACGACTTTCTTCAGCCGCGCCGGCCGCGCCCGTCGCGGACGAGCGCGGCGCGGCCCCGGATTCCGGCGGCGTCGGAAAAGTCACGGGCGAGCGGGCCGCGGAGAAGCCCGGGCGGTTCGGGAAGGGAGCGGGCGACTGGAGGGAGCGTCTGACGCAGCCGCTCTCCTTCGTCGTCATCATCACGGCGGCGCTGCTGCTCGTCTTCGGCGGCGTGCTGCTCCGGCGCGGGCCGCGGGGGCGCGCGCCGCAGGGCGCGCTGGACTCGGCGCGGGGGGGCGAGGAGGCGGACGACGCGCTCGGCCGTACGCTCTCGGCGGAAGACCCGGCCCCGCGCGCCTCGCGCGTCGAGCAGCCGCGCACCGCCGCCGACTTCTACGAGAACGGCAGCTACTACCTCTCCATACGCAGCTACGACGCGGCCGTGCGCGACCTGAGGCAGGCCGTCGCGCTCCAGCCCGACTTCCCCGCGGCGCACAACCGGCTGGGGCGCGCGCTGATGCGCAAGGGGCAGTTCGGCGCGGCGGCCGACGAGTTCCGCACGGCCGTCGAGCAGCGCGGCGGCCGCTACCCGACCGCGCAGTACAACCTCGGCTTCGTCCTCCAGCAGCAGCGCGAGAACGAAGAGGCCGTCGCCGCCTACCGCGCGGCGGCCGAACAGAGCGGCGGCAACTACCCGGACGCCTTCTACCAGATGGGCAGCATCCTCCTGGAGACGGGGAAGGCGCAGGAGGCGGCCGACGCGTTCCGCAAGGCCATCGAGCAGAACGACGGGCGCGACCCCGAGGCGCACTACCGCCTCGGCTCGGCGCTCGCGATGCAGAAGGACTACGCGGGGGCCGAGTCGGCCTTCCGCGAGGCGCTCAACCAGCGCGGCGGCGACTTCGCCTACGCGCACTACAACCTCGGCCTCCTCTACGAGCAGACCGGCAGGGTGGACGAGGCCGTCAAAGAGTTCGAGGCGTACTTGCAGCAGGCGCCGCGCGACGAGAACCGCTTCCGCGCCGAGAACACGCTGCGCGACCTGCGCCGCAGGGCCGCGCGGGGAGGGAACAAGGGGCGTTGAAGTAAGAAGCGGGGCGGTTGATGTCGGGCGCGAAGAGCGGGGAGATTAACAGACGTTGAGTGAGAACACACGGCAGGTAAAACCCTTCGAGGTCGGCGGCGCGACCTTCGGCGACGGCCGCCTCGCGCTCATCGCGGGCCCGTGCGTGGTCGAGTCGCGCGCCCACGCCCTCTTCATGGCGCGCGAGTGCCGGAGGCGCGCCGAGGACGCGGGGCTCGACTACGTCTTCAAGGCTTCCTACGACAAGGCGAACCGCTCCTCGCACTCCTCCTACCGCGGCCCCGGCATGAGCGAAGGGCTCGAAGCCCTGCGCGCGGTCAAGGGCGAGACGGGGCTGCCCGTGCTGACGGACGTGCACGACGTGTCTCAGGTGGAGGAGGCGGCCGGGGTCGCGGACGTGCTGCAAATCCCCGCCTTCCTCTGCCGGCAGACCGACCTCGTCGCCGCCGCGTGCGCGACCGGCCGCGCCGTCAACGTCAAGAAGGGTCAGTTCCTCGCCCCTTGGGACGCGCGCAACATCGTCGAGAAGGCGCGCGCCGCCGGGTGCGAACGCCTCCTCCTGACCGAGCGCGGGTTCACGCACGGCTACAACAACCTCGTCGTGGACATGCGCACGTTCCCCGTCATGCGCTCGTTCGGCGCGCCCGTCGTCTTCGACGTGACGCACAGCCTGCAACTGCCCGGCGGCCTCGGGAGCGCGACGGGCGGGCAGTCGGAGTACATCGAACCGCTCGCGCGCGCCGGCGTGGCCTGCGGCGTGGACGCCGTCTTCATGGAGGTTCACGAGGCGCCCGAGCGCGCACTCTCCGACGGCCCGAACGCGCTCCCGCTCTCGCGCATGGCCGCGCTGCTCCGCGTGCTCCGCGACATACACGAGCTGGTCGGCCGCGCCCGCGCCGCCGAGACTTCGGAGAGCGTCGCGGGCGCGGGGCAATAAATTTTAGGTGCGGTTTATACAGACTTGGGTGCGGGGCGAGGGGCGTTTGAGCCAGCGCAGACACGGACGCACAGCTAAAGACAATCTCAAATTTCAAATTTGAGATTTCAAATTCTTGAGGCCGTGTCTGCGGTGGTTCGAACAACCCCCGCCCCGGCGACAGCGTTGACACCGATATGAAAACTCTCGCCGTCTTAATCCTTTTAATCTCGCCTCTCGCCGTCCCGCCGGCCGCGCGCGCGCAGCAGCCGGCCGAGGCGGGGCCGGCCTGGCAGGTCACGTCCTTCGACGTGAGCGTGAACGCCTCGGGCGCGTCCGCGGCGGAGCGCGGCGTCTCGGCGCGCGCGACCATCTCGGCGCGCAACGTCGGCGGCGCGGCCGGCCGCACGCTGACGCTGCGGCTGAACCCGGCGGCGAAGGTCGAGTCGGCGACCGTCGGCGGCGCGGCCGTCCGCTTCACGGCCGGCAGGGACGCGCGCGCGCAGTTGCAGACGGCGCAGCTCGCCCTGCCCGCGCCCGTCGCCGTCGGCGGCACGCTGACCGCCACGCTCGACTACCGCCTGCCCGTCGCCGAGAACACGGGGCTCGCCTCCGTCACGCCGCTCGGCATACAGTTCCTGCCGCTCTCCTACTGGTACCCGACGCCGAACACGACCTTCGCCCCGCGCGGCCCCGACTACGCGCCCGTCCGTCTCCGCTTCTCGGGGGCGCCCGCGGGCGCGACTGTCGTCTCCTCCGGCAAGGCCGCGGCCGACGGCTTCGAGCAGCCGCTCAACGCGCAGCCCTTCTTCCTCTCGGGGCGCTGGGAGGTGGTCGAGGGCGCGGGCGAGGCGCGCGGCGTCAGCGCCATGCTCCACGCGGGCGCGACCGCCGAGGAGCGGCGCGCGGCCGAGGCGCTGGTGGCGCTCGCCGGCGCGGCGCGCGCCATCTACGCGACCGTGCTCGGCCCCGCGCCCGACGTGCCCGTCCGGCTCGTCGGCGTCGAGCGCGGCGCGGGCTTCGAGATGGGCGGCACGCTCCTCGTCAACCACGCCGTCTTCCGGCGGCCGAAGCTCGACGCGCTGACCGCCTCGCAGGTCGCCGACGCGGTGGCGCGGCTCTGGGTCGGCGGGGGCGCCGGGATAGAGGGCGAGGGGGCCGGCGCCGTGCGCGAGGGGCTCCCGCGCTACCTCTCCGCGCTCTTCGTCGAGAAGCAGTTCGGCAAGGCGGCGGCCGACGCCGAGTGGATGAGGATGGCGCTGCTCTACGCGCCCGCCGCCGAGCGCGACCCGCCGCTCGCGAGGCTCTCACCCTCCTTCGACACCTACTTCAACTCCGCGTCGAACAAGGGCGCGCTCGTCTGGCGCATACTCGCTAACGCCGCCGGCCGCGAAGCCTTCAACGGCGTGCTGCGCGCGCAGTTCGCGCAAGGGGCGTCGCGCCCCGTCTCGCTCGCCTCACTGCGCTCGCGCCTCGGCGAGGCCGGGGGCGACCGCGTGAGCCTGCTCGCGGCGTCGCTCTTCGACCTGCCGACCGACACAGACCTGCTGGTCGGCCTGCCCGTCCAGCGCGCCGGCGCGTGGGTCTCGAACCTGCGCAACACGGGCTCGTTCGACGTGGAGGTGAGCGTGCAGGCCGTCACCGACCGCGGCGAGAAGCTCGCCGCCACGGCGCGCGTCCCGGCGAAGGACTTCGGCGAGGCGCAGTTCCGGACGGCCGCGAAGATCGTCCGCGTCGAGGTGGACCCCGAGAAGCTTTACCCGCAGACGAACTTCGCCAACGACGTGGTGCCGCAGGGGCCGGGGCTCGCCGAGGCCGTCGAGCAGGCGCGCATACAGCTCGGCCAGCAGCCCGCGCGCGCCGAGAGCCTGGCGCGCGAACTGCTCGCGCGCGCCCCCGCGAGCGAGGAGGCGCGCGTCGTGCTCGGCCGCGCCCTGCTCGAACAGAACCGGCTCGACGAGGCCGAGCGCGAGTTCCGCGCCGCGCTCGACTCGACGCTCCCGCTCCCCTCGACGCTCGCGTGGGGGCACGTCGGGCTGGGCGAGGTGGCGCTGCGCCGCAACCGCCCGGCCGAGGCCGCGAAGCTCTTCGACGTGGCGGCGAAGGCGGAGGCCGACTACGCCTCGACGCTCGCGGCGCGCGCCGCGCGCATCCGCGCCGAGGCGGCCGCCGGCGCGCCGCCCGCCGTTGACGAGCAGGTGAAGGCGGCGGTCGCAAGCCTCGACGCCGCCATCAAGACGGGGCACAAGGCCGAGATCGAGGCGCTCATCATACCGGGCGAGCTGGCCGGCTTCTCGAAGGGCATCGTCGGCACGCAGCCCGAAATCTGGCAGACGCGCGTCGTCCGCACCGAGCAGCTCGACCCGAACCGCGTCGCGGCCGACGTCACGCTCACCGCGCGCACGCTCGGGCGCTCGCAGGAGGGCCCGGCCGTCTACGTCTTCGCGCGCACGCCCGCGGGCTGGAAGCTGGCGGAGATACCGATCTTCGAGGTCAAGTAGGCGGTAGGCGGTGGAACAAGTAGAGAGTAGAGAGTAGACAGTAGACAGTAGACAGTAGGCTCCGCCCGCCGGACGTTGACGCTGACACACGAACGGTTCGCAATAAGAAGGTTTTCTACTGTCTACTGTCTACTGTCTACTCTCTACTCTCTACTCAATATTATGGACGAGCTGAGTGAAGTCGAGAGACGGGCGGCCGGCGTGCGGCTCCTGCTTCTGGACTGCGACGGGGTGCTGACCGACGGGCGCATCACGCCGGTCGAGGGCGGGGGAGAGCTGAAGAGCTTTCACACGCGCGACGGGCACGGGCTCGTCATGCTCCACCGCGCCGGCCTGCGCTCGGGCATCATCTCGGGGCGCACCTCGCGCCTCGTCGAGCTGCGCGCGGCCGACCTCGGCATCTCCTTCGTGAGGCAGGGCGCGCTCGACAAGGTGGAGGTCTTCGAGAGCCTTCTGTCCGCGGCGGGCGTCGCGGCGTCCGAGGTCGCGTACGTCGGCGACGACGTTGTCGACATCCCGCTCATGCGCCGCAGCGGGCTCGGCGTCGCCGTCGCCGACGCCACGCCCGATACGCGCGCCGCCGCGCACCACGTCACGCGACTGCCCGGCGGCGGCGGCGCCGTGCGCGAGGTCTGCGAGCTGATTCTCAAGGCGCAGGGGCGCTGGGACGAGCTGATGCAGAGATACCTCGCCTGAGGCAGCCCCGCCCGCACGTTCGACCCGTTCACCTTTTAGTCTTCGCGCGCTTCGGCGCGGGGCGCCGGCCGGCCTTCTTCGCGCCGCGCCTCGCCTTCAAGCGGCGCCCGGCCTTCGGCTCAGCGCCGGCCGCCTCGCCCGCGAAGTGCTCGCGGCAGAGTTCGAGGAAGGTCTGGCAGACGGGCGAGAGGTAGCCGCCGCTCAGGCGCGCGAGCCCCATCTCCCAGTTGATGCGCGCCCCCTCGATCCACCAGCGCACGAGCCGCCCGCGCTCCACGTCGTCGCGCGCCACCGACAGCGGCACGATGCCGACGCCCATGTCGGCCGCGACCATGTTCTTGATCGCCTGCTGCCGGCTCAGCTCCATCGCCACGGTCGGCTTGAGCCCCGCCTCCGCGAAGAACTCGTCGATCAGCCGGCGGGTGTTGCCGCCGCGCTCGCCCAGAATCAGCTTCTCGCCCGCGAGCGCGAAGGCGCTCACCACGCGCTGCCCGGCGAGCGGGTGGCGCGGGCTGGCGATGGCGACGAGCTGGTCGCTGCTCAGAAGCTCGGTCTCGACGTTGCGCGCCTGCACGGGGAGCGAGACGAAGGCCGCGTCCGCCTCGCCCGCCAGAATCTTCTTCACCAGCTCCTCGCTCGTCCCCGACGCGACGGAGACCTCCGCGTGCGGGTGCGCCCGGCGCAGCCTCTTCAGGACGACGGGCAGCGAGTCGGCGCTCACCATCCCCGACGCGCTCCCGACGCGCAGCCGCCCGTGCTTGGCCCCGGCCAGCTCGGCCAGCTCGGCCAGCGCCGCGTCGTGCTCGCGCATGATGAGGCGCGCGCGCTCCATCAGGCGCTCGCCGGCCTCCGTGAGCACCACGCGGCGCGGCATGCGCGTGAAGAGCGGGACGCCGACCTCCTTCTCAAGCTGCTTGATCTGCATGCTGAGCGCGGCCTGCGTGTAGTGTATGCGCTGGGCGGCCGCCGTGAACGTGCGCGCCTCGGCGATGGCCATGAAGGCCCTGAGCTGTCTGATCTCCATCGGGGACTCCGGTATCAGGAACGGTTATCACAGAAATAAAATCTTTTAGTTTTGATTATAAACAATCTTCCGCTAGGATTGCACCAAATTTTTCGGGGCGGGCCCCTCGCCCGCCCCTCGTGCCCCGTACCCCCGATGAAAGACAGGCGGAGACCAGTCAAACTCCAGTCGAAGCGCGCGCCGCGGCTCGTCCCCGGCCGCCTCGTGCTCGGCGTCGACGGCGGCGGCTCGAAGACGCGGGCGGTGGTCGCCGACGGCGGCGGCGAGATACTGGGCGAGGGGCTCGCCGGCCCCTCGAACCCGCTGCGCGTGGGCGTGAGCGAGGCGGTCGGCGCCGTCCGCGACGCCGTCGACCGCGCCTGCGCCGCGGCCGGCGTGCGGCGCGTCGAGATAGTCGCCGCCGAGGTGGGGCTCGCCGGGGTCAAGCGCGCGGACATACGCGAACGGATGCGTGTGGGGCTCAGCGAGCTGGGCTTCAAGGCCGTCGAGGTCGTCACGGACGCAGACGTGGCGCTCTACGGCGCGACCGACGGCAAGCCCGGCCTCGTCATCATCGCGGGCACGGGCTCCATCTGCTGCGGCGTCAACGCCCGGGGGCGGCGCGCGTGCGCGGGCGGCTGGGGGCCGGTGGTCGGCGACGAGGGGAGCGGCTCCTGGATAGCGCGCCGCGCCTTGCAGGCCGTCGCGCGCGCCACCGACGGGCGCGGACGCAAGACCTCGCTCGTCGAGTCGGCGTGCGACTACTTCGACGTGACCAACCCGGAAGACCTCTCGACCGCGGTCTACGCGCCGAGCATGACGAACTCGCGCATCGCCGGCTACGGCACGCGCGTGATCGAGGCGGCGAAGCGGCGCGACGCGGCCGCGCGCGAGATAGTCGAGGAGGCGGGGCGCGAGCTGGCGCGCGCGGCCGCGGCCGTCATACGCAAGCTCCGCATGGAGCGCGAGCGCTTCCGCGTGGCCTACGTCGGCGGCGTCTTCGCCGCGGGGGCGCTCATACTCGACCCGCTCGGCGAGGAGCTGGCGCGCGTCGCCCCGCGCGCCTCGGTCGCCCCGCCGCTGCTCGCGCCGGCCGAGGCCGCGGCGCGCATGGCGGGCGAACACTTGCAGCTCGCCCTCGCGGGCTGAAGCGTCGCGCGGCCGCCGCCGAGACGCAACCCGACCGATGAGAGACACGCCCGACGAACTCCCCGTAACCGAGCAGGAGAACCCGCGCACGCGCGGGCTGAGTGACCTGCCGACGGCCGAGGTCCTGCGCCTGATGAACGAGGAGGACGCGGGGGTGGCGGCGGCGGTCGGGCGCGTGCTGCCGGAGGTCGGGCGCGCCGTCGAGGGGATAGTCGAACGCCTGCGCGCGGGCGGGCGGCTCTTCTACGTCGGCACGGGCACCTCGGGGCGGCTCGGCGTGCTCGACGCCTCGGAGTGCCCGCCGACCTTCGGCGTGCCGCCGGAGCTGGTGCAGGGCATCATCGCGGGCGGCTACGACGCGCTCCACCGCGCGACCGAGGCTTCCGAAGACGACCGCGAGGCCGGCGCGCGCGACGCGGCGGCGCGCGGCGTCTCGGGCGCGGACGCGCTGGTCGGCATCGCCGCCTCCGGGCGCACGCCCTACACCGTCGGCGCCGTCGAGTACGCGCGGGACTTGGGCGCTTTCACGGCCGCGCTGACGTGCGTGCCCGGCTCGCCGGTCACGCGCGCGGCCGGGGTGAGCATCGTGCCCGTGGTCGGGCCGGAAGTGGTCGCGGGGTCGACGCGGCTGAAGGCGGGGACGGCGCAGAAGATGGTCTTGAACATGCTCTCGACGGCGGCGATGGTCAGGCTCGGCTACGTGACGGGGAACCGCATGACGAACATGCGCCCGTCGAACGTCAAGCTGCGCGCGCGCTCCGAGCGCATCCTCTCGGCCGAGACGGGGCTCGGCGCCGACGCGGCGCGAGAGGCGCTCGAAGCGGCCGGCGGCGACCTGCGCGTCGCGCTCGTCATGTCTAAGGCGGGGCGCGGGGCGGGCGAGGCGCGCGCCGCGCTCGAAGCCACGGGCTGGGTCGTGGCGCGCGCCGTCGAAGAGCTGTCGAAGCAGACTTAGCCCGCGGAAGTTTTCATGGAACAACCGATGCTCCACCCTTCTCTCAACGGCGCTCGCGCGTGCGTCTTCGACGTGGGCGGTACGCTCGTGCACCCGGACTGGCCGCGCCTCGCCGCGCTGGCCGAGGAGGTCGCCGGGAGCCGCTTCTCCGACGAGGAGATGCGGCGCGCCTTCGGCGAGATGTTGAAGACGGTGGGCGCGGAGGTGCAGAGGTCGAACGCGCCCGCGGCCGTCGAGCGCGGGGCGCACTGGACGTTCCGCGGCATGTACGGCTGCCTCGGTTTAGACCCCGACGCCTGCGAGTCGCTCGTCGGCCGCATCGACCGCGCGCACGCCGAGCGGCACATCTGGTGCGGCGCGGACCCCGAGGCCGCGCCCGTCATCGAGGGCCTGAGGCGCGCGGGGCTGCTCGTCGCCGTCATCTCGAATACGGAGGACGGCCGGCTGAAGGACTCGCTGGCGGCCGCGGGGCTGGCGGACAAGTTCGACCTGATGGTCGATTCGCACGTCGTCGGCCTGCGCAAGCCCGACCCGGCCGTCTTCCGCCACGCGCTCGAGCGACTCGGCGTCGAGGCGGCGGAGGCGGCCTTCGTCGGCGACTCGTACGCGCACGACGCGCTGGCCGCGCGCGCCGCGGGGATGCGCGCCGTGCTGCTCGACCCCCTCGACATGCACCCGGAGGCGGTCTGCCCGCGCATACGTCGTTTGGGCGATTTGCTTCCGCGGGAGGTTTGAAAATAGAATCGGCACACTCCCGCTCGTTCAGCCTGAGCCCCGGCCGCCAACCTGAAATGGGAATCGTTGACCTGATCATCGTCTTCGGCTACCTCGTCGGCATCACCCTGTTCGGCATCTGGTTCGCGGGCAAGCAGGAGACGACCGAGGACTACTTCGTCGGCGACCGCAGCGTCCCGTGGTGGGCCATCGCCGCCTCCATCGTCGCCACCGAGACCTCGACCATCACCTTCATCAGCGTCCCCGGCGTCGCCTTCTCGCGCGGCGGCAACTTCCAGTTCCTCCAGCTCGTGATGGGCTACATGCTGGGGCGCGTCGTCATCTCGCTCCTCTTCATCCCGTCCTACTTCCGCGGCGAGCTGCTGACGGTCTACGAGCTTCTGGAGCGGCGCTTCGGCGGGCGCATCAAGATGCTGGCGGCGGCGCTCTTCGTCGTCATGCGCAACATCGCCGACGGCATCCGACTGCTGCTGACGGCCATCGTGCTCGCGGCCGTCTACACCTCGTTCCGGCCGGGCGCGGGCGTGACGGCCGCGACCGTCGCCTCCATCGTGCTGCTCGGCGCCGTGATGATCGTCTTCACCTACTACGGCGGGATGGAGGCGGTCATCTGGGTCGAGGTCGTGCAGCTCGGCATCTACCTCGCGGGCGCGCTCGCGGCGGCCGTCGTCATCGCCGCGGCCGTCAAGGGCGGCTTCGGCGGCGCGGCCGAGCTGGGCCGGCAGTTCGCCAAGTTCGATGTCGTGGACTTCGGCGTGAGGCAGACCCCTTACGCGCTCTCGTTCCCGTTCACGGACGCGACCGTCAACTTCTCGCTGCCCCTCGACCTGACGAAGAGCTACACCTTCTGGGCGGGGCTCGTCGGCGGCTGCTTCCTGACGATGAGCACGCACGGCACCGACCAGTACCTCGTGCAGCGCTACCTCTGCACCGACCGCCCGCGCCGCGCGGCCGCCGCACTGCTGTCTTCGGGCGCGGTGGTCTTCGCGCAGTTCGTCGGCTTCCTCTTCATCGGCGTGCTGCTCTTCGCCTTCTACGGGCCGCACGCCTCGCCCGTCTACGGCGACTTCGCCGCGGCCTGCGCGCAGGTGAACCCCGTCGAGGCCGCGCGCTGCGCCGCCGACCCGGCGTTCGCCAAGGCCGCGAGCGCGACCTTCCCCTTCGCGGGCGGCGACCGCGTCTTCCCCGACTTCATCACGAAGCACATGCCGACGGGGCTGGCCGGGCTCGTCGTCGCGGCCATCTTCGCGGCGGCGCTCTCCTCGTCGCTCAACTCTATCGCGGCCACGGCCGTCAACGACCTCTACAAGCCGTTCCGGCCGGGGCGACCGGACAGGCACTACCTGCGCGTCTCGCACTGGCTGACGCTCGTCTGGGGCGTCGTGCAGATAGGGGTGGCGGTCTGGGCGATGAGCTACCCGAGTTCGGCGCTCGACAAGGCGCTCTCGGTCGCGTCGCTCATTAACGGCCCCGTGCTCGGCGTCTTCCTCGTCGGCACTTTCCTGCGGCGCGTGAGCGAGCCGCCGGCGCTCGTCGGCATGATCGCCAGCATCGTCGTCATGCTCTACGTGCGCTTCTACACGCCGCTCGCGTGGACGTGGTACGTGCTTCTGGGGAGCGGCGTGACGTTCCTCGTCGCGTGGCTCGCGGGCTTCGCGTTCGCGCCCGCGCCGGCCGAGCGCCGCGACGAACTCGCGCCCGGCGCGGCCGACTAAGGATTGGTTTCGGATGAGATACACCAGAGCTTTACGGTTCGTGCGCGGCACATTCGCCCTCGCCATCCTGCTCCCGCTGGCGCTTCTGTCGTTTATCTCCCCGGCGCTCACGCCGGCCGGCGCTGGTCGCGCGCAGGGCGCGCGCGCGGTCGTCCCCGGCGCCGAGGTCACGCCGTCGTACAGCCGGCAGGCGAGCAGGGACGCGCTCAGGTGGGCCGACTCCGAGCTGAAGAGGATGACGCTCGAAGAGAAGGCCGGGCAGCTCATCTCGGTCGGCGTCAACGCGCGCTTCCTCAACCAGGAGAGCGACGAGTTCAGGGAGCTGCGCCGGCAGGTCGAGCAGAACCACGTCGGCGGCATCATCCTCTTCCGCGGCCCCGTCTACGAATCCGCGCACCTCGTCAACCGCATGCAGCGGCTCGCGAAACTGCCGCTCCTCATCTCGGCCGACCTCGAAGCCGGCAGCGGCATGCGCTTCGAGGACACGACGAACCTGCCCTGGAACATGGCCGTCGGCGCCACCGGCGACCCCGCCTTCGCCCGCCGCCACGGCGAGCTGACCGCGCGCGAGGCGCGGGCGCTCGGCATCCAGCACGTCTTCGCCCCCGTCGCCGACGTGAACAACAACGCCGGCAACCCCGTCATCAACGTCCGCTCCTTCGGCGAAGACCCTTCGGAGGTCGCGCGCTACGTCGCCGCCTTCGTCGAGGGCGCGCAGGCGGCCGGGGTCATCGCCACCGCCAAGCACTTCCCCGGCCACGGCGACACGGCGACGGACTCGCACCGCGGCCTGCCCGTCATCGACGTGGCGCGCGCGCGGCTCGACTCGGTCGAGCTCGTCCCGTTCCGCGCGGCCATCAGGGCGGGCGTCGGCTCGGTGATGACGGCGCACATCGGGCTCCCGCAGGTTGACCCGACGCAGGTCTCGCCG
>DASVWB010000340.1:0-2404 GCA_036389815.1 Pyrinomonadaceae bacterium | reverse complement strand
CGACCCGCGGACGCCGACGCGCGACTACGACTTCGCCAACGCGCTGTCGAACTCGCAGGTCGGCGGCTCCGACCCGCAGACGCCCGTCTTCACGGCGACGGCCGGGCAGCAGGTGCGGGTGCGGCTGCTCCAGCCCGGCGGCCACTCGCGCAACAACGTCTTCACGCTGCACGGGCACGTCTGGGAGGAGGAGCCCTACGCGAACAACTCGACGACGCTGGGGTCTAACCCGCTCTCGGAGTGGAAGGGGGCGCAGTACGGGGTCGGGCCGGGCAGCCACTTCGACTTCCTCCTGAAGCACGGGGCGGGGGGCGCCTTCTCGGTGCCGGGCGACTACCTCTACCGCACGCTCCAGTCCTTCCAGTTCGACGGCGGCATCTGGGGCATCTTCCGCGTCGCGCCGGCCTACCAGCAGCCGCCGCCCTACAACTGCGGCTGCACGACCAAGTACTGCACGGACTCGATGTGCGTCGAGCCCATGTACACCGACTCGTCCGTCTCCAGCCAGCCCTGACAACCCGCAGGGCGACTGACCGAAAGGCGGCCGGGGGAGCAACCCGCTCCCCCGGCCGCCTTCACCTTCCGCCCCGCCCGCCCCCTACTTGACAGCCCCCGCACCGGCCCCTAATATCTAACCCTCGCGTGGGGCAGTAGCTCAGTTTGGCAGAGCGCCGCGTTCGCAATGCGGAGGTCAGGGGTTCGATCCCCCTCTGCTCCATCAGGTAGGTTAAAAGGGAAGAGGCTGCCTTCAGAAGGTAGCCTCTTCCCTTTCGTGTGCGGGTCGTCGGAGGGGGTTTAGTTGACGGAGAAGTCGGCGGACTTCTCGTCCTTCTTTTCGCCCTGGTCGTTGAGCATGACGGCTTCGACCTTGTACTTGCCTTTGGGCCAGCCCGAGGGGGGCGGGGTGAAGGTGTAGGTGGCGGTGCCGCTTTCCGGGAGGTCGAGCGTCTTTTCGAGGCCGGGGACGGGGCCGCTCTGCTCGCCCTCCACCTGGTCGAAGACGAGGCGGCCGGTGACCTTGACGGCGCCGGGCGCGTTCGAGACGGTCGCGACGGCGTAGACCGTGTCGTTCGCGCCGAAGCTGCTCGTCTCCGTCGTCGCGTCCTTGTCCTTGCCGAGTTTGAGGCTGCTCAGGTTGGCCGTCGAGGCGCTGAAGTTGCACGCCAGGCCCGCGAAGATAAACACCCCGAGGGCGAGCGCCACCTCCCATCTTTTTCTAAGCATTGCTGAATCCTCTTCTTTTCACTTTGGGGTTGGGAAGATCGTCCGAGTCGTCGGCGCGGTCGCCCGCGAAGGTCAGGCCCGACGGGGAACGCCGCACATACTACCACTTACGCGCCGCTTTACAAGCGACGTCCCGCGGGGCGGGTTCCCGTGAGGTCTCGCGCGCGGGGCGGGCCCGCGCTTCCCTACCCCGCCCGCAGCGTGCCGCGCACGAGGCAGAAGTAGGCGAAGGCGCCCGCGAGCGCGCAGGCCGCGGCCGACCCCTTGACCCCGGCGCGAAAGTGACATAATCTCCCGCCGCTTCTTCCAGAGGGCTTCCCGGTTCGCTTCTTCTCTACCTATCACGACTTCGGAAACGCGGGGCGGTCCGGACGGTGCAGCCCCGCGAGGAGACCCGCATGAGCAACGGCCTTGCCCGCTTCGCCCTTCTGACCCTCGCGCTTCTACTGTCCGCCTCGGCCGCCTGCACGGGCCCGCAAGGCCCGCCCGGCCCGCAAGGCCCCCCGGGCCCGGCCGGGGGCTCGGGCGGCGGCGGCGCGCCCTACGTCTGGGTCTGCACGCCGGCGCTCTACGCCGACTCGGCGAGCATCACGCGCGCAGACCTCTACGTCTTCAACGGCGGCGCGGCCCCCGCCAACGTCGCGGTCAACATCCTGAACGCCGCGGGCGCCAACCTCGCCGGCCAGGCCATCCCCGGCACGAGCCCGGCCGAGAACTACCCCGGCCAGACGGCCGGCGCCACCGTCTCGGTCGCGCCGGCGAACACGCTGAACGTGACATGGAAGACGCCGCAGGTCAGCGGCTTCCCCGCGCCCGACCCCGCCAGAATCTCATACAGCGTCAGGGTCACTTCCGACCAGCCGATTGTCGTCGGCTCCGACTTCCAGTTCAGCGGCTTCCGCCCGCTCCCTTGCAGCCTCCTGCCCAAATAGGCGCGGCCGAAGAAATTTTTTCGGACGGGGTGATCCGCCGGAGCGACTTCCTCCGCGTTAAGGGTTGAAGGGCGGAACGGGTGGCGCGGGGTTTCGCGCGCCCTCCTGCCCGCGCGGGAAAGCTCAGGCTTTAACGGCCGCGCTGGGCGAGGGGCGGCCGTTAAAACGCGGAGGCACGGTTTTCAGGAACGCTCCTGGCCGTGCCTCCGCGCCTTTTCAGTTCGGCGCCCCGGCCCGCCCGCCCGGCG
>DASVWB010000339.1:0-3384 GCA_036389815.1 Pyrinomonadaceae bacterium | reverse complement strand
GGCGCGTCTCGGTCATAAGCCGGACGCGCCGCCATTCTTATCTACTGTCTACTGTCTACTGTCTACTTCCTACTGCCTAATGCCTACTGCCTACTTCCCTCATCTCCCCGGCGCGTAGTAGCCGACGCGGGTCGAGACCTCGTAGCCGGGGCCGTTGACCTCGACGCGGACGCGGCGGAAGCGGCCGTCGCGCGCGGGGTCGGTCGGCGTGTAGTAGAGGGCGTACTGGTGGCGCAGCTCGTCGGCGATCTCGGCGTAGACCGAGCCGAGCGAGCTGAAGCTCCGCGGGCGGTAGAGGCGGCCGCCGGTCGCGCGCGTCAGGGCTTCGAGGTTGCGCTCGCTCGCGTCGAGCACGCGCAGCGACTCTTGCAGGTCGCCGATGCGGAGCTGGTTGAAGCGGACGGTGGCGTCGGTGCCGTCGAGCAGGCTGTCCAGCTCGGCGCGTTTGCGCGCGCGCTCGATCTCGGTGTTGGCGATGGAGTAGACCGTGACCTGCGCTTCGAGCAGGGCGCGCAGCGCGGCCGCGGCGTCGGCCGAGCCGCGGTTGCTGTCGATGCCGTCGCTCAGGACGACGAGCGCGCGGCGGCGCTCGCCCTGCCGGAACTGCTCGCGCGCCGAGAGCAGCAGCGCGTCGTTGAAGCGCGTGAAGACGCCCGTCGTCAGCCGCCCGAGCGCGCGGCGCAGTTGCAGGCGGCTCTTCGACCAGTCGAGCAGAAGCTCCACGCGGTCGTCGAACTTCACGAGGCAGAAGCGGTCTTCCTCGCCGACGCGCCCCGCGAACTCCTCGGCCGCGCGGCGGAAGTCCTCGAAGCTCTCGGCGACGGACGAGGAGGCGTCCACGAGGAGCGCCACGTCGGCCGGCACCTGCCGCAGGGAGAGGCCGCTCAGGGGCTGCTCGCGCCCGTCCTCGAAGACCTTGAAGTCCCCGCGCCCGAGGTCCGTCACGAGCGCGCCCGACGCGTCGCGCACCGTCACGGGCAGGAGCACTTCGGAGGCGTTGATGCGGACGACCTCGTTCTCGTCGACCTCCTCGTCGGCCTGCTTCTGCGTCTTCCCCTTCTGCGGCCGCGCCGCGCCCCCCGGCTTCGCCGGCGGCAGAGGCGGTGGCTCGTCGCCGGGCGAGGGCTTCACGTAAGGCCCCGCCGGCACGCCGCCCGCCTGCCGCGGCCGCGGCTGCGTCTGCGTGCGGCCCGCGGGCGCGCACGGCAGCGCGGCGAGCAGGCAGCATGTGAGAACGAGCCACAGGGACGCGGGTGGTTTGGGAATTTGAAATTTCAAATTTGAAATTTCAAATTCCCTTAAGCGGCGTCTCCGTGCCTCCGCGGTTAATCTCATCTCCGGCAGCCCTCAACCATCAAGAGTGCGGTGCCCGCCGGCCGTTCGGCCGACTCACTTCCCGGGGCGCGCGGGCTCCTTCTGGTCTTCGCCCATCGCGGCGCGCATGGCGTTGATGACGGGCTCGCTCACGCGGCGCTTGCGCAGCTCGGCGAGTTTGGCGGGCGAGAGGTCGAACTCGACGGGCGACTGCTCGATGCGGCGGACGATGGTGCCCTCCGAGAAGCCGGCCTCGACCAGCTCGACCACCGAGTCGTTCGTCAGCGTCGGCGTGCGCTCAAGCTTCGCCTGCGACGCGGCGGCGCCGCCCGCCTCGGCCGGCGGGCGGAGTATGCGGACGCTGGCGCTGCCCGTCGTCAGCGTGTCGGAGCTGCCGCCGCCGCTGCCGCCGCGCGTGCGCGTGCGCCCCTGCGACCCGCCCGACGAGCCGAAGATGCCCACCTCGCCGGGGTCGGCACCGGGCGCGCCCGCCCGCCCGCGCTCACGCCCCGAACCGCCCAACTGTGCCTCGTCGTCGTCGCCCCAGTCGTCGCCCGCGAAGTCAATCGACTCCGCGCGCGCGAGCATCGCCAGGATGACGCGCTCGGGCACGCCCCCCTTCTTCAGCTCTATCAGGCGGTCGGGCGAGAGGTCGAACCGGACGGGGCGCGCGTTGATGATGGCGATGACGGTCTTCTCCTTGAAGCCCGCGCGCACGAGCTTCACGACCGACGCGTTCGTCAGCGTCGTCGGCCCGGCCTGCCCCGGCTCCCCCTGCGCCCGCGCGGTGGAGGCCGCCGCGACGAAGGCCAACACGAAACTCAGCAGACAAGTCTTCATCTTCAACACACCTCAGCCACTAGACAGGCGCAACGGGGAAGAACTTCCAGTAGGCAGTAGTCAGTAGTCAGTAGTCAGTAGTCAGTAGTCAGTAGTCAGTAGGAAAGCCGTCTCTCGAACGTTCATGTTTGACCTCGGCGGCTACGGCGCCGAACAATCGCGCCCCCTCGACTGCGAGACTACTGACTACTGACTACTGTCTACTGTCTACTGTCTACTGCCTACCCCCCTTTCGCGTACCGCCCGCCGACGCGCCGCACGTAGTTGCGCGTCTCGCGGAAGGGGGGCACGCGGTAGCCGAAGCGCATGACGTTGCCCTCGCCCGCGTTGTAGCCCGCGAGCACGAGGTCTACGCGGCCGTTGAAGCGCCGCAGCAGCTCCTTCAGGTAGCGCGTGCCGCCCGAGACCGATTGGCCGGGGTCGTGGGGCTTGCGCACGCCGAAGCGCGCGGCCGTGCCCGGCATGAGCTGCATCAGCCCGCGCGCCCCGACGGGGCTGACGGCGCGCGGGTTGAAGTGCGACTCCTGCTCCATCACGCAGAAGACGAGGTAGGGGTCTACGCCGTGGCGCGCGCCGTTCTGGCGGATGATGGCGTCGAGGCCGGGGCTGCCCGTCGTCCAGCGCCGCTCGCGCCTCTTCGGCGCGACGCCGGCCGCGGCGGCGGCCGCCTCTTCGGGCGCGACGCGCTCGCGCTCGACGCGGTCGATGCGCGCGCGCTCGATGAAGGTCGAGATGTTACCGCGCCGGAACCAGACGCCGTCCGCGCCCTCGTTCGCCTCGTCAACCTCCATCTTCGCCCCGCCGACGAGGTATATCCACACGGCCTGCGCCTCTTCGGCCTGCTGCGCCGCGCGGCCGTCGGCCCTGGCGGCCGAAACCTCGCCAGCCGCCTTCTCCAGCTTCGGCTCCTTCGCCGCGGGAGCCTTCAACACCTCGCGCACGCGCGAGCGCTCGACGAGGTTCGTCACGCCGCCGCGCCTGTACCAGACGCCCGACGCGTCCTCCCACGCCTCGTCCACCTCCATCACCGTCCCGTCCGCGAGCTTCAACTGGTCGGCCGCGGCCGGCGCGGACGCGCAGAGGAGGACGGCGAGAAGCAGCGCGGCCTTCACCAGCGTTCGTTCAGATTTGGAGCGGGTTCGCATCGGACAAGTCCCCCGTGTTCTTCCGCGGCTGTTCCTGGGCGAAGCCGTGCGAGGTGCCGAAGTAGTTGCGCCAGGCCGCGTCGAT
>DASVWB010000338.1:0-6600 GCA_036389815.1 Pyrinomonadaceae bacterium | reverse complement strand
GCCGGTTCTTACCCGACACCCCTACGTGATGAGGTCGAAGTCGCCGTCGAGGACGCGCTCCAGCCTGCCGGTGCGCCAGCCGCGGGCGGAGTCGCGGACGAGCGGCGAGGGCTCTTCGCGGTAGCGGCGGACTACCTGCTGCGGCGCGGCCCCGTCGGAGGCGAGCGCGCGCGCGGCCTGCTCGCCGAGCGCCTCGCGCCCACGGCCCGCGGGCTCGTCCGGCTGCGCGACGACGCGCACGGTGGCGCGCGCGCGGTTGAAAGCCTTCTCGTCCTGCGGCGTCTCAAGCACGTGGAGCCCGGCCTCGGGGCGGAGCAGCCGGAAGGCGGCGTAGCCGGAGACGGCGGCGAGCGCGCGGTACTCTTCCGCGCCCGAGCCGTTCGAGCGCTCGCCGTCGCGCTCCTCTATCAGGTCGAAGCGCATGCGGCGGCGCTCGGCCCAGCGGCGGTACATGCGCGTGAGCGTGCGCGCGAACTCGTCGCTGCGGTCGCGGTCGGCTCCGGGCTCGCGGCTCGCCGTCACCAGCAGGAAGGCGTCGCGCGGGGAGCCTTCGGCGAAGCCCCGGCAGGCCGCGTCGAGCAGGTAGAGCTGCTCGGCGAGGCGCGCGACGAGGTCGGGCGGCAGCCGCCTGCGGTTGCCGCGCAGCCGGCCGAGGAGCGAGCCGGCCGTGTCGAGCCCGGCCTCGATCCTGTCCATGTACTCGGCGGCCCCGAGCACCGAGAAGCGCTCCGCGGAAGTCCAGAAGTCGGCCGACTGCATCCGCCCGAGCGCCTCCTCCTTGCGCGCGCGCCACGCTTCGTCCCCGACGCGTGCCGCCACCTCGTCGTAACGCCCTTGCAGGAAGCGCAGCTCCTCGGGCGTCCCCCGCGGGTCGAGCGCGACGGATTCGAGCCGCAGCTCACCGGCGTTCCCGCCGGCGACCTCCTCGTCGGGCGCGCGGGCCTCCTCGCCCGCGTCCGGCTCGTCGGGCGCGTCCGGGTCTACGAACTGCACGTCGAGCGACTGGCCGTCGTCCGAGGAGCGCACGAAGAGGAACTGGTCGCCCTCTGGGAACTGATGGTTGACGATGGTGAGCGCGAGCGGCGAGAGCAGGTAGCGCTCGACGGCGCGCTTCAAAGGGCGCGCGCCGAGGTCGGCCGTGAACCCCTTCTCCAAAAGGAACTCGACGGCCGAGTCGTCCCACACGACCGCCCACTGCCGCGTGCGCAGCCCCCGCCGCGTGAGCACGTCGGTCAGCTCCTTGCGCAGGAGGTCGCGCATCACGGCGCGCCCCAGCGGGCGGAAGACGACGACGCGGTCGATGCGGTTGACGAACTCGCGGCGGAAGGCGCGCCCCACCGCGCGCTCGACCGAGCCGGCCGCGAACTGCGTCTGCTCCTGCGAGAAGCCCACCGAAGCCCCGTGCGGGAGCGTCGCGCCGAGGTTCGAGGTCATGATGATGACCGAGTGGCGGAAGTCGGCCGTGTTGCCGCGCCGGTCGGTGAGCCGCCCGTCGTCGAAGACTTGCAGGAACAGGTCCCACACGGAGGGGTGCGCCTTCTCGAACTCGTCGAGGAGGACGACGGAGAAGGGCTGCTTGCGTATCTGGTTGACGAGGGCGGCGCTGTCGCTCGTCTCCTCGGCCTCGCCGAGTATGCGCGCTTGCGACTCCCACGTCTGTAGCTCGCTCATGTCGAGGCGGATCATGCGCTCGGGCGAGCCGAAGAGGAACTCGGCCAGCGTCTTGGCGATCTCGGTCTTGCCCGTCCCCGTCGGGCCGACGAAGAGGAAGACGCCCTGCGGGCGCGTCGGGTCGGTGAGCCCGGCCTTGACCATCGCGACGCGCTCGACGAGGCAGTCCACGGCCTCGGGCTGGCCCAGCACGCGCCCCTCGAAGAAGGCGCGCAGGCGCGCGAGGTCGAGCCCGACGCGCTCGTCGAGTATCTGCACGGGCAGCCCCGTCAACTGCGAGAGCGTGACGAGCAGGTCGTCAAGTCCCACCTGCCCGCCGCCCTCGTCCTCGGCGCGGAGCCGCCGGTCGGTGGCGTCGAGCAGCAGCAGGAGGTTGCCGGGCGTGGCCTTGTCGCCGAGGTACTGCTTGGCGAGGTGGAGCCCCTCGCGCAGCGTCCGCTCCGAGGCGCGCGGCTCGCCCGACGTGTCTACGCCGGGTCGCGCCGTCCGGGGGCCGTCCGCCTGCGGCCGGCCGCGCTCGGCGGCCCAGCGGCGGCCGAGTTCGAGCGTCTCGTCGTCGGAGAGCGGCGCGACGCGGCAGGTCTGCATCGCCGTGCGCAGCTTCGGCCTGAGCCGCAGTAACTGTTCGTAGGCGTTCGACGGCACCTCGCCGACGACGCGCACGGCGCCGCCCTCTATCGAGGGGAGCAGCAGGTCGAGCACGCCGGTCGGGCTGTAGCGGTGGCGGCCGGCCCACAGCGCCTCGTGGAAGTTCGGCACCACCCAGAGCACGCGCTTGCCCTGTAGGTGGCGGACGATTGACTGGACGCGCTCCTCTATCTGGCCGATGTAGGTCTGACCGGCGATGACCTCGGCGGCCGACGCCTCGAAGACGAGCCAGTTCTCAGCGCGCAGCCGCCCGGCGAGCGCGCGCACGAGCGCTGTCTTGCCCACGCCCGAGTCGCCGACCAGCATCACGGAGTGCGCCGGCTCGCGCGTGAGCGCCGACTCCAACTCGGCCACCCGCGCCGCCACCGCGTCGGGCAGGAAGACCTCGCCCTCCTCGTCGCCCTCCCACACGCGCCCTACCGTCTTCAGGAACTCGGCCGCCTCGCGCCGCCCGGCCCAGCCCGACAGCTCTTGCCGCACCTCGGGCGGCAGCAGCACGCCGACCTCGTGGAGCGTCGTCGCCAAGTCGGCGAGTTGCCCGTCGTCGAGCGCGAGCGCCCTCACCTCTTCGAGCAGTTCCGCGGGGTCGGGCGTCTCGCCGGCCGCGGCGCGCGCGGCGACGAACTCGCGCAGCGAGGTCATCGGCGTGTCGTTGCGCCAGGTCGAGTTGAGCCGCGCGAGCAGCGGCGCGAGGACGCGGCGCCCCCCGGCGTGGGCGTCGAGCGCGCGCAGCGCGTAGAAGCTCGGCCAGAAGAAGTACGCGTTGACGTTGCGCAGGACGGACTCGAAGATGAGCTCGTCGTCGCCCGCGCGTCGCGCCAGCGCTTCGAGCGCCATGCAGGCCAGAACCACCTCCGGCCCCGTCGAGTACGCGAGCAGCCACGCGGTCGTGTACCCCTCGCCCCGGAGCAGCCCTACGCCGCGCTCGAAAGCGGCGTGCCCGAGCAGGTCGCGCGGGTGCATCGTGGAGTTGAAGAAGTCTTCGAGGCCGCGCGCGAGCGCGTGAACGTCGGCCTCGTCGTCGCCGGCCGCAGCAGCCTCTTCCGCCGCCGCGTACGGCGGCGAGTCGCGCGCCTCTTCGGCCGTGTGCGGCCCAGACCCCCGGCGCTCGGCGGCGGCGGCGATGTCGCGCCGCGCGGCTTCGAGCGAGAGCCGCGTCCCGTCCAGCGCGTCCGCCAGCGCGCCCGCGCGCGCCTCCTGCCGCCCGAGGCGCTCGTGCTGGGAGTCGAGGCGTCCGCGCAGCGACGCCACCTCGCGCCCGAACCACTCGCGCAGCTCCGCCAGCTCGCGCGCCGCGCCGCCCGCGCGCCGCGCCCGCGAGAGCGCGAGCCACAGCGCGGCGACGCTCAACAGGACGGATGTGATGAAGAGCCCGGCGGTCAGCATGAATACATCAGCGGGGGCGGCGCGGCGCGACAGTCCAGCGCGCGCCGTCTCGGTCTACGGAGGCGGCGCAGATGGTAACACACGGCGTGGAGGGAGGGGAGGGAAGGGCGCGCGCCCGGTCGGCCTTCAGAGCCGGGGCGTTCGGGCCGTCGCGGACGCGCGGCCGTAACCGATTTCAACTTTCAAATTTGAAATCTCAAATTGAAATCTCAAATTCTTAGACCGACCTCGGCGCCCGCGGCCTCTTCGACCGCCCGCGCGGCGCGGTTGCCGGATTCGAGCGCGCCGTTCATCCAGGAGGCGTAGACGGAGGCGTGCTCGCCCGCGAAGTGTATGCGGCCCTCGGATGCATTGACGGCGACGAGCTGCGTCCCCGACGGGTGAGTCCACGCGCAGCCCGCCCACTCGTCCTCGCCCCACGACTTCACCTGCCCGCGCTCGAAGGCCGCGCGCGCGCCCGGCACCGCCTGCTCCGCCAGCCCGAGCGCCGCCGCGACGCGCTCCGCCTCGCCCAGCTTCTTCCATTCGAGCGAGGTGAAGTGGCGCACGTACGCCTGCAAGACCGCGCGCGTCCCCTTCTGCCCGAAGGTGGAGGGCCAGAACTCGGCCGGCAGGTCGGACACCGCGAAGCCGTTCCCGCGCCCGCGCTCCCAGTAGCGCCCCGAGGTTTGCAGGAAGGCGCGCGAGGCGAACTCGTACGTCAACTGGTCGCGCACCTTCCGCTTCTGCTCGGAGAGGCGCGGCGCGAACTCCACCCGCCCGAGCACTGCGAACGGAATCGCGCAGACGACGTAGTCGGCCGCGAGCGTCGCGGCCTCGCCGCCGCGCCGGAACGTGACGCGCGCGCCCGAAGAGTCCTGCTCCACCCGCTCGGCCGGCGCGCCGTAGACGACGCGCGCGCCCAGGCGCTCGGCGAACGCGCGCGGCAGCAGGTCGTTGCCGCCCTCTATCTTGTGCCAGCCGCGGCCGTCGTCGCCCAGCTCCACGCCGACCGCGTCCTCGACCGCGTCGCTGAACTTCTCCCACCCGACCTCCGCGCGGCGGCCGCGCCTGACCTTCGCGAAGAGCCCCGCCTTCGGGTAGAAGGGCGCGAGCCGGAGCCCGAACTCCTTCACGTATCGCAGCGTCCACTCGTGCCTGTCTGGGATGCGCGCCGCGCCCGCGTCCGCGTAGAGCCCTTCGTCGAACGTGCGCAGCGTGAGCACGCGCCCGCCCGGCCGCCCCTGCGCTTCGAGCACCGTCACGTCGTGCCCCGCCTTCGTCAACTCGTGCGCGGCCGCGAGCCCCGCCAGCCCCGCGCCCAAGACGACGACCTTCCGCGGCGCGGACGCACGCCCGTGCCACACAGCACCCGCGCCGACGCGCGGCGGCACGGCGAGCGCCGCCGCGGCGGCCAGCGCGCCCTGTTTGAGAAAGTCCCGGCGGAAGATGTTCGGCTTCACTTCTGCGACCTCAAACCCCCCCGAGGCGCAGCCCGAAGAGGACGATGAAAGAGAGGAACAGCAACACGAACAGGACGGCCAGCGCCGCGTGGTAACGCTCGCTCTTCACGAACGCCGACACGCACAGCAGCGCGAACCACACGGCGAAGACGGCCGTCACCGGCGCGGGCGACATCCGCCCCGTGAGCAGCCAGTTCTCGACGCTCAGCAGCCCCGTGAAGGCGGCGTTGACGCCGAAGAAGGCGGCGCGGTTCTCGTAGAAATAGTCACGCAGGTCGAGGCTCGCCCCCGGCTCGACTTTCGGCACGAGGAAGGCCGCCGCCACGTAGAGGAGCACCGGCCCGAGCAGGAGCAGGAGGAAGGAGAAGAAGTTCCAGTCGCGCAGAAGGCGCAGGTTCCACATCGTCCACCAGAGGAAGATGTGGCCGACGAAGGTGAGCGCGACCCAGACCATGTGCACCCAGTAGAAGCGAACCCTCCGCCGCGCCTTGAACAGCTCGACCACCCCGGTCAGGACGTGGGACAGACCGAGCCCGATGACGACCGAGATGATGACCGCGACGTATCCGAAAGCGTCCATGTCTTTGTCCCGGGCTCAGGAAGACGGCGGCGGCCGACGAAGGGGCCGGCGCTCGAAGCGGCCTCGCATAATATCCTCATCCGTGCGGCGGGTACAGACTTCTTTCGGGGTCGCGGCGGCGTGCGTGCGTGGGCGGGCACAAAAAGAAGTTGGGCCGCCGCCCACGAGGAGCGACGGCCCAACCCGATCCCTTCGAACCGCCGAAGCGATTCTGGGGACGGCAACCCTTGCATGTACACGCGCCGGGCTGCCTGTTTATATCCCGAGGCGTGGCCTGCGGCGGCTCACCCACGGTCGGCACGGGCTAACTTTAGTCAACCTCTCGCGCCCGGAGGCGCGGTGCCTTTTGGTTTTTGTTCTGGTGGCTTTACCTCCACCTCCAGTCTACGTTCTGGACAACGAGGCTCAACCGAAGTTGAGCGGCGTTCGCTACCCCGTCGGTTAATTATTCCGTCGGAGCGCCGTCGCGTTTTTATCCGCGCGGCCCGGGAGATGCCCGTCGGCCTCCTCCCTGCGCAAGCCTTTCGGCTTCGGCCGGGGCGTCAGTGGCAGCGACTTTTGCCGCTTGTCGCTGTCCTCAGATTAAAGCGTTTCCGCCCCAATCTGCCGATCCCCACGCCGGTCACGGTTGCCGTAACAACCGCGACGGGAGCCGGACTATACGCACGCGCCTCCGGGGTGTCAAGCCTTTTTTTGAAAAAAGTTTTAGGGCGAATTATGCCCGTTTTTTCTGCTTTTCAAGACATCTGAAAACTTCATCAACAGGCAATTTCCACAGGTGGAAATCTCATGGCCGTTTTGTGGAAAACTCTCCCCGGAAAAAGTTTTCAACGCGGCAGGCTCTAATAGTCCGGGTACTCCCGTACGACGAAG
>DASVWB010000337.1:0-19478 GCA_036389815.1 Pyrinomonadaceae bacterium | reverse complement strand
ACCCCACGACTCGACGACTCAATGACTCAATCTTAAATCCCCGACGGGTACGTTTCGGGCGGCTCGTTGCCCGGCACCCAGTGTGCGCCCGGTTCGAGCGGCTCGACGGCGCGCGTCTCGTCGAGGTGGATGACGGCGTCGAACTGCTCGGCGAGCTGTGCGTGGAAGTAGTGGCTCAGGCGCTCGGTCTCGGGCCGGTAGATGACGCCGATGGCGCGTTCGAGCCGCGGCAGACGCAGAAGCTCGCGCGCCTTGCCCTCGGCGCGCAGGTCGAGCATGAAGCGCGGGAGGCCGGCGTCGTGGAAGAGCGCCTCGTAGCTGCCTTCGAGCGCGGGGCGCACGCGCTTGCGCCGGCCCGGCCCGCCCCAGTCGTCCGAGGCGGTCACGCTGCCGCGGTGCGTCGTGAAGCCGACGAGCAGGCTCTCGCGCCCGTACCGCTCGCGCACGAGCTGGCCGACGTTCCACTCGCCGCCCTGCCCCATCTCGGTCGCGCGCGCGTCGCCGAGGTGCGAGTTGTGCTCCCAGACGGCGACCTTCGCGGCCCGCCCCCCCGACGAGAGGTACGCCACCAGCGCGTCCAACGTCTCGGCCATGTGGCGGTCGCGCATGTTCCAGGACTCGACGCGGCCGCGGAACATCGAGCGGTAGTACTCCTCGGCGTTCTTGACGAGCCGCGCGTTCTGCTCGGCGTAGAAGAACTCGTCGCGCGCCGCGCCGCCGTCGCCGCGCGCCAGCTCCGCCGCGCGGCGGCGCATCTCCACCAACTGCTCGACCACGGCCGGCTCGCACGACTCGGCCGCGCCGTAGGCCGCCGCGTAGGCGTAGGAGGTCGTGTCCTCGCCGAAATGGTCGAAGCAGGAGTAGCGGCTGCGCGCGCGCCGCGCGCCCTCCGGGTCAACCCTCTCAAGGTAGCCGAGCACCTCCTCGATGGAGGTGTAGAGGCTGTAGAGGTCGAGCCCGTAGAAGCCGACCCTGCGCGCCGCCGGGAGCGCGTCGTTGTGGGCGCGCAGCCACTCGACGAACTCGACGACGACGGTGTTCCGCCACATCCACGTCGGGAAGCGCCCGAAGCCCGAGAGCGCCGCGCGCGCGTCCCGGTCGTCGGACTCGCCGCGGACGTAGCGGTTGACGCGGTACGCGTCCGGCCAGTCGGCCTCGACGGCGACGGCCGTGAAGCCTTTCTCCTCGACGAGCCGCTTCGTGACGGCCGCGCGCTCGGCGTAGAACTCGTGCGTGCCGTGCGACGCCTCGCCCAGCAGGGCGAAGCGCGACTCGCCGGCCAGCCGCAGCAGCGGGTCGTAATCCGCGCGGCCGCCCTCCAGCGCGTGCGCCGCCCCGCGCACGACCTCGGCCGCCACCTTCGCCGTCCCGACCTCCGCCATAGCTTCCCACCTCAAGGGTGAAGGATGAAGGCGGAAGGATGAGGGTGATGCCGTACGGCCGTCGCTTCATCCTTCACCATTCCGCCTTCATCCTTTCCTCCTCAGCTTCCGCCCGCGGCCCTCGAAGAGAGGCCGGTCGAAGTCGCGTCGTCCGGCCCCGCGGCGTCCGCGCCGGTCGCGCCGGCGGCGCCGGGCGTCGTCGCCGCCGCAGGGAGCGCGGCCGACCCGCGCGTCTCCTCGGCCTGGTAGCTGTGCACGCGCAGGTTGTTCTGCACATTCGAGACGCCCGAGACCGACTCGGCGATGTTCTCGGCGAGCCGCTTGGCGTAGCGGCTGTCGACGGTGCCCGTCAGGATGACCTCGCCCGCCACGACGTTCACCTCCACCTCCGAGGCGTCGAGCCACTCGTTGTCGGTCAGGCGGTCGCAGACCTCCTCGCGCAAGCGCTCGTCGGAGCGGCGGTAGTTCCTCGGCCCGCGCCCGCGGAACCTGCCCTCGCCGCGGCCGTAAGCCCTGCGCCCCTCTTCGCCGCGGCGCACGCCTTCGGGGTCGTCATCGCCGCCGAACCAGGAGCGCACCTGGTCGGCCGCGCGGTCGAGCCAGCTCCCGCCGCGGTCGTCGCCGCCGCGGTCGCGCGCGCGGTAGTCGCCGCGGTCGCGCTCGTCCTCGTAGTCGTCGCGGCCGTACTCGTAGCCGCTGCGGCCGTAGAAGCGGCTCGTCGTGCGCCCGTAGTCGGTGTCGAACTCGCGCACGCCCTCGTCCTCCGAGCCGCGCGCGTACCCGCGCGCGGCTTCGCGGCCGTAAACGCGCGGCGCGTAGGCGCGCCCGTAGTCCTCGTCGTCGTGGCGGCGCGGCTGTCCGGCGTAGCCGCCGCCGCCGAGCCTCTCCCTGCCGTAACCCGCGCCGTATTCGCGCCCGCCCTGGCGCGACCCGTATTCGCCCGTGTAGTGTTCGCGCGCGCCGTACTCGCGGCCGTAGCCGAGGTCGCGGCCGTAGCTGAAGTCGCGCCCGTAGCCGCCGCGGCGCGACGTGCGGTATTCGGGGCCGCCCTCGTAGCCGCCGCGCGGCTGCCCGGCGTACCCGCGCCCCTCCTCGCGCTCGTAGTCCCTGTCCTCCGTGCGGTCGCCTTCGGGTTCCTCGTAGCGCCCGAAGCCGCGTTCTCCGTAGCGTGATGACATCGCCGACCTCCTTCTTTCTCGTCTGGCCTTCCGCTAAATCCTTCCGGCGTGAGGCGCGGGGCGCGGGGAGAAGATTCTCGATGAGTGCCTGAAGTATGAGCCGCCCGCGCCCCCGCGCCCGGGCTACTTCTTCTTCTGGTCGCCGCGGTCGCCCTGGCCGGACTTGACCTTCGTCTTGGCCGCCTTCTTCACGTCCTGCGAGAGCGAGCGCCCCACGTCGTCCGACTCCTTGAACTTCCCCTCCTCGTCGCGCCGCACGTAACGCTTGTCCGTGCCCGTGTCTATCAGCTCGCGGTCACCCTTCTCTGCCATGTCCGAACCCTCCTTTTCTCAAGCCCCTTGTTCCGCCCGCCCGAAAACTCCGCCGGGCGCGCTTCAGCCCCGCGCGCTCCGCCGCTTCTTCGAGCCCTCCTCGTACATCTCCCGCGCGCGCTCGAAGACGCCTTCGAGCCGCTGCCCCTTCTTCAGCACGGGCCGGAAGAGGTCGCCCTTGCTCTCCAGCCGCCGGAGCATGTTCCTGATGTGGAAGTCGGAGGTCCTGATCTTTTTGCGCTCGACCTCCTTCCATTCGAGCGGCGCGGAGACGGTCGCGCCCGGCTTCGGCCGCACCGAGTAGGGCGCGACGACCGACTTGCCGCGCGCGTTCTGCATGTGGTCGACGTAGATCATCCGCGCCCCGCGCTTGCTCTTCGAGCGCTCGACGGTCGCCACCCGCGACTGCTCGCGCGCCACCACGGTCGCCACCTGCTCGGCCAGCTCCGCTATCCGGTCGTAGCCGTAGGCGGGCTCCACGGGCACGTAGACGTGTATGCCGCGCGAGCCCGAGGTCTTCGGGTAGGAGTCGAGCCCGAGGCGCGCGAGCACTTCGCGCACGCTGACGGCCACATCGCAGATGGTCTCGAACTCGACGCCCTCCGACGGGTCGAGGTCGAAGACGAACCAGTCCGGGTGTTCGAGGTCGGCGACGCGCGAGTGCCACGGGTGGCGCTCTATCGCCCCGAGGTTCGCCATGTAGAGGAGCGTCGCCAGGTTGTCGCCGACGACGTAATCGACCTCGTGGCCGCCGCCGTCCTCGACTTCGAGCGGCACGGTGCGGACGAACTCGGGCGCCTCGTTCACGTCGTGCTGGTGGAAGGACGGCCCCTTAATCCCCGACGGGAAGCGCTTCATGATGAGCGGCCGGTCTTTCAGGTACGGCAGGATGTAGTCGGCGGCCTCGTAGTAGTAGCGGACGAGGTCGCCCTTCGTGTAGCCCTCCTCCGGCCAGTAGACGCGCTCCAGGTGCGTGAGCGGCACGACCTCGCGCCCGGCCTTCACGCTCCGGTCGCCTTCGAGCGCCTTCGCCTTCAGCGCGCGCCCGGCGGCCACGGCCTTCCCCGCCTTCTTCGCCGTGTCGAACTTCCTGACGTGCCCCCCGCCTTCTACAATCCTGCCTCCCGCCTTCTGCCCCCTGCCCTTCGCCTTCCCCTTTATCGTCTCCTGCCCGTCAACGGGCTTGCGCAGGCGCAGCTCCCAACCGGCTTCGGCGAACTCGTCCGAGCGCTTGAAGAGCAGCCACTCGCCCGCGCGCCGGGTCATCTTGACGAGCGTGAACGCCCCGCGCAGCTTCTCGCCCTTGAGCGCGAAGTCGAGCCGGCCCTTCTCCAGTTGCTCGGCCGCGCCGCCTTCGCCCAGCACCTCGAACGTCCCGCCGTCCCACTTCATGTGCTCGCCCGCGCCGTACTCGCCCTCGGGGATGAGCCCCTCGAACTTGAGGTATTCGACCGGGTGGTCTTCCGTCTCGACGGCGAGGCGCTTCTCCGAAGGGTCGAGCGACGGCCCGCGCGGCACCGACCACGACTTCAGGACGCCGCCGACCTCCAGCCGGAAGTCGAAGTGCAGCTTCGACGCGTGGTGCTCCTGCACGACGAAGCGCCGCCGGTTCGCCTTCGACACCGCCCCCTTCGGCTCCGGCGTCCGCCTGAAGTCGCGCATCTTCTGGTAGGTCTCAAGCCCCATCAGCACTCAACCCCCGACAACGCTTGCCGCCTGACGGTACAGGCGGTGTACGCGACCCGTTCACGCGCGCGCCGCGCGCGGCACGGCCGGCGCGCGCGGCGTGACGTGTAAATTCCGCGCAGTTCTTAACTCTTCTCGGCCCTTCACCCTCGATGGAACCAAGCTCGCCGTAAGAGGCTTGCAACTTGCATGCTCAAACGCCGAAGCTCTCTTGAGAACTTTTCTGTCCGGCGGCGAACCGACGTGAGATTCTCCGAACTGGCCGACACCTACGAGCGCATCGGCCGCGCGGGTAGTGACCCCGCGCGCGTCCGCCTCCTCGCCGAACTCTTCCGCGGCGCCGACCGCGCGACGCTCGCCGCGGCCGCGCACTTCACGCTGGGCGAGGTCGTAGACCCGCAGCTCTCCGACCGCCTCGGCGTCGGGCCGGGCACGCTCCGCTCCGTCCTCTCGCGCCTCTACGGCCTTGACCCGGCCGCGATAGACGACGAGGTGAGGCGCACGGGCGACATGAGCGAGGTCGTCGCCGCGCACGTCCGCGGCCCGGACGCGCTCGAAGTGGACAAGCTCTGGCGGCGCATGAACCGCGCGGTCGGGCGCGACGAGAGCCGGGAGTCTCTGGTCGAGCACGTCTTCCGGAACACGACGGCCGCGGGCGCGAAGTACTTCGCGCGCATGGTGCTCAACCAGATGCGCATCGGGGCCGGGCTCGGCACGGTCGCGCGCGCTCTGGCCGCCGCCTTCGACGTGGACGCCGCCGCGGTCGAACACCTCTACGCGATGACGAACGACATCGGGCACACGGCCGCGCAGGCGAAGCGCGGCCGGAGGGCGCTCGCGCGCGCCGGCCTCACGCTCTTCCGCCCCTACCAGTTCATGAACGCGCAGAAGGTTGACCGGCCCGAGGAGATTTTCGGGAAGCTGAAGGGCAAGCGAATCATCTTCGAGGTGAAGTACGACGGCGCGCGTTTGCAGATTCACTTGAAGAAGGGGCGGCCGCCCGAGATACGCACCTACTCGCGCCGCCTCAACGACGACACGGCCGCGATGCCCGACATCGTGGCGGCGCTCTCGAAGGCTTGGAAGGGCGGCGACGCGGTCGTGGAAGGCGAGGCCGTCGCCTTCGACCCCTCGCTCAAAGAGAAGCAGCCGTTCCAGGCCGTGCTCATGCGCCTGGGGCGCGTCCACGGCATCGAAGAGAAGGCGCGCGAGATTCCGCTCGTCCTGCACCTCTTCGAGATGGTCTACCACGACGGCGAAGACCTGATGAACGTCCCGCAGGCGGAGCGGCGCGCCCGCCTCTCGAAACTCTTCCGCACGACCGACCGCGTGAAGATGACCGAGAGCGTCGTGACCGACTCGGCGGAGGAGCAGGCGGCCTTCTTCCGCCGCGCCATCGAGGAGGGGCACGAGGGGCTGATGGCGAAAGACCCGGACGCCGTTTACGTCCCCGGCCGCCGCGCCGAGAACTGGATGAAGATCAAGCCCGCCTTCGAGACGCTCGACGTGGTCGTCACGGGCGGCATCTGGGGCTCGGGCCGGAGGAAGGGCTTGCTGTCGAGCCTCATCGTCTCGGTGCGCGACCGCGAAGGGTTCAAGACCGTGGGCAAGGTCGGCACGGGCTTCTCCGAGGAGGCTCTGCGCGAGCTGACGGCGCGGCTCGAACCCCTCGTCGTCTCGGCGCGCGGCCGCGACGTGGAGGTAGAGCCCGAGGTCGTCATCGAGGTGGACTGCCAGGACATACAGAAGACCGCGCGCTACCGCGCCGGCTACGCCCTGCGCATCCCTCGCTTCAAGCGCGTCCGCACCGACAAGAGCACGCGCGAGGCCGACGACCTGGCGAGGCTGAAGCGGCTCTACAAGCAGATGCACCCGTGATGAGGGATTTGAAATCTCAAATCTCAAATCTCAAATCTCAAATCCCTCATCGCCTCGCCGCCGAGGTCAATCACCCACGCCCCCTCGACATAGTTCTCGACGACGTGACGCCCGAGGTTGAGCCAGCGCGTGACGCCGTCGAGGACGTTGGAGTCTGAGGTGACGGCGACGCGTCCCGAGTTGACTATCTCGCGGTCGGGGTTGAACTCCGCGCGCACCTCCCAGGGCCAGCCGCGCTCGGCGGCCGCGGCGCGGACGCGCGCGGCGAGCCGCCCGCTGTTCGAGACCGGCCGGTCGAGCAGCCACAGCGCCGACGCTGGCGCGAGCGCCTCAAGCGCCTCGCCCGCCAGCAGCACGGCGCGCTCCGTCTCCTCGACGGCGCGGTACGAGCCGTGGACGCTTGAGAGGTCGCGCACGCACCCGTCGAGCCCGCGCACCAGCACGCCGCCCGAGAGCGCCGCCCCCAGCGTGATGACGAGGTTGAAGCCGTCCACCACAAGCGCCTCGCCCGCGACCTCCGCCTCGCGGAGGCGGCTCGCGCGCCGCCGCCGGCACGACTCCTCCGCGCAGGCCGCGCGCGCGACGGCCAGCCGCTGCCGCTCGCGCAGGTTGTGACGGTCGCCGACGAGCTTCGTCGCGGACTTCGCCTGGTAGCCGCGGCCCAGAAGCCACGACAGCTCCGCCGTGGCGACGCGCAGCGAGGCGAGCCGCGACCCGTCGAAGAGCCGCGCGTCCTCCGGGTGCGCGCCCCTGTGCCGCCTGCGGTCAGGACTCACACGGCCTCCCCCCGGAAACCGCCGCCGCGCGCGTGCGCGTATTAGGGTTGTGCACCTCGCCCGCCCCGGAAGTTTGAAAGCGTAAGGTTGAGAGCATCATGGCCGACTACAGCTTCGTGACCCTCTGGCGGTTCCGCTCGCCGCTCGAACCCGTCTGGCAGGCGGTCTACCGCTCGGAGGAGTGGCCCGCGTGGTGGCGCGGCGTCGAGCGCGTCGAGCGTCTGGAGCCGGGCGGCGCCGACGGCGTCGGGGCGCTCCAGCGCTACACATGGCGGAGCAGGCTCCCCTACCGCCTCGCCTTCGACATGCGACTGACGCGCGTCGAGCCTTACGCCCTCATCGAGGGCGAGGCCGTCGGCGAGCTTGCGGGGACGGGGCGCTGGCAGTTCGCCCACGACGGCGGCGTGACCCGCGTCCGCTACGACTGGAACGTGCGGACGACCCGGCACTGGATGAACCTGCTCGCGCCCGTCGCCCGCCCCGTCTTCAAATGGAACCACGACGTGGTGATGGACTGGGGCGCCGACGGCCTCGCGCGCCGCCTCGGCGTCGAACGACTCGGCTGAAAAGAAGTAGACAGTAGACAGTAGACAGTAGACAGTAGGGCTCCGCCTTCCTGACACTGAAGCTGTTATCCGAACAATCAACCGCCTGAGCGTTTTCTACTGTCTACTGTCTACTGTCTACTTCTTCCCCTTCTTCTTCCCCTTCTTCCTCGCCGCCGGCTTCGGCGGGTCGCGCTCGCCGACGGTGTCGGCCTCGTGGCCGGGGGCGGCGAACTCGTCGGGGAGTTTTTGCAGGAGCCAGAGCGGGCGCCCCTGCTCCTCGCGCCCCTTCATCCTGAAGAGCCGCCACGCGCCGCCGAGCCGCGCGCCTTCGAGCCGGAAGCGGAGCGAGCCCGCGCGCCAGCCCGCCTCCGGGTCGCCTTCGGGGACGAACCTCCCCGCGTCCCAGCGGTAGACGCGCCCCGCGCCGTACGTCCCCTCCGGCAGCACGCCCTCGAAGTTCATGTAGGAGAGCGCGTGGTCGGGCACCTCGACGGCGAGGCGCTTGGCCGCCGGGTCGAGCGAAGGCCCCTTCGGCACCGCCCAGGACTTCAGCGTCCCCGCGATCTCCAGTCGAAAATCCCAGTGCAGTCGGCTCGCGTGGTGCTCCTGCACGACGAACTTCAGGCCGCGTTTCATGCCCCGATTCTGCCACAACACGGCCGCGAAGCCGTCACCGCCCGCGCCCTTTCGTCACGGCACGAGTCCGCTTCGTCACACGAAGCTTCACAAACCCCCGCCCCGCCCTTATCCTCCCGCATTGCGCTCGCGCCCACGCGCCCCCGCGCCAAAGCGTCAAACCCGAACAGCAGCCGAGCCGCCGCCGAACGCGCCCCAGCACGGGCCGTCTCGCGTGTGCAGGTGTGCGGCGAGAGGACGGAAGGCAGGCCCCCGAGAGATGACCGAAGCGGAGACTTTTGATGCGGCCGGCGCCGCGGCGCTGCCCGGCGCGGCGGCGGCGGAGGGCGCGGGCGCGTGGCGCGGGCGGCTCCTGCGCCTCGGCATCATCTTCGCCGCGTGGACGGCGCTCGCCTTCTTCTTCACGGGTCAGTTCTACTACACGCGCCTGCTCAGCGAGCGCCCGCTGACGTGGCGCGAGGCCGCCTCGCAGCAGTTCCTCTACCCGTACGTCTGGGCGGCCGGCACGGTGCTGGCGCTCTGGCTCGCCGACCGCTTCCCCGTCGAGGGCGCGCGCTGGCTGCGCCGGCTCCTGCTCCACCTCGTCTTCGCCACCGCCTTCGTCTTCGCCGTCTCGGGCACGTTCCAGATCACGTACCACTTCCTCTACGTCCACGGGCCGGGCAAGCACTACGAGCCCTGGACGACGCTCCAGTGGATCGTCTACAACTCGTCGGAGAACTACGGCATCTACGGCCTCATACTCCTCCTCAACCACGTCTTCCGCTACATGCGCCGCTTCCGCGAGGGCGAGCTGCGCACCTCGCGCCTCCAGACGCAGCTCACGCGCGCCGAGCTTGAGGCGCTGAAGATGCAGCTCCAGCCGCACTTCCTCTTCAACACGCTCCACTCCATCTCGGCGCTCCTGCACCGCGACCCCGAGGCGGCCGACCGCATGATCGCCCGCCTCGGCGACTTCCTGCGCATGACGCTGGAGAACTCCGGCACGCAGGAGGTCGCGCTGCGGAAGGAGCTGGAGTTCCTGACCTGCTACCTCGAAATCGAGCGCGTGCGCTTCCAGGACAGGCTGACGACGAGCGTGGACGTGGAGCCCGCAGCGCTCGACGCGCCCGTCCCCAACCTCATCCTCCAGCCCATCGTCGAGAACGCGCTGCGGCACGGCGTGGCGCAGACGCGCGGGCCCGGCCGCGTCGAAATCTCCGCCCGGCGCGAGCGCGGGTCGCTGCGCATACGCGTGCGCGACAACGGCCCAGGGCTGCGGCCCGCCGCGGGCCGCGCGCCGGAGGGCGCGCGCGCCGGGCTCGGCCTCTCGAACACGCGCGCCCGCCTCGAACAGCTCTACGGCGACTCGCACCGCTTCCAGATAGAGAACGACCCGGCGGGCGGGCTCCTCGTCACGCTCGACATTCCCGCCCCCGCGCGCCCCCCCGCCAGAAGTTTTTGAAACACTCCGTCCTAATCCGCGTAAAATTTCCTGAAACCCGAAGGCGTTTTTTGCCACAAACACTTTCGGAGCGGTGTTTCCCCTTTAGTGAATGGTGAACAGTCGATGGTAAACGGCTCGGCCCGCCTCCCGGCCGGAAGGTTTACCCCCGCGGCCAGGAGAAATCCGGGCGGCCGTTCGCCGTTTGCCGTTGACCGTTTGCCATTTACGGAGCCTATGACGGACGCCCAGCAAGCGCCCATCCGCGTGCTCGTCGTCGACGACGAGCCGCTCGCGCGCGAGAAGATTCGGGGCATGGCGGCCGACGACCCCGACCTGCGAGTCGTCGGCGAGTGCACCAACGGGGCCGAGGCCATCGAGGCCGTCCAGACCATCCGCCCCGACCTCATCCTCCTCGACGTGCAGATGCCCGAGGTCGGCGGCTTCGCCGTGCTCGAAGCCCTGAAGGACGAGGGGCTGCCGCCCGTCATCTTCATCACGGCCTACGACCACTACGCCGTGCGCGCCTTCGAGTTCCACGCGCTCGACTACCTCCTGAAGCCCTTCGACCGCGACCGCTTCCGCGCCGCGATGGAGCGCGCCAAGCGCCAGATCAGGCGCGAGAACGGCGGCGAGGCGCTCGACGCGCGCATCCTCGCGCTCCTCGAACAGATGCGCGGGCAGACGCGCTACAGCGAGCGGCTCGTCGTCAAGACGGGCGGCCGCGTCTTCTTCCTCAACACGGACGAGATAGACTGGATCGAGGCCGAGGGCAACTACGTCTCCATCCACACGGGGAAGAAGTCCTACCTGCTGCGCGAGACCATCACCAGCCTCGAAGCGCAGCTCGACCCGAAGGACTTCGTCCGCATCCACCGCTCGGCCATCGCCAACATCAACCGCATCAAGGAACTCCAGCCGTGGTCGCACGGCGAGTACCACGTTATCCTCCAGGACGGCACGCAGCTCACGCTCAGCCGGAGCTACCGCGAGAAGTTGCAGGCCGCGCTCGGCAACAGCCTGTAGGCGCCCGCTGGCGACAGTCCGCTTCATCACTCGCCGCGTCCAGTTCATCACAAAAGCCTTCGCGCCGCGCCCCCCGCTCCTTACAATCCGCGTCGAGGTAGCGAGGACACGCGCGCCCCGACGGAGGGGGGGGTTTTAGCGCGCGCCCCGCGCGCCGAGCCGAGAAGGGAGAATTAACCATTCATGCTGGAACAGAAGCACTACGCGTTCAACCGGCCGTCCGAGCCCGAGGCCGCCCCCGCGCCCGACCAGGCCGCCTCCGTCAGGCTCAAGACGCTCAGAGAGATGGCGCTCGCGCTCGTCCAGGAGATCGAGTCGTTCAAGGGGCCGGGCTCCTTCGAGTCGCGCCCGAGCCTGGACTTCGCCGACGAGGTGCGCCGCTTCGAGATAGACCTCATCCGCTGGGCGCTGATGCGCACGGGCGGCCACCAGCGCCGCGCCGCGCGCATGCTCAACCTCAAGGTCACGACGCTCAACGCCAAGATCAAGCGTTACCGCATACAGCCGCACCCGACCCCCGGCGGCAACGTCGTCGGCCTCCACAGGGAGGAGTAGGCAGTAGGCGGTAGACGGTAGGTTAAAAACAGAGCGGCGCGCCCGGCTTTCGGCCGAGGCGTGCCGCTTGTTTTCTTCTACTGCCTGTTTTCTTCTACTGCCTACTGCCTACTGCCTACTACTTCCCCCTCCCTTTGCCTTTCCCCGCCACATCGCGTATAGAAACGCGGATGAAGGTGCGCGCCGTCTTCCTGCTGCTGTGCTGCATCTGGGGCTCGACCTGGATGTTCATCAAGCTGGGTCTGAGGGACCTCCCGCCGCTGAGCTTCGCCGCCGCGCGTTTCCTGCTCGCCACGCTCATCCTGTCGGGAGTCGTCGCCGCGCGCCGCTCGCGCCTGCCCCGGGGCCGCGCCGAGTGGTGGCTCGTCGCGCGGACGGGCGTGCTGGCCTTCGCGCTCAACTACGGGCTGATCTTCTGGGGCGAGCAGCACATCTCTTCGGGGCTGGCGGCGCTGCTCCAGGCGACCATCCCGGTCTTCGGCATGCTCTTCGCGCACCCGTACCTGCCGGGCGAGCGCCTGAACGCGCGCAAGCTCTCGGGCGCGCTCCTGGGCGTCGTGGGTGTCGGCGTCATCTTCTCGGCGCAGTTCGGGTCGGAGGACAGGATGGCGGCGTGGGGCAGCGCGGCCGTGCTGTTCGGCGCGGCGTGCATCTCCTACGCGAACGTGCTGGTGAAGGCGAGGGGCGCGCGGCTCGACTCGGCCGTGCTCTCGGCGGGGCAGATGGCGTGCGGATTCGTGGGGCTCGCGGCGGGCGCGCTGCTGTTCGAGGGGAACCCTTTGAACCTGCGCTGGACGTGGCTCGCCGTCGTGTGCCTGCTCTACCTGACGCTGGTCGGGTCGGTGGCGGCCTTCCTGCTCTTCTACTGGCTGGTGCGACACACGGACGTGACGAAGACGATGCTGATCGCGCTGGTGACGCCGCTGGCGGCCGTGCTGCTCGGCGTGCTCGCGCTCGGCGAGGAGGTTTCGTGGAGGACCGCCGCCGGCGGCGCGCTCATCATGTCGGGCATCGGCCTCGTCATGCTGCGCCGCAGGTCGCACGGCGCCGTCCCGCCCGCGCCCGAGGCCGAGCCGGCCGCCGGGGAGACAAACTAACCGCGGAGACACGGCTTTAATTTCAAATCTGAAATTTCAGAACTCAAATTCTTAAGGCAGCGCCTCGATGACGATGTAGAACTTGAACGTGCCGGTCGCCTGGACGCCGAAGAGGAACTGCACGTTGACGCTCGCGCCGCTGGCGAGCGGCGAGGCGAGCGTCACCGTCCCGGCCGAGAGCGAGGAGTTGAAGCCGCCGCCCGCCGGCTGCGCGGGCGGCTGTTCGAGCGTCGTCCCCTGCACCGCGCAGACGTTTGACGGGCAGGCCGCGTTCGGGCCCGTGATCTGGACGGCGACCGGCGCGGAAGTCCGCGGGCGCAGGTCTGCGAAGCCCGCGGGCGCGGGGTAGGTCGTGATGTCCACGACGCGGAAGCGCAGGCGCGTGACGGCCGCCCCCGTGCTGTTGGTGACGGTCTTGCGGATCGAGAGCGTCCCGAACTGAGCGTTGTTCACGGGGTCGGGCGTCAGGTTGCGCACGCGGTTCGGCGGGGCGGAGCTGCCGACGGCCGGGTCTACGTTCGCGGCGGAGAAGAGGCTCGTGCGCTCGACGGGGCTCGAAAGGTTCTCGGGGCCCGGTGCGCCGAGGCGCGCGCCCGCGCCCGCGCCCGCGCCGGCCGTGTCCACGTAGATGAAGTCGGCCGCGTTGTCGCCCGTGTCCTTCGGCCGCCCCGAGCCGGGGCAGTCGCCGAGCTGCGTCATCGAACCGCCCTTCCCGCACGGGTCGCGGTAGAGGCTCTGCTCGACGTTCGACTGCGCGAGCGGCGCGTAGCCCGCGCCCTCCCTGTAGAGCGCGTTCGCCTCCGCGGACGAGCCGACGGCGTCGAGCCGCGTGGCCGCGCCGAAGTTGGCGGGGTTCGCCGTGTTGAAGAGCGCGATGCCGGCGTTGGCCGGGATGTTGTTGTTGTATGAGGCGTCGCCCGCGGCGTTCAAGCCGCCCCCCGAGCGGTACGCGGAGAGCGAGTAGCCCGCGAGGTTGACGCAGAGGAAGTGGCCGCGCGCCCGGATGACGTGGCCGTTCACGACGGTGCAGCGCACGACGCCGTCGGAGGCGGCGACCGAATAGCCGGCCGAGCCGTCCGCGGCGGCGACCGTCAGGGGCGCGTCCGTGTTGTTGTAAAGCTCGATGAACTCGTCGTTGTTCGGCTCGGCCCCGCCCGCCGGCCCGTTCGGCCCGAACAGGCGGAACTCGCTGATGAGCAGCTCGCCCGCGCCGGCCGGCGCCGTGACCTTCGCCCACCACGTCCCCCAGCGGCAGATGTTGGAATTACCAGGTTTGGTCGGGTCTCCGTCAGTCGGGTTCGTGATTGAAGGGACGCGCGTGCCCGCGTACTCCTGAACCGTCCAGAGGTCGCGGTCGTTCGAGGGGTCTACGACCGTGTGGCTGTAGTCGCCCCAGCGGTTGCTCCCCGAGCCGAAGGTCTTCTCGTAGTAGTCCTCGCCCTCCTTGTAGATGACGGGCTCGCGCATGGTGCCCGGCGGGTCGGAGGCGAGGCGCAGGCTGTAGCCGGCGTCCGCGAAGTCGTCCGACTCGAACTCGGAGAAGCCGAGCATGACGGCGCCGTTCTTGTTGACGGCGAGGGACGGGTAGGCGTACCAGCGGCCGCCGTTCGAGTTGGTCGCCGACGGGTCTTCGACGCGCCCGCCGTCCACGGCGTCGAAGGTCGCCGCGTCGAGCACCGTCCACTGCGCGGCCGTGTGCGTCAGCGTCTCGCCGGGCGCGGCGCCGATGCCGACGGTCTGCGCGTAGTAGATTCTGCCGCCGCGGAAGACGACGCCCGAGCGGACGAAGGAGTCGCCCGAGTCGATGTAGCGCACCGCGGCCGGGCACGGCAGACCCGCGGGGTCGCACGTCTGCGGCAGGAGGTCGCCGTCGGGCCGCGTCCACCCGCCCTGCCCGTTGACGGCGCGCGCCTTGAAGTCGCTGGCCGCGAGCGTCGGCGCGTCGTGCTCGCCCGCCAGGTAGAAGACCCTGTAGGCGGCCGACGGGCTGTCGAAGTGGGAGACCATGTAGAGGTTCGGCTCGTCGGGCGAGAGCGTCGTGGCCGGGTAGACGCAGAAGCCCGACTCGTCGGCCGTGATGGTCTCCTCCGGGGTCATGGCGTTGACGGTGTTAGCGCGCAGCGCCGGGTAGTCGAGGACGAGCATCAGCCCGGAGTCGAAGAAGGGGAAGCCGTTCGAGAAGAGGTTGGCCGTGACCACGACCCAGTTCTTGTTGAAGCCGAGCATCGGGAAGTCGGCCCAGTTAGTGTTACTGCCCGTGAGCCCTTCGACGGTGAAGCGGTAGAGGTGGTAGGTGCCCTGCGGGTCGGCCGTGTCCGAGAGGCCGACGAGGAGCGACGCGGCGGTCGAGTCGGCGTCCGAGGCGGCGGCCAGTATCCAGCGGTTGTTGTAGGGGTCGTAGACGACCTTCGGGTCGAAGACCCCGCTGGCGCCCGTCGCGGCCCAGAACGAGTCCATCGAGACGGTCGAGAGCGCCGCGCCGGTCGCCTTGCTGTGGACGCGGTAGTTCGTGTTCGTCTGCGTGAAGACCTTGTCGAGGCCGACGGCGCCGACGGTGTCGGGCGGGATGACGAAGCCACCGCCGCCGGCCTTCGGCCCGTCCTCCTGCGCGAGGAAACCCTGCGAGGGCAAAGGCGAGGGCGCGGAGGGCGCGGCCGCGTCCGACTGCTCGAAGGCGTAGGGCTCGGCTGTCTGAGGCGCGGCCGCCGGCTTCAAGGCGTCGCCGCGCGGGGCGACCTCGCGGATGGTCTGCGGCCGGTGGACGGTGCGCAGGGCGGCCGGGCCCGCCTTCTGCGCGAGGCGCGCGGCCTTCGCCTGCTGCGCCGCGAGCCGCCCGAAGTCCACGGTCGCCGACGCTGCCGGGCCGACGCGCTTCGGGGGCACGCCCTTCTTCAAGTCCGCGCGCGGCGCGGCCTGCGGGGCGGGGTCGGCCTGCGGGGTCGGGGCCGCCTGCGGTGTGGCCGCCGCCTGCGGCGCGGCCGATGTCTTAGGCACGACCGTCGCCTTCGGTGTGACCACGGCCTTCGGCGCGGCCTCGCGCGCGGCGCGGGCCGGGCCCGTGCGCGGCGGCCTCCGGCGCACCTGCGCACTCCCCGCGCCGGCCGGCAGCACGGCGGCGGCGAGCGCCAGCGCGAGCGCGGCGAGGCGGAGCCCCGACAACGCCCTCCCGGGCCACGACCGGCCGGCGGTCTTGCGTCTTTTCATAGTGTCGGCGAACGGAACGGTAAAGTGTGCGGGACGGCCGCCGCGGGGATGCCCTTCCCCTCAAGAGGCGTCATCTTTGCGGCTCTGGCGGGAGCGGGACGCGGGTCACTGTCTTCCCCGGGGCTACGGCTTTCGTTCCGCGGCGCGGGGCGGTGCCTGAAGGCATCATAGTGGAAGCGCGCGGCGGGCCGCAACCGGCGTTTCAGTGGCGCTCGGGCCCGCGCGCGGGGCCGGCCTGCGCGCGCCCCTTCGTGCACCCGCCGGTCGAGAGGTCAACGGCGCCGAGGACTATGACGGGACCCTCCTCCTCTTCCTCCTCCTCGACGGCGTCGCCGCGCCGGCCGCCGCGCCCGCGCCTTTCGCGCTCCTCCCTCTCGGCCCTCTCCCTGCGCTCGCGCGCCCCCCGCGCGGCTTCGCGGCGGGGCGCGGCGGCCTGCGCCGTCAAAAGGAGCGCGGCCGTGCCGGCCGGCCACTGCGCGCGGTACTCGACGCGCGGGTTGGTGAAGCGGCCGATGCAGCGGCGCATGATCCTTTCGGCCTCGGCGCGCGTGATGGTGCGCGTGATGTCGGCCGTCTTGTTGAGCGTGCCGGCGGCCGAGTGCGTGTCGAAGCGCTCGGCGCCCTGCGTGTAGAAGCCGAGCGAGTCGATGACCGAAGCCTCGTAGCCGCCGACGGAGAAAGTCCAGACGACGCGGCGGTCGCCGGGGCGGTCTACGACGCGCGCGACGCGGAAGTGCGCGTCGAAGTAGCCGGGCGTGAGCCCCGTCTTGATGATGGCCTCGCGCGAGCCCTCGACCAGCGCGCGCTCTGAGGCGCTCAGCGCGCGGGGCGCGTTCGCCCTTTGCGCGCGCGCGCCGTGCGGGACGGTCGCGCACGCCGCGAGCGCCGCGAGGAGGAAGAGTAGTGCGGTTCTCATTGTCGTCAACTTTCGGCGGTTCGCCGGGGCGGCACGGCCGCGGGGTCGTTCGTCGAGTCGAGGAGCAGTTGCGCGTTCCGTTTGAAGGCGACGAGGAAGAACTCGTCCGAGTAGAAGAGGGATGAGAGCCCGCGCGGGCTCTCATCCCTCATCGGCCCGAAGTCGAAGTCGCGTCAGCCGGCGCGGAGCGTGCGCATGATGGCGTCGCGCAGGCGCTGGGGCGCGACCTCGGCCTGCGCCTCGCCCTGCTGCGGGTCGCGCCAGTTGTCGAGGATGGCGACCTTGTGCGCGCAGGCGACCGTGCAGAGCGGCGCGCACCACTTCTCGGTGTTGTACTCGCGCACGACGTCGGCCTTCGTGTACTGCTCGACGGGGACGCCGGGCGTGCCGCGCTGCTGCGAGCAGTAGTGGACGAGGCCGTCCTCGCAGACGTAGAGGTAGCGCGCGCCCGAGCGGCAGCGCCACTTGTTCTCCTTGCCCGAGGCGAGGTTGTCCTGGAACCAGCCGAGCCGCGCGTACTCCGACTTGCTGACGCGCTTCAGCTCGTCGTAGACCTTGCGCTCGCGCTCGCCGAGCGGCTTCAGCAGCCCGTGGCCGTCGTGGATGACGCCGACGGTGGTGGAGAAGCCCAGCTCCTGCGCGCGGCGCGCGATCTGGAGCGCGTCCTCGGGGTTCTTGATGCCGCCGCCGATGACGGAGTTGATGTTGACGTGGAAGTCGGCGTGCGCGGCGAGGTTCTGGAGCTTCTTGTCGAGGTTCTTGAGGCTCTTCTTCGAGACCTCGTCGGGCTCGACGTTGTCGATGGAGATTTGCAGGTATTCGAGCCCCGCCTCGTTCAGACGCCGGATGCGCGCGGGCGTCATGTAGTAGCCGTTCGAGATGAGCCCGGCGATCATCCCGCGCCGGCGGATGTGGCGGATGATGTCGTCCAGCTCGGGGTGCATCAGCGGCTCGCCGCCCGAGATGGTGATGACCGAGGTGCCGAGGCGGGCGAGGGCGTCGAGCCGGCTCTTCATCGCGTCGAGCGGCACGGGGTCGGAGGTCTTGTCGAACTCGTTGCAGTAGGTGCAGGCGAGATTGCAGCGGCGCATGGGGATGACGTGCGCCAGGACGGGGTGGTCCGTCTTCGTGAGCGCGCGGGTGATGAACCTCGCCTCGCGCAGCTTCAACTTCAGAAACGTGCTTCGCTTCATCAAGGCTGTGTCTTCTTTACCCGCCCGCGGCCGCGGGACTGCGATGGCTCGGCGGGCTCTCCTCCGGGGAAATGACCGTTAGACAATACGAAATGCGGGCCGCCAAATCAAGCGCCCGGGCGCGCGGCCGGGCGGTGCGCAAAAAGGCGAAGGGCCCCGGCCGCGAGCGTGCGGGCCACGAACCCTTCGCCTTCAGGCTCTCAGACTCGCCGGGCGCCCTAGCCCTTGACGACCTTCGTGCCCGAGGGCACCTGGAAGTCGAAAACGTCGGACGAGATGCGCGCGTTGCGCTGGATGTTGGTCAGGCGGACGGTCGTCGCGTCGCCGTTCTTCTCGGTGACGCGCGTCTGGATGGGCATGCCCTCGTCCGTCACCCAGACCTCTGCGAACTGGTAGCCGGCTTTGCCGCGCGGCGTGAGCTTGAGCCACCAGACGTGCGGGCTGCCCTTGTAGAGTTCGCCCTCGCCGGCCAGCTCGACGTTGAACTGGTTCTTGAGCTGCGCGCCCGAGATGCCGAGGCCGAAGCCGAGGACGCCGCTCACCTTGGCGTTGCCCCTGGCGCTCTGCGTCGTGCCCTCCATGACCTGGTTGAGCCGCGGGCGGTAGAGCTTGTAGCGGCCGTTCGAGACGGCGAGGCTCTCGCGCGTCGGGCGCGTCCAGTCCACGCGGACGTTCGAGTTGCCGCCCGTCGAGCCGGCGACGTACTGCACCTCTCCGAACGAGTCGTCTGAGGTGCGGATCTGCGCGTTGTACTTCTGCATGTGCATCGCGGCGCGCAGGCTACGCAGGTCGCGGCGGTTGGCGTCCATCTTCTTGAGGATGGAGCTGATCATGCCGGGCCCCTGCGCCTGCGCCGACGGCGGCGCCACCGAGAGCGAGGCGGCGAGCATCAGGACGGCGAGGGCGGGCGCGAACAACTTCTTCATGCTGACTCCTTCGAACATTCGGGAGACTCCTCCGGCCGGTCTCGAAACCGGCTAAGTATAGGTAATTAACGCTCCGTGTCAACCTCAAATGCGACCGTACGACCGTCCGTGCTTCTAAGTTCGTGCCAGCCCTTCACGCGCAGGGCCGGCTCCCCCGTGATCTTGCGCGCGCAGCGCTCCAGGTCGTGCGCGTCGGGCTGCGCGGTCGCGGCCGCTCCGGTAGTCCTTATAAGCAGCTTTTGTGCCGCTCCGAGCCCATTTTGATGCGCCGGCGCGCAGGCGAGTTCGCCCCACTCGAACCACCCTTTAGGCGTAAGGAATACGAAGGCCAGGATGGCGACGCACAGCACGTCGTACTGCCACGTCGTCCGCCCGTAAGACCAGAAGATGACTTTTTTGAAGACGTTCAGCAGCATTAAAAATAAGACAGGTGACGACCGGCGTAGACACGAGTGATGAGAAAAGATTGCAATCCTCTTGTCACTCTACGACAAACACCCGCCTCCCGGATTATATCTGTACACGCGGGGCGGGGGCAACGATCTGTCCGTCGCGCATCTGTATGATGCGGCGGCACATGGCGGCCGCCTCCGGGTTGTGGGTGATCATGATGATGGTCTGGTTGAAGCGGTAGTTCATCTCCTGGAACATGTTGAGCACGATGGCCGAGTTCTCCGTGTCCAGGTTGCCCGTCGGCTCGTCGGCGAGGATGATGGCGGGGCGGTTGACGACGGCGCGGGCG
>DASVWB010000336.1:0-8025 GCA_036389815.1 Pyrinomonadaceae bacterium | reverse complement strand
CGCGCGCTCGAAGGCGGCGTCGGCCGTCCCCGCGCCCGCCGAGGTTGACGCGCCCGCCGAAGCAGCCGCCGCGCCGCCCCCTTGCGCGGGGGCCGCTGCGTTTGCGCCGCCGCCGCCGGAGTTGCCGGGCGCGGGCGCGGCGGGCTGTGTGCGCTGCGCGGCGTTGGCGCCCGCTTGCGCCTGCGACGCCGCGCCCGCCGTCTGCCCCGCGGTCTCGGCGTTCAGGACGCCGGACATCACGTTCGACTGCGCGCCCGCCGCGCCCGCCGACATCAGCGCGCCGCGCCCCTCGGTCATCCAGTACTGGCGGACGATGTCGTAGCTGCGCCGGTCGGGGTTGTCGGTGAAGGCCGCGAGCAGCTCGTAGGCGCTCTTGCCGTTGTAGAGCGGCGTGATGAGCGGCTGCTGGATGGTGACGGTGCCGTCGAAGGCGCGCGCGTCGCCCCACGTCTCAAGGAAGTGCGTCTCGGGGATGTGCCACTGGCACAGCTCCGAGGTCTCGTCGTCGTACGGGCTGAGGTGGACGGCGAGGCGCACCTTCTTCATCCGCGCGGCGTCGAGCTTGAGGTCGGCCGGCGTCGTGTAGACGGGGTTGCCGCCGACGACGACGAGGATGTCGACGGCGCCGGCGTCCATCTCGGAGACGAGCGTGCGCAGGTCGTTGAGCTGGTCGGTCGGGTTCTCCTCGACCGGCTCGACGTAGGTGACGGTCTTCCCCTCGGCGCCGAGCGCGGCGTTCATCGCGTGCGCGAGCGCGTGAATCTCGGGCGGCTGCTCGTCGCCGGCGACGACGACGCACGCGCCGGAGTGCGCCTTGAGGTCGGCGGCGATCTTCCTTATCTCGTCGTCGTCCACGGCCGGGCCGCCCCCGAGCGCGGGCCCCGAAGCCCCGACGGCCGCGGCGAGCCCGCGCGCGTAGCCGGCGAACTGGCTCGGCCGGAGCGCGACGCGGTGGTCTGCGAAGTAGCCCGTGTTCGAGGGCGTCGTCTCGAAGGCGTAGAGGCGGCAGATTTCGCGCGCGTCGCCGTCGCTGGCGCGGCGGCGCGTGGCGAAGTCGCGCGCGTAGCGCAGCGCGCCCGGGCCGCATTCGAGGAAGTTCGCGTCGAGCGAGACGACGCGGTCGGCCGCGGCGAAGTTGTAGACCGGGGTGGCGAAGCCTCCCGTGGCCTGCCTCACGCCTAAGGAACCGTTGTTGCCGCCCGCCGGCTCCCACTGGTACCAGCGCGCGCCGGGGAAGCGACGCAGGATGTCGCGCATCTGCGCGCCGAGCGTCGGCGAGGTGACGGTCTCGGTCAGGAACCGCAGCCCCGCGCCCTGCTTCGCGCGCTGCCCTTCGAGAGCCGTCGCCATCTCGCCGAGGAAGGCCGTGTAGGTGCGCACCTCGCCGCGGTTGATGATCGTCTCGGAGCGGTCGGGGTCGTAGAGGCCGAGGATGGAAGCCTGCGCGAAGAGGTCGGCCGAGCCGAGGGAGGCCGGGTGGAGGTCGTTGCCCTCGACCTTGACGGGGCGCCCCATGTAGCTGCGCACCAGCAGCGGCGCGCAGCCGCCCGAGAAGGGCATCGCCGTGGCGAAGTAGAGCGCCTTGCCCGGCACCATCCCCTCGGGCTGGCGCACGTAGGGCACGATGGACTCGGGCGGCTGGTAGGAGCACCCCGAGAGCCCCGCGAGCGCCAGCGAGGCGCCCATGAGTTTGAGGAACGTGCGGCGGTCGGTGCCCTCGTCCCACTCGGAGGCGTGCTGCGGGAACTCGCGGTGGAGCAGCTCGTCGAACTCGTCGGTCGAGGCCAGCTCTTCGAGGCTCTGCCAGAACTCGCGCCCGCGCTTCTCTTCGAGGCGGGCGCGCACGCCCTCGATCCGCACGGGGCGCTTCCGAATCTGGTAGAGCTCGGGGAAGGTGTCTTTGATGTGCATCCTGCTTAGTCCTGCGGCGCCTAACGGTGGCACGTCGAGCAGCTCGTGATGGTGGCGGCGTCGCGCACGCGGTACTCGCGCTTGAGCCTGAGGCCCAGCTCGCGGCGCCCGGGCGCGAGGTTCTCGCCCAGGCGGTTCTCGGAGTTGGCGGTCACGCCGTCCGCGGGGTCGCCCTCGATGTTCCAGCCCATGTCGGTGATCTTGTCCTTCGGCCGCAGGTAGCGCTCGGGCTCGCGGTGGCAGGCCAGGCACCACTCCATCTGGAGCGAGGCGGCCTGGTAGACGGCCGGCATCGTGTCCACGCGCCCGTGGCACGAGGCGCAGCCCACGCCCTTGTTGACGTGGATCGAGTGGTTGAAGTAGACGAAGTCGGGCAGGTCGTGCACCCGCGCCCACTCGATGGGCTTGTCTTCGCGGTAGCTCGTGCGGACGATCTCCAGGTAAGGCGACTCCGACCAGATCTGCGAGTGGCAGTTCATGCAGGTCTTGGTCGGCGGCATGCCGGCGGTGTTCGAGGTCTCGACCGAGGTGTGGCAGTAGCGGCAGTCGATGCCGTCGTCGCCGACGTGGTGCTTGTGCGAGAACTGGACGGGCTGCTGCACCTCGATGTACTGCCCCGTGTTGTAGGAGGAGCGGTTGATCTCGGCCAGGACCCAGAGCGAGGCGGCGACGAGGAAGAGCCCGCCGAAGATGCTCACCTTGGCGATGGTGTTCGTGCTGTGGTGGAAGATCTGCATGCTCTTTAGCGGAACCGTCCGTTTGTGACTCTTGGAACTAGCCCGGCGGGACGAACGCCCTCGCCTAACACGCCGTGCCCGCCGCCGCCCGCGGCGCCGCGTGCGAAGGGGCTCGTCGCGGGCCGACCCGGCGCGGCGGCCCGCCCCGCGTGTGCCCGGCGGCCGCGGCGGCGCGCGTTTGCCGCGGCCTTCTTCTCGGCTGCACCACCAAAAAATTAAGAACTGCTTTGAGTGCCTTAGTGATACTACTTTTTTCCGCGATGGGCAAGCGCGCCCCCAAATTTTGGGTATGAATATTGGCGCGCCCCGCGGATTAAGAAAACTTATATAAGCCGAGCCCCGGGAACATTATCTTGAATTATCTTGACAAGGGCTTTGCGCGCGAGTAGAAGTTCTACGCGCCGACGAAGCCCGCCGCGCCCTTTTTATAGATGCGGCGTTTTCGCAACCTTGCAGGTGCGCCCCCGGCCCCCGCGGCCGGCGGGCACTTTCCCCGGCGAAATCCTCATCAGATTCCGCTCACCAAACCGCCCCACAGCGTCGGGATACTCAGAATGAAAAAAACGGGCTCAGGGTTTAAGTCGCACTCGGCTCTGGTCGCCGTCATCAGCTACGGGATTCCGCTGATAGGGCTACTCACACTCCTCCTGGTCCTGCTCGTCCGCTGGCTCTCGGGGTAGCAGCCCCGCGCGGCCGACGAACATCAACCAACCCGCCCGCCCGGGCGGCGCTGACCCTACGCGCCCCCACCGGAGAAAACCATGACAAAAGACACTCTCCCTTTCTCACTCTTACTCATAGCCTGTCTCGCGCTGACTACCCACGCCGGGACGACCTCACGGTTCGACCGCCTGCCCGGCCTCGACCCTTTCAATAGAGAGTCCCGACCACTGTTACGCGCGCCCGAAGACATGGCGAAGCGGGGGGCGGCCTTCTACGCCCTGCGGGCCGTGGGCGCACAGCGCGTGCGGCTGGCGTTGTTTGACGCGGCCGGTCGCCCTCTCGCGGAAGTTTCGCTAAATAAGTCCGGACATGACGGGGCCTTTTTCTGCCAGATGACAGGGCCGGGCGGTCGGACAGATTGGGTAAGGCTGGAGGTGGCCAAGGAAGGCCGTCTGTCTTCGGCGGTGCTCACGTCGTCGGCCGGAGGGTCACTGAAGGTAAGGGTCGTAGCCGCGCCCGATGGGCACGAAGGGGGCGCCGGCTACACCTTCAACGGCTTGCCACTCAAATCGGTAAGCGTTTACAGGGGCGGGAGGTGGGAGCCGATACGCCTCGGCCTGAAAGGCGCCGTCCCCAACGCGGGGGGCGACCCGTCTGAGTTCGGGCCGCTACGGGAGGAAGAAGCACAGCTCTACTCCACCCCTGAACTGAAGCTACTGAGGGGAGCGCTGGCCCACCTGGACGCGATGACAGAGCGCGGCGTCCGCGAAGCGAAAGAGGGTGTGTTCGGCGCCGAGCCGGGCGCGTCCACCGAATGCACCGTCTACTGCTTCCGCGTCGCGACCCTGATTCCGCTCTTCTTCTGCGACGGTGGCAAGCTGTACAACTGCCGCTGCCCACGCGGGAGAGGTTACTTCTTCATCGGCAACTGCGTGCTCAATGCCTTCTGCTTTCCCGACTGCAACGAGTTCGACGGCGGCATCGCCTTTACGTCCGGGGACTGTTCCAGCTTAGGCTACTACTGGAACACGGCGGAGGGGGTGTGCCTTGACTCACCCGAAAACGAGGGGGACTGCACGGCGGCCGGCCTCTATTGGGACTTCCTCAGCGGCACGTGTGCCGGCGGCGCAAGCTCGGGTGACTGCGCCGACCCGCCGCCGACCTACCCATGCAGCGAGTTCATACCCGAAACCAGTTGCCCCTACTACATCGACCACATGAGCGGCGAGTGCCGGGTCACGCCCGTCCTGGTGGACGTGGCCGGCGACGGCTTCCGCCTGACGGACGCGGCCGGCGGCGTCCGCTTCGACTTCTACGGCAACCCGGGCGGCGCGCCCGCCCGCCTTTCGTGGACGGCGCCCGGCTCGGACGACGCGTGGCTCGCCTTAGACCGTAACGGCAACGGGATGATTGACAGCGGCAGGGAGATGTTCGGCAACGCCGCGCCGCAGCCCGCCCTCCCCGCCGGCCGGCAGAAGAACGGCTTCAACGCGCTGGCCGTCTACGACGGCCCCGGGCGCGGCGGCAACACGGACGGCGTGATAGACGAGCGCGACTCCGTCTACGCCTCGCTGCGGCTGTGGCGGGACGCCAACCACGACGGCGTCTCGCAGGCGGGCGAACTGCACGCGCTGCCGGAACTCGGCGTCGGCTCAATCTCCCTCGACTATAAGGAGGTGGGGCGGCGCGACCGCTACGGCAACCTCTTCCGGTATCAAGCCGCGGTGGGCGGCGAGGGCGGACGCACCACGCGCAGGCTCGCCTACGACGTGTTCCTCGTCCCCGGCCCGTGAAGGGCGGCCGGAACGTAGAAGGCGCGAGCGCCCGGGGTCACTTGAGACCGCCGGGCGCTCTGCTTTTTAAGGGGCCGGCGCTTCGGGCGCGTCCGCAGTCGCGCCGCGCTAGTCGCGGCCGAGGACGAGGCCGACGATGATGAGGACGGCGACGACGAAGAGGGCGAGCAGGAGAATCTTCCAGAAGCTGTAGGGTCGCTCGCCCTGCACCTCGCCGGTGCGCCCGTTGACGACCACCTGATAGACCTTGTCGCGGAAGCGGTAGGCGCCAACGTAGACGGGCAGCAGCAGGTGCTTGAAGGTGACGGCCGAATAGTTGGTCGCCACGCTCGTCACGCGCTGCTCGTCGCCGCCGATGTCTCGGCGCACGTCCGACTCGATGACGGAGGCGGCCGCGCGCTTCGCCAGCTCGAAGCCCTCGGCCAAATCCACCTGGTAGCGCTGCGCCTTGTAGCCCGAGAGGTACGCCGGCTCGTAGCCGGTCAGCTCCTGCAAGTCCCACGGCTCCAGCGCCGCCAGGCGCGCGGGCGGCAGAGACTTCGTGGCCGGGACGAGGATGTCGTCGAACCAGCGCTCGACCGTGCCCGAGGCCGGGTGCCAGCGCGTGTGCTGCACCTGGCGGGTGCGCTCGACCTCGCGCCCCTGCGCGTCGCGCTCGGTGTAGTGCTCGGTCGTGTAGTAGTGCTCGCCGCGCTCGCCCGCGTAGCGCGTGGCGGCGTAGGCGTCGTAAGTCCAGAAGGGGATGTAGACGCCGCCGATGCCCTCCTGCGCGGCGAACTTCTTGAGCGCGTTCGGCGCGAACCAGCGCGAGCCGATCCAACCGCGGACGGAGTCGGCCGCCGCGTCCTGGGTGACGCGGAAGGGCAGGACGCCCTCGGGCGCGAGCACGGGGTCGGCCGAGCGCGGCTGCGCGACCATGGGGCTGCCGCAGAAGTCGCACTCGCCTGCGACCATCGGCGGGGCGAAGGTGACGGCGGCGCCGCACGTCTGGCAGGCGACTTCGAGCGCGCCCTCGGCGAGCGCGGCGGTCTGCCCGGCGTGGAGCCGGAGGTACTGCTCGTAGGAGCGCTCCTCGACGGCGCCGGCCGGCGCCTCGATGCGCTCCTGCCGGCCGCAGTAGGGGCAGGTCAGGCAGCCGCCCTCGGGCGCGAACTGCAAATCGGCCCCGCAGCCGGGGCAGCGGAAGCGTCGGACTTTCTCCTGGGGCGCGGTCTGTTGTTGCATGGGGTTCGAGAGTAGACAGTAGACAGTAGACAGTAGAAGAGTCTTCTTTAATGAATCTTTCGGGTGCTAGTATCAACGACCGCGGCGCGGAGCGCTACTGTCTACTGTCTACTGTCTACTGTCTACTGCTTACTCAGCACCGACAGGTGCGGGTTGCTCCTCCGCCGCCAGACGAAGCCGTCCAGAACGTAGTGCGTCGCCTGCGGGAGCGCGAGGAGCGGGACGAGGAAGACCTTGAGCGAATCCCACTCCCACGCGCCGCCGAAGAGCCACGCGCGCTCGTGCCACACGCCCCTGTCCCACAGAAGCTCCTCGGCGTAGGCCAACACCCACAGCGTCGCCAGGAAGACCGGCCAGCGCGAAAGCACCCGGTAGGCGCGCCCGGCCGACGGCGCGCGCCGCCGCGCGTACCACCAGACGAGCGCCACGTAAGGCACGCCGTGGATTAGGACGTTCGTCACCGTGAAGGCGTAGTCCGAGTCGAAGGCGACGATGCCGGCGTACCAGCACGCGGCCGTCGTCAGCACGACCATGTCCTTGCCGGGGTTGCCGCGCCCCCCGACGACCCACGCGTGCGCCGAGCGCACGGCGTACGCGCCGAGCGCGGCGCAGTAGACGGGGAAGGCCGCGCGCGCGACCCACGCGGGCGCGGCGGCGAAGTCGCCCGGCAGGAACCACCAGAAGCGACGCGGCAAGGAGGCGTGCCAGTAGGCGAGCGGGTAGAGCGTCGCCATGTAGACGGCCGCCGCGTCCACGCACCAGCCGGCGCGGCCGCGCTCGCCGGCGCGCGCGCGGTAGAGCGCGACCCAGCCGTACTGCTGCCGCACGAAGTGGAAGACGGCGAGGTAGGCGAGCGCGCGCCAGAAGAGCGCCTCCGACTCGGAGTAGAGCGCCACGCCCAGGGCGAAGGCGATGGCCGGCGCGAGCAGGTAGAGCGACAGCCGCCGCCTTAACTCCCCCGCGTCGAAGTAGACGCGGAAGGCCGTCGCGTAGACGTGCGCCACGTCCACCAGAAGCACCGCCGGCACCCACGCCCAGTCCGGCGAGTCGCCCTCGGCCGCGCCCGCGCGCGCGCCGACCCACAGGAGCAGGAGCGAGACGAGCGCGCTCCCGCCGAACACGCACACGTCCGCCCCCGGCGAGAAGAGCCACCACGCGGGGCGCGCGGCAGACTCCGGCGCGGCCGCGGCGGGGGCGGCCGTTGCGACTTCGGCTGTGGTGGCTGCGGGTTCGGCTGACATACGCGCGCGCGGCGGCAGCCGAGTTTATACCGTGCCGGCCCCGGAAGAAAATGTTTACAGCCGGCTGCGGCTTGTGATAGAGAGCGCCTGCCGCCGCCGCTCTACCAACCTGCTCTTTCCGGAAGGGAGTCTACTCGATGGACTTCACGTCGCCCTCCTTCACGGGCGATTACATGGCCGGCACCTCTTACAAGACGGGCGACGGGTGGGAGTTCTTCCTCTCCTGGGACGTGTGCGGGAACGTCAGGTTCGCGAACGTCTTCGTCCCGGCCGTGCCCCCGAAGCCCGACGCGCCCGTGCTCTCCGTCGCCGCGCGGACGAGGGTCGGCACGCCGCCCACGGTCAAGATGCCGCCGGGCGCCTTCACGGAGATAGTCGGAAAGCTCCGCGCGATTGACTCGACGCAGCCGTGCCAATAACCTCGCGAGGGCGGCGCGGCCCCGCGGGGCCGCGCCG
>DASVWB010000335.1:0-18354 GCA_036389815.1 Pyrinomonadaceae bacterium | reverse complement strand
GCCGCCGGAACCGTGTTCCGGCGGCCGCTCCGTTTTTGCGCGGGATTTCTCCCGTCCTAGTTGGTGACGGTGAAGTCTATGCTGCGCGTGAGCGTCTGGTTGTTCTTGTCGCCGAGCGGGTCTGTGACGACGAGCGTGAGGACGTAGCGGCCGGGCTGCACCTTCGAGAGGCCGATCTGGCCGACCTTGACGAGCTGCGAGGCGTCCGTGCCCTTCATCTCGACCTCCTGCTCCGGCTCGCGGAAGAGCACCTTGCCGTTCTGGCTGATGATGAGCTGCGTCCGCACGCGCGGCTTGCCGCCCTCGGCCTTGGCGTTGTAGATGATGGCGCTGTAGCGCACCTCCTGCCGCCGGTTGAGCACGCGCGAGGCGAGCAGCGGCTGGGGCTGCGCGCCGGCGGCGGCCGCCGCGTCCACGGCGTGCAGGAAGATGCTGCTCATCGCCAGCCTGCCCTTCGAGAGGTTCGGCACCTCGACGTAGCGCGAGAGGCTGCCGATCTGACCGGTCGAGGTGTCGCGCACCGCCACGCGCAGTTGGTAGTAGCCCGCGGGCAACTGCGTGGTGGCGTAGTAGGGGATGCCGCCGGTGGCGCGCGCCCGCTGCAACTCCTCCGCGGTGAGCGAGGCGTTGACCGTCTCGCTGAAGCCCCCGCGCAGCCGCCCCATCTCGTCGTAGACGAAGCCGACCACGTCGAAGGAGGCGCGCTGTTTGTCGCCCTCCTGCCTGAAGTCGAGCTTCGAGGGGTCGATCTGGAGCGCGATGCCGAGGTCGCCGCCGCCCCCGGGGCGGAACCGCAGCCCGAGCGTGGCCGAGATGTCGATCTCGCTCTTCGAGAGCGGCGAGCGCATGACCGCCGCGATCTCCTCCTCCTTCGTCTTCGGCGCGGCGCCGCGGCGCTCCTCGCGCGCCACGTAGCCGGCGTGGCGGAAGACCCGCAGGCCTTCGCGCCTGACCTTCACGTCGAGCTTGTGGAACTTGTTGTCGAAGGTCTGCGAGGGCGCGTAGGCGAGGATGTAGTAGCCGCGGCTGCGCGAGAGCACGCGCTCGACGCCCGCCCGGATGTCGTTCGCGTTGACGACCGAGACGCCGCCCGTCGCCTCGGAGAGCGTGGCGAGGCTGGCGTGTTCGAGCGCGCCTTCGAGCGGGTCGCCGAAGACGGCGAGGTCGGTCCCGCCGCGGCCGAAAGTGGGGTCAACGTTACCCATGGCGCTGCGCGCCGGGGTGGCGTCGAAGCCCTTGACGCCCGCCACCGCCTTCAGGCCGCGCGGGTCGACGGTGTTGATGACGACGCCGGCGCGCACGGCGCGGTCGGTGACGCGCCGCAGCAGCGACGTGATGCTGGAGTAGAGCGTCCCGGCGTTGCTCATCTCGAAGACGGGGATGCCGCTGGAGAAGAGCACCAGCGACTTGCGGCCGGGCAGCGCGCGCAAACTCTCGATGACGGAGTCGGCCGTCGCCAGCGAGATGAGGCCGCGCGTGTAGCGGACGGTGTCGTCGCCCGCGTTGCCGATGTCGGTCGCGCCGATGTCGCTGAGGTTGGTGTCGCCGTTGGGGTCCGTGCCCCCTTCGCTCGCGGCCGCGGTGGGCACGCTGTTCATCCGCCCCGTGCCGGACTGGTCGAAGGCCGAGTAGGGGTTGGTGGCGACGTTGAGCTGCGCGATGGCGCGCCGCAGCAGCCTCTTGTCGGAGGTGAACTGCTGGAGCAGCCCCTTGCCGCCGACGGTGCGGACGATGGCCACGAGGTCGCCCTCGCCCATCTGGTTCTCGACGAAGTCGCGGATGGCCTCGCGCACCGTGACGAGGTCGGCGTGCGGGATGGTCAGGTCGTCGACGACGAAGGCGACGATGCGGCGCACGTTCTTGGCCGTCGGGTTGAGCGCCGGGTCGTTCTCCGCGCGCAGCGCCTCGGGGCGCACGCCCTCGACGCGCGGCGTCGGCGAGTCGACGCTGACGAACTCCATGAACTTCAGCTCCTGCCGCTTGCCGTTGTCGTAGAGCTCGAAGTCCGCGAGGCCGAGGTCGGGGACGACGCGGTCGTTCTTGTCCGTCACGACGACGTCGGTCTGGACGAGCTGCGAGGTGATGCGCACGACCTCCTCGTCGTCCGGCCTCTGCGCCGGCGACGCGGGCGGGGCGGTCTGCGCCAGCGCCGCCGCGGACAGCAGCGCGAGTGAGAGAAGAATTGAAAAGGCGCTTTTCATGTGTGTGGCTCCTGTCGAAAATTTAAGTGCCGGGGGTTTGGGTGACTGACCGTCTTCGAGGGCGGCGCGGGGTGATTATATGCCATCCGGCGCGGGCGGTGTTAAGCCCCGCGCGCCGCGCGTAGTCCCCGCCGCGGAAGAGTGCGGCGGGCGGGCGACGCGCATGAATGCGTCCGCCTCCTGCGACTACAGGTACACGCAGACCGACATCGTGTATGAGGTGGATAAGCGCGGGCAGGTTGTCCGCGAAGGCGCCCCGGCCGCGGCCTCGCGCCCCGGCCGCCGCTAGGGTTGCTGCCAGACCGAGCCGTCGGAATACCGTACCCGCACGAGCACGACGCGCTCCTCGAACGGCAGCGGCGCCTTCCCGCCGAGCATCCCGGCGCTGACGGTCTTCACGGGGGGGACGAGGTAGAGCACGCCGACCTCTTTCGTCCTGCCGGGCTTGATGGTCTCGTCGCTGGTGAACTGGTGGCGCGAGACCTCGGCCCGGCTGGTCGGGTCTACGAAGAGGTAGTCCCAGTCGATGGACTTGATCGTCCGGGGGCCGTTGTTCCGGAGCCTCACCGCGTAGCGGTAGCCGTCCTCGGGCGGGGCCGTGTGGCCGGCCTTCGCCCGCGCCTGCTCGTCGTTGGTGATCTGGGTCTCGATCCTGCCGGCGGCTCCCGTGTTGGCGGAGTTGCGCGCCGCGGCGAGCTGCCCCTCCCTGCGCGACTGCCGTATCAGCTCGTCCGGGCCGGCTAGCGGCAGCATGGACGGCCTCTGCCTGATCCTCTGCCTCGTCCAGCCGAACTTGAGCACCTCGACATCAGGCGCGCCGTCCTGCGGGAGCGCCGCGGCGGGGCCGGCCGCGCAGACGGCGGCCAGCGAAAGTAGGAGAATCAGCGACTTCATCTTCCGTCCCTCCTCGCGCCCGGCGGAGAAAAAAGGAGGGCACCCCCCGCGAGGTGCCCTCCGCCTTGTGCCGTGGTAGTTCGCGGAACACACGACCCTCGCGTCAGAAGGTGAACTTGCCCCCGACCGTGATCGTGCGCCCGCCCCAGTTGTTGAGGTTCTGCCCGAAGTTGGCGTTGCTCAGGCTGTTGACCGGGATGCCGTAGTTGTCCTGGTTGAAGGCGTTCAGGAAGTCGGCGCGGATGGTGAACCTGCGAATCTCGTCGATGTAGATGCGCTTCTGGAGGCCGAGGTTCGTGTTGAAGAAGGCCGGCGCGCGGAGCGTGTTCCGGCCGAGGTTGCCGCCCGTCCCGGGCATGCTGAACTGGAGGATGGTGCCGGAGGCGCTGCTCTGCGACCCGACGCGGGGCACCAGGAAGCGCCCCGGGGCCGTGAAGGTGCGCAGGTTGCCCGTCACCGGGTCGGCGACGAGCGGGGCGTCCGGGTTGACGTTCGGGCGGTCGCCGCCCGCGCCGTTGCCGTTCGTGTCGACGCCCGTCAGGATGGTGAAGGGCTGACCCGAGGTGCCGGTCGTCACGCCGGAGACCTGCCAGCCGCCGAACACCCTGCGGAGGAACCCGTTGTTGTCGGCGAAGCCGGGCGTCGGGAACTCCCAGACGTAGTTGGCTGCGAAGCGGTGTGTGCGGTCGAAGGCCGAGACGGCCCACTCCAGGTCGTAGCGGCTGAAGTCCTGCGGGATCTGCGGCGAGCCGGCCGTGATGTCGGCCACGCCCAGCGACTCGTCGTTGTCGCTCATGAGCCTGCTGAACGTGTAGTTGATGCCCAACTGGAGGTTGCGCAGCAGCCCCTCGCCGCCCATCTGGCGGTTGAGGGAGACGAAGCCGGCGTTGTAGTTGGCCTTCGCCGTGCTCCCGATCAGCACGCGCGAGCCGAACTGCGGGAAGAGCCGCCGCTGCTGCACGGTCGGGATCGAGGTCTGCGCCGTCGTCGCGGCCTGCGCCGTCGTGTTCGTGGTGCCGACGTTGATGACCGCGGCCGCCTGCGCCGCGGTCAGGACGGCGGGGTTCGCCTGTAGCTGGTTGATCTGGTTGCGCGAGGTGCTGCCGCTGTAGCCGACTTCGAGCACGTAGGCGCGGCCCAGCTCGCGCTGCACCGTCAGGCTGTAGATGTGCGACTCGGGCGACTCAAGGTTCTCGGGGCTGTTGACGTAGGTCGCCAGCGGGTCGAATTTCGCGGCCCCCGACACCGGGGCGACGTTCGGGAAGACGTCTACGGGGTTGTCGGCGCGGCCGGTGACGACGCGCGGGAAGTTCGCCGCGTTGACCGTCAGGATGTTGTAGAACAGCACGTCGTAGTTCTTGCGGTAGCCGCCGCGCAGCACCGTCCGGCCGTCGCCGAAGAGCATGCCGAGCGGGCCGGTCGTGAAGCGCGGGCTGTAGTTGAAGCCGAGGGCCGGGCCGAAGTTGTCGTTGTCGCGCTTGGTGGGGCCGGGCACGAGCGCCGCCAGCGACTGCGCGTCGGTCGCGCCGAAGAACCCGAACGGGGCGTTCGAGGTCTCGTACCGGAGGCCGAGGTTCAGCGTGAGGTTCGTCGTGACGCGGAAGTCGTCCTGCACGAAGTAGCTCTGCACCCACTGGCGCGCGTCGAAGGAGGCGACCTGGAGCGCCTGCTCGAAGGACGTGCCGACGTTGTTGATGAGGCTGGCGAAGTTGGCGAAGGCGAAGGTGCCCTTCGTGTTGAAGGCCGCCTGGTTGAAGAGGTGGATGTGGCGGATGTCGGTGCCGAACTTCAGGGCGTGGCGCTCCTTCTGCCAGCTCAGGGTGTCGGAGAACTGGTAGCTGTTCTGGATGCGCCCCTGCGGGAAGTTCGAGAGGCCGCCGACGGTGAAGAACGAGGTGACGGTGGTGGTCGGCGTGACGGGGTCGTTCTCCGGGAACGAGAGGTTGCGGCGGACGTAGGAGCCGCGGAACTCGTTGACCACGTTCGAGCCGAAGACGTGCGTCTCGCTGAGCGCCATGTTCTGGTCGATGGTGTCCTGCCGCGCCGCGAAGATCGAGCCGAACTGCGTGTTGCTGGTGAAGTTCGTGTTGTAGCCGGCGTCGCGCGAGTAGCGGAAGGTCAGGTTGTCCGCCTCGCGGAGCTTGTGGTCGAAGCGCATCAGGAAGTTGTACCCGTCGGTCGGCGCGACGCGCGGAATCTGTACGAGGCCGGTCTCAATCGGCACCCCGTTGACGACCGCCGCGGTGGTGTTGACGCTGGTGAAGACAGGGTTCAGGCCGTAGACCTGGTTCAGGAACGACAGCGAGTTGAGCACGGCCTGGCGGCTCGCGGGCGACTGCGCCGGGACGCTCCCGGAGGCCGCGCGCAGGGGCACGTTGTTGAGCGCGGCGAAGCCGGCGGGCGTCGGGATTCTGACGCTCGCGCCGAGCGCCGCGCCCGCCCGCTGGAGGTCGGCCTGGAAGGCGGTGAAGAAGAAGGTGCGGTCCTTGCCGCTGATGATCGAGGGCCCGCCCTCGCCGAAGCGCGGCAGGTGGACGGGGCCGCCGACGGCCCAGCCGAACTGGTTGCGGACGAAGCGGCCGGGGCGCGTCAGGCCGTTACGCTTCTCGACGTTGGTCAGGGCGTTGAGGCGGCTGCCGCGGTAGTAGTGGAAGAGGTCGCCGTGGAACTCGTTCGTCCCCGAGCGGGTGATGACGTTGATCTGCGCGCCCGAGTTGCGCCCGAACTCGACGCTGTAGGCGTTGGTCAGGACCTGAAACTCGGCGACCGCCTCGGGGATGACCGACGAGGTGGAGAGCGTGACGCTGATGTCGTTGTTGTCCGTCCCGTCGATGGTGAAGTTGTTGTTGCGCGCGCGCTGCCCGTTGACCGAGATGCCGGTCGAGCCGGGGGCCGGGACGGCGAGCGGGGCGAGCAGGGCGATCTGGTTGACGTCGCGGCCGGCCGACAGCGGCAGCTCCACCGCCTGGCGGTTGCTCACGCTCAGCCCGAGCACCGGGTTGGTCTTGTTGAGGGTGATGCCCCCGGCCTCGGCGGTGACGTCGACGGACTCGGCCACGCTGCCGACTTTCAGGGCGGCGTCGAAGGTGGTCTCAAGCGACGTGCGGACCACGACCTCGCGGTTCTCGATCTTGGAGAAGCCGGCGCCCTCGATGACGACGACGTACGTGCCCGGGTCGAGCGCGCCCACGCGGTAGAAGCCGTTCTCGTCGGTGACGGCGTTCCTGGAGACGTTCGTGCGCGGGTGAGTCACCGTGACGGCGGCGCCGGTGACGACGGCGCCCGACTCGTCGCGGACGGTGCCCGCGATGGAGCCCCGGGTGATCTGGCCGTAAGCGGCCAGCGGCTGGGACAGGCCGGCCGCCAACGCCAGGGCGGCGCACAGCCAGAACCTGAGAACAAACGATTCACTTCTCATCTCTTCCTCCTGAGTGAAACCAGAAAAGGGAGGGGAAGGTGGTTTTTAAGCCCCTCTCTTCACCGCCGCCTCTGCCGCCGGGGGTCGCCGTGTGCTGTCTTATCTCGTAACTGAAAGCCGAATGGGTGGTGCTTTCAGTGCGCGTAGTGAGGTCGGGGATGTGCAAGCTTTGTGCCGTATTTTACCGAAAGCCGGCGGGGCGAAAAATGCCTTTCGTTTCGCGGGTCGGCGGGGGCGGGCCGCATGGCTTAAGAAATTTTTGTCCAAATTTTCGTAGTAATACGGAAGTTTGGTTTTAATTCAGGCGCCCCGCGCCGCCCCTCTTACATATAAAAAGGGAGGCCGGGGCGACGCCATCGATGGCGTCGCCCCGGCCTCCGGATGTCGGGCGGCTGTGCGAGGCGGGGGTTCTTACTGCCTCCGCCCGCGCCCGCTACTTTTTGGCGCGCAACTCTTTGACGGTCGCGCGCACGCGCACGGCGTCGGGCGCCGCGGGGGCGAGGCGCAGGTAGCTCTCAAGCTCGTCGGCCGCGCGCCCGTACTCCTGGCGTCCCCAGTAGATGCCGCCGAGGTAGTAGTGCGCCAGCGCCATCTCGCCGCCGCCGAACTCGGCGGCCGCGCGCATCTCACGCTCGGCCTCCTGAAGCTCGTGCCGCTTGAGCAGGATGAGGCCGAGGTAGAAGTGCGCCGAGGGCGACGAGGGGTTCTTCTTCGCGGCCTTGCGGAACTGCCCCTCGGCCTCGGCGAACTCCTGCCGGTCGTAGAGCGCGCGGCCGTAGGTGAGGAGCGTCGCGTAGTCGTCGGGCGCGAGCTTGAGCGCGGCGCGCAGCACCTCGGCCGCCTTCTCCGGCTGCCTGAGCTTCATGTACTGCACGCCCAGCTCGCTGAGGGCCAGGCGGAAGTCCGGGTGCGCGGCGAGCGCCGCCTTCAGCAGCTCGACCGCCTTCTCCGGCGCGTTCTTGCGCGCCTCCTCCAGCGCCTTCTGGTAGAGCGCCGCGGCCGGCTTCGGCACCGAGGCCAGCTCCGCGTTGAGGACGCCGGGGCGCGCCGACGCCTCGTGCGAGTACTTCGGCTGGAGGTAGACCTGTAGGGTGTAGGGGCGCGGCACAGAGGTGACGCCGCCGCCGCGCATCATCGAGCTGTCGGACTCGATGGTGACCGACTCGGTGACGGTCTCGAACTCCTCGCCGCCGTCGATGACGACCGTGTAGGTGCCGGGGCGCAGGCGCTGGAACTGGAACGAGCCGCTGGCGTCCGACATGACCGACAGGTCGCCGAAGCCCGTGCTGAGCAGCTTGATCTTGAGCCCCGTGTCCATGCGGCGGCCCGACGGGAAGAGGATGCGGCCGCGGATCGAGTGCTTGCCGCCGTTGCCGACCGAGTCGACGCCGCTGCCCTGCGCGCGCGCGGGCGCGGCGAAGGCCAGCGCGGCGAGCGCCGCGACGAGGGCGCACCTGAGGGCTCTGGGGAAGGGGCGACCGCCCTGAAGGGAAGACATGCGGGGACCACTCCTTTTCGTGTCCGGGCGAAGGCGCCGCGGGGCCGGCGTGCCGTCTCGTGTGGGGGAAGGATACCACAAAAAAAGAGAGGGGAGGCGCGGCTTTCGCGCCCCCCCCGGAACTTCACGCGGCGTGCCCCGCCGCGCGAAAACAGCGGCCGTTAGAAGGAGAACTTCGCCCCGAGGCGCATCGCCGACGGGAACTGGAAGACCAGCCCCGTGCCGTACGACGGGTTGAAGAACTGGATGCCGTTCGCGCCCGGGATGCCCGAGTTGATGCGGACGGTCTCGTCGTCGCGCAGCGAGCGCTGCACGTTGGTGACGTTGAACCAGTCGAACTGGAAGCGCAGCTCGCGGTTCTCGCCGAGCGAGATCGGGTAGTGCGCGCCGAAGTCGAGCTGGTAGGTCGTGGGCGTGCGGTTGCTGCCCGTGATGGGGTTGATGGCCGTGCCGCGCGGCACGCCGAAGCCCTCGTTGTCGCCGTAGACCGGGTGCGGGACGAGCGCGTTGAAGGGCTGGCCCGACTGGATGTAGTAGTTGCCCGAGACCAGCAGGCGGAACGGCGTGCGGTAGCTGCCGTTGAACTTGAACTGGTGCGGGCGGTCGTTCGGCAGGCGGCCGTAGGTGTTGCCGAGCAGGCTCGGCAGGTCGAAGAGCGACGTGATGTTCGGGTCGCTCTGGCCGTTGTCGTTGCGGAACAGCCCCTCGTAGTTGCCGATCAGGCTGGAGTAGGTGTACGAGGAGATGAACTGCCAGTTGTCGGTGAACCGCTTGGTGGCCGTGAACTCGAGGCCGCGGTAGTAGCGGCGGGCGCGGCCGAAGCAGCCGATGACCGGGTCGTTGCAGGCCTTGTCCTCGGTCGTGATGTCGCCGGGGCCGCGGCCGCGGCGGCCGGGGTTGAAGAGGAAGTAGTGCTCGCCGTCGTCGAACGAGCCGTCCTCGATGACCCAGCCCATCGAGCGGTAGATGCCGCTGAAGCCGAGCGTGAGGTCCTTGACGGCCTCGTACTCGATGCCGGCGCGGCCCTCCCAGACGCTCTGGGGCTTGATCTCGTTGTCCACCGGCGTCGCCTCGCAGCCGAGGCAGCCGAGGCCCGAGGCGAGGCCGGCGATGATGACCGACCCGACGGGCGCGTTGACGCGGTTGGCGTTGATGTTGCGGTCGAGCTGGATGTCGTCGCCGCCGGCGCGGACGTTAACGTCGAGCGGGATCGGCGTCTCGATGAACTTGGCGAAGTTGGCGAAGACCTTGCCGCGGCCCGTGCCGGTGAAGTCCCAGACGAAGCCGACGCGCGGCGCCATGTTCGAGATGAAGTTGTTCAGCTTGATGTACGAGGACTCGGTCCCGTACGCCTGCTGGTAGTCCCAGCGCAGGCCCAGGTTGAGCTGGACGTTGCGCGTCACCTTCCAGTCGTCCTGGATGTAGGCGCTCTCGACGCGGGTCTTGGTCGGCTGGCCGCCCGTGTTCAGGAAGAAGTCGCGGACGCGGGCGCTGGAGAAGACGAGGATGGGGTTGACGGCGAGCTGCGCCGAGGTGAGCCCCGTGTCGGTCGTGACGGTGGTGATGCCGCTCGGGCCCTGGCCGGCGGCGATCAGCTCCTGGAGGCGGCGCGTGAACGTCGCGGACGGGCAGGTGACCGTCGCCCCGGAAGCCGTGCAGACGCCGAAGCGGTTGGTGATGCGGACGCCGCCCGGCATGGTCGTCGAGGGGAAGGCCGCGCCGGCCTCCTCGCCGAGCGGGTCGGCGAAGTTGCGCGCCGGGCCGCTCGAAGTGGTCAGCATCGTGAACCGGTTCTCCATGAACTCGGCGCCGTACTTCAGCGTGTGCTTGCCGAAGAAGTTCTGGTGGCGCGCGGCCAGCTCCCAGCGGTTGCGGTTCTGTTCGGAGACGAGGCCGAAGCCCGCGCGCGTGTAGTTGCGCACCAGCGAGCCGCCGCGGCCGTCAACGAACGAGATGGCCGTCAGCGCGTTGCCGCCCGTCTGCGGCGCGCCGGGCAGGCCGGTGTCGAGGACGCCGGTGTCGACGACGGGCAGGACCGCGCCGCCGCGGATGATGGCGAAGTTGTCCTGGATGAGCGACTGGCCGGCCACCGACGCCTCGGGGATCGTGTTGGCGCGCTGGAGGTGGAGGCCGAAGCTGTACTCGCCGATGAAGGTCGGGCTCCAGGTCGAGTTCAGGCGGGCGGCGTAGTTCTGGCCGCCGGTCTCGATGGTGCCGCGGAAGCTGTTGATGTCGGCGCCGAAGCCGTTGTCGGGCACGCGCGCGTTGACGCGGAACAGGAAGCCGTCCTGCTTCGTGAAGTCGCCGAAGGTCGAGAAGGTGAAGCGGTGCTTCTGCGACGGGTCGTAGGAGATCTTGCCGGCGTAGAAGGGCGTCGTCACCTTGTTCTCGACCGGGATCAGGAAGGTCTGCGTCAGGTACTCGTTGGTGCGGCGCTGCGGGTTGAAGGCCGCGAAGAAGGTCAGCTTGTTCTTGACGATGGGGCCGCCGATGTCGAAGCCGGCGTCAACCTCGGAGAACTTCGAGGGCGCCGCGCCCGTCTGCGGGATGGCCGTGGACTTCACGTCGCGGACCATGCCCTTGGTCGTGAAGTAGCCGAAGACGTCGCCGCGGAACTCGTTGCCGCCCGACTTGGTGATGACGTTGAAGATGCCGCCCGTGGAGTGGCCGTACTCGGCGCCGTAGGCGCCCGTCTTGACCTCGACCTCCTGGACGAACTCGAAGGGCATGTTGGCGCCGCCGCCGCCGAAGGCCGGGTCGGTCGTGTTGATGCCGTCGAGGATGTAGTTGTTCTCGGGGCCGGAGGAGCCGGCGACCGACGGGTCGCGCTCGCGCCCCGAGGCGTCGCGCAGGCCCGAGCGGGTGACGCTGGGCGCGATGTTGTAGAGCGACTGGATGGTGCGCTGCGTCGGGAAGTTCGAGAACTGCTCGGTCGAGACGTTCGTCCCCGAGGTGGTCGTCGTCACGTCGACGGCCGCGCCGGAGCTGGCCGTCACGTTGACGACCTCGGTGGCGCCCGCCGGGCGGAGCGAGACCATCACGGAGGAGGTCTTCGAGAGGTTGACCTCGACGTCCGCCTGCTCGAACTTGGCGAAGCCCTTTTCGGACTCGACCGTCACCGTGTAGCGCCCCGGCGTGAGGTTCGACAGGCGGTACCTGCCCTCCTCGTCGGAGACCGCCGTCTGCGGGCGGATCAGGTTGGGGCTGGTGGCCGTCACGGTCACGCCGGGCACGGCCGCGCCGTTGACGTCCGTCACCATCCCCTCGATCGACCCGGTCGTGGACGTCTGCGCCGACGCGCTCATCGCCATACAGAGGGCGAGCGCGACGGTCAGCATCACGGTCACGAGGCGTATCGGATTTCTCATGCTAACCATTCCTTTCGTTGTGTTTAACCTGTCTTGGGAGTCTCTTGTTTTAAGTCCTAGGCACAGTGCTGAACTGGATTACCCTGGCCGGATTTAAGCAACTCGAAGGCCACCTGCGTGTTTGCGGCAGGTCAGCCGACCTAAGTCCGAAAAACAAAAGGGTTAAAAGTGCCCGCCCGGCGGCGCGGCGGCCGCCCTCCGGCACGCCGCGCGGGCTCTTCGCAACGAATTTTTGAAGTCGGCCTTCAAATTTTTGAATAACTTTCGTCAAAATCCACGCACATGGACGAACGAGGGCCGGCGCGGCGACCCCCGCGGCGGCCCGGCGCGTGTGCTACAATCCGCGGCGCATCTCACGCCGGCTTAAGACTTTCGGGGCGCGGAAGGGGCTCGGGTGGCCTTGGCGACGCTGCCTGTCAAACAACTGCAACTGGCGCCGCTCGGCGCGGGCGACCTCATAGACCGCACGGTGAGGCTCTACCGCCGACACTTCGGCGCGCTCATACGCGCGAGCTTCCCGCCCATCGTCATCTCGGCGTCGGGGTGGATAGCGTTGGTCGTCAGCGGCCGCGCGATGGCGGCGGCCGGCAGCGAGGGGCGGCTGGCCGTCTACTTCATGGCGGCGCTTCTGGGGTTCGTCGTCTGGGTCGGGGGGCTGCTGGCGCAACTGCTCGTGATGGGCGGGGCTTCGCGCAACCTCGTGATGCACCTGCTGTGGGGCGAGCCGGTCACGGCCCGCCTCATCTACCGCAGCGTGCGCTCGCGCTTCTGGGGGCTGTTCGGGGCGACGCTGGTGGTCTTCTTCTGGCTGCTCGTCGCTGGGGCGGTGGCGCTGGCCGCGGGGATGGTCGTCTGGTTCACGGGGCTCTTCCTCATCGGCGTCATCGCCGCCACGACCCGCGCGCAGGGGGGCGAGTGGTGGGCGGTGGTGATCTTCCTGCTGAGCCTCCTCGCCTCGCTTGTCCCCTTGCTCTGGGTCTTCTTCCTGCTGGCGGGGCGGGTGGCCTACGTGCCGCAGGTCTTGATGGTCGAGGGGCGCGGCGTCTTCGACTCGGTCGGGCGCAGTTCGGCGCTCGCGCGCGGGAACCTGCGGCGGCTGATGGGGATGTTCCTGTTCACGGGGTTCGCGGGCTACTCGGCGGCGGCGCTGCTGCTCGTCCCCCTGGGCTGGTTCGCCTACCTGAACGGCGTCAACCCCTTCGAGTTCGACGCGACGCGCGTGCCCGCCTGGTACACGGTCAGCTCGGAGGTGATGGGTCAGGTGGCGACCATCCTGCTCGCGCCCGTCTGGATGCTCGGCCTCTCGCTGCTCTACGTGGACGAGCGCGTGCGGCACGAGGGCTACGACATAGAGCTTCTGGCCGCGCAGGTCTTCGGCGAGATGCCGGCCGTCCCGGCGGGGCTGCACGCGCCGCTCGCACCGGCCATCGCCGCCGCGGGTACGCGGGTCGGGCGGCGCGAGAGCGCGGCCCCTGCGGCGGGCGGGGCGGGCCCGCCCGGCTCCATCCTCGGGCTCTGAAGGGAGGCGTATGAGAGTCGCGCCCCGAAACCGAAGCCTGACGCGCGCGGCCGCGCGCGCCGCGCGACTCCTGCTGCCCGCCCTGCTCCTCGTCTTACTCCCCGCGTTCATTTCCCCGCGCCTCGCGACCTCACAGACGCGACCCGGACAGGCGCGTCCGGCCGTCGCGACGGCGCCCCACACCGCGACGCTCGCGGACTACCGCGCGCGCATGGGCGAAGCGGCCGCGACGCTCGAAGACCTCGCGGACGCTTACGAGGAGGAGGAGGCCGGCGGCGAAGAGACGGACGGCCCCGACCCCGACGTCGAGTCCGGCGCGGGCGCGGAGGCGGCGGGCGCGCTCGCGCGGGTGCGCGGAGCCGTGCCGCCGCAGGAGCGGGTCGCGTGGGGCGAACGGTTCATAGAGGCCGACAACTCCTGGCTGCACGAGGCGCTCGACGAGGCCGAGGGCGCGGGCGACGCCGCGAAGAGCGCGCGGGTGCTGAGTGCGGCGGCCGCGCGACTGCGCGCGCTCGAAGCGCGGCTCGAAGAGGTCGCGGGCGGCGCGGCGGACGCGACCGACCGCGACGCGGAGCGCGGCCGCCTGAACGCCATCCTGCGCGGGCCCGAGTTCAACCGCGAGTCGCGGCAGAGGGGCGACGCGCTCCGCCGACTCATCCGCGACTTCTTCGAGTGGCTGGCGAGCCTTCTCCCGAAAAGCCCCTCGCTCAGCCCCGGCGCGAGCCCGCGCGCCTCGGCGCTCACGCAGGTGCTGGTCTTCGGGCTCTGCCTCGGGGTGCTGGCCTACGTCGCGCGCCGGCTTTGGCTGCGGCGCGGGCGCGGTCGCAAGTCTCCGGGGCCCAAGCGTGGGGCGCGCGTCGTCCTCGGCGAGCGGCTGGAGGCCGACCAGACGGCGGCCGACCTGCTCGAAGAGGCGGAGCGCCTCGCGCGCGCGGGCGACCTGCGCGGCGCGATACGCAAGGCTTACGTCGCGCTCCTGTGCGAGCTGGGCGACCGCGGCGTCGTCCGCCTCGCGCAGCACAAGACGAACCGCGACTACCTGAGCGCCGTGCGCCGCGCCGCCGCGCCCGGCCTCTACACAGAGATGCTCCCGCTCACCTTCGACTTCGAGGTGCACTGGTACGGCCTGCGCGACGCCTCCGACTCCGACTGGCAGAGCTTCCGCGAGCGCTGCCGGAGGGTTCTAAGTAGTCAGTAGACAGTAGTCAGTAGGGCTCCGCCCCGCGAGAGATGCTGCTGACAGGCTGACGCCCGGATGAGAAAGGGTTTTCTACTGTCTACTGTCTACTGTCTATTCGAACATGAAGAGCCGCCTTCTCATCCTCCTCTCCGTCGCGCTGATGATCGCCGTGCTGGTGGCGCTCAACGCGGCGTCGTACGTGCGCATCGAGGAGGAGGCGGAGACGGAGGCCGCGCCCGACCGCTCGACGCTGAACTCGGGCGGGACGGGCACGCTCGCGCTCTTCGAGTACCTGCGGCAGCGCGGCGCGCGCGTCACGCGCTGGCGGCAGCCCGCGGGCGCGCTCGCGTCGCCGGCCGCGCCCGAGACGCTCGTCATGGTCGGCCCGCTGCGGCGCCCACTCGACCGCGGCGAGTACGTCGAGGTGCTGAGCTGGGTCGCCGCGGGCGGGCGACTCGTGCTCGTAGACCGCACGCCCGACGCGCAACTGCTCCCGCCGGCCGGGCGCTGGCGCGTCGCTCACGAGACGGTCGAGCTGCCGGACACGGACGTGCTCCCCGACGACGCGGAGAACATGACGCGCGGCGTGCCGCTGCTCGCGCCCGCGCAGCCGACGGCGCTCACGCGCCACGTCGCCGAGGTGACGCGCTCGCGCTTCGCCTCGCGCCTGCACGTCTACCGCGCGCCGGAGACCGCCCCCGCCGGCATCGGCCCCGGCCACGCGGCGCCGCGTGTCGGGACGCCCGCGCCCGCGGGTGAAGAGGGCGCTTCGGGCGGAGGGTCGGAGGAACAGACGCCGCCGCCTCCGCCGCCGGCACCCGCGTCGAACGGCGAGGCGGCGGCGGCGGGCGGGCCCGCGCCGGTCGTGCACCTGCGCGACGGGCGCGAGGGCGAGGGCGCGCTGCTCCTCGACTACGCATACGGCCGCGGGCGCGTGGTCGTCCTCTCCGACCCTTACCTCGTCTCGAACGCCGGGATAAACCGCTCGGACAACCTCTTCCTCGCCGCCAACGTGGTGACGGGCGGGCGCGAGGGCGGGCGCGTCGCCTTCGACGAGTACCACCACGGCTACGGCGAGGCGCAGAACCAGCTCTTCGCATACTTCCGCGGCACGCCCGTCCTCTGGATGTTCGCGCAGGCCGCGCTCGTCGCGCTCGCCGTCGTCTGGACGCGCGGCCGCCGCTTCGCGCGCGCCGTGCCCGCGCCGCGCCCCGACCGCCGCTCGAAGCTCGAATTCGTCTCCTCGATGGCCGAGCTTCAGCACCGCGCGCGCGCCTACGACCTCGCGGTCGAGAACATCTACCAGCGCACGCGCCGCGCGCTCGCGCGCTACTCGGGGCTGCCCGCGACGGCGACGGCCGCGCAGCTCGCCGAGCGCGCCGCCGCACGCTCGGGGCGCGACCGCGCCGCGCTCGAAGCGCTGCTCGCGGAGTGCGAGGACGCGGCGGCCGGCGCGCCCCTCAACGCGCGGCGCGCTCTCCGGCTGGCGCGCGAGCTGCGCGCGCTGGAGCGCGACCTCGGCATCCGCATGCGCTCGCGCGAGCTGCGCCAGGCGCGCTGAGGGGATTCTCGATTTTCGATTTGCGATCTTCTGTGGTTTCATACAGCGGCCGCGCTCTTCTCGGACGAAGCTCGTGGGTCGAAAATCTAAAACCAAAAATCGAAAATGCTTCAACAAGTCACCTCAACCGTCGAGCACATCCGCACCGAGCTGCGCAAGGTCGTCGTCGGGCAGGACGAGGTGGTCGAGCAGGCGCTGGTGGCGCTCCTCGCCGAGGGGCACGCGCTCATCGAGGGTGTGCCGGGGACGGGGAAGACCCTGCTCGTCAAGACGCTCGCGCGCATCGTCGGGGCGGACTTCAGCCGCATCCAGTTCACGCCCGACCTGATGCCGTCCGACATCACGGGGACGAACGTCTTCAACACGGCGACGGCCACCTTCTCCCTGCGCCGCGGCCCCGTCTTCACCGACGTGCTCCTCGCCGACGAGATCAACCGCACGCCGCCGAAGACGCAGGCCGCCCTGCTCGAAGCGATGGAGGAGCGGCAGGTCACCATCGACGGCGAGCAGCACCGCCTCTCGCCGCTCTTCACCGTCTTCGCCACCGAGAACCCCATCGAGTACGAGGGCACGTACCCTCTGCCCGAGGCGCAGCTCGACCGCTTCCTCCTCAAAATCCTCATCGACTACCCGACGGCCGAGGAGGAGGCGCTGGTCGTCTCGAACTGGGACTCGGGCTTCAGCGCGCGCCGCCTCGAACAGATAGACGTGCGGCCGCTCGCGGAGCCCGACGCCGTCGTGCGCTGCCGGGCGGAGGTGCGCGCCTCGCGCGTCGAGCCGGGCGTGCAGAGGTACCTGGTCGAGCTGACGCGCCGCACGCGCGAGCACCCTTCGGTCGCCTACGGCGCGAGCCCGCGCGCCAGCGTGGCGCTGCTGCTCTGCTCGAAGGCGCTGGCCGCCATGCGCGGGCGCGACTTCGCCACGCCCGACGACGTGCGCGACGTGGCGCGCCCCGTCCTGCGCCACCGCCTCTCTTTGCGCGCCGAGGCCGAACTCGACGGCGCGACGACCGACGCCGTCATCACCGACATACTGAACACGGTGGAGGTGCCCCGCTGAAGCCGCACGCGCCCGCGTGCGAAGGAGAGCCGCATGGCAGAACGTAAGAAACCCCTCCCGCGCGTCAACCTCCTGAACGCGCGCCCGCCCTACGACGAGGCCGACAACGACTACTTCTACTTCGTGGACGCCGACCGCCAGCCGGCCGCCGGCCGACACCCCTTCCTGCCCGACGCGCGCGGGTTCGAGCTGGCCAACGCCTGGTGGCTCTGCGAGGCCGCCACCCTCGCCTACTCCGCCCCGGCGACGGTCGAGCGGACGTTCAGGGAGCGGACGCCGCTGCGGCAGTTCCGCGCCTTCGACGCCGACGGCGGCACGCAGTGCTTCGTCGCCTGGAACCAAGACTTCGCCGTCGTCACCTTCCGCGGCACGGAGATCAGCCCGCAGGAGGGCCCGGGCGGCGGCCGCGACTTCCGAGACATCTTCCGCGACATCGGCGCGGACGCCGACATCCGCACCTCCGTCTTCGGCGAGGGCGCGCTCGTCCACCGCGGCTTCTCCGAGGCGCTCGACGGCGTGTGGGACGCGGGCGGGCTGAGGGACTTCATCGACGGCCTCGACACGGCGAGGGTCTGGCTCACGGGGCACAGCCTCGGGGCCGCGCTCGCCACGCTCGCCGCCGCGCGCAGCCGGCGCCTCGACGGCGTCTACACCTTCGGCAGCCCGCGCGTGGGCGACGAGGGCTTCGCCGCGGCCTTCGCGGGGCGCATGGCCGCGATGCGGGTCGAGTGCTTCCGCGTCGTCAACCACGAAGACCTCGTGACGAAGGTGCCCGTCAGGGCGGTGCCGCTCAGCACCGTCTTCAAGCACGTCGGCTCGCTCAAGCGCATCGACCGCGCCGGGCGCATCCACGACGGCGAGCCGCCGCCCGCGGGGCTGAAGGAGTCGCTGCTCGAACTGCTGCCCTTCGGCGCGGACGGCAAGCTCGACCGGCGCTTCTTCAACTTCATCCCGAACGCCCTGGACGACCACGTCCCGACGCTCTACTCGACGCACATCTGGAACGAGCTGGTGGGGGGCTGAGGGGTGGCGGAATTCCGACTGCGTGACCCCGACTACGAGCGGCGCGTGCACGAGAGCTTCGCGCGCCAGCGCGCGATGAGTACGTTCGGCGCGCGGCTCCTGCGCGTCTCGCCCGGCCGGGTCGAGATAGGGATGGCCTTCGGCGAGGGGCTCTCGCAGCAGCACGGCTACCTGCACGCGGGCGTCACGGCGGCGCTCGTCGACTCGGCCTGCGGCTACGCGGCGCTGACGCTCTCGGAGCCGGGGCGCGAGGTGCTCTCCGTCGAGTTCAAGCTCAACCTGCTGGCGCCCGCGGCGGGCGAGGAGTTCGTCGCACGCGCCCGCGTCGTGCGCGCGGGGCGCAACGTCACCGTCTGCGCCGGCGACCTCTTCGCGCTCAAGGGCGGCGCGGAGAAGATAGTCGCCACCATGCTCGCCACGATGATGACCGTCGGGGCCGACGGCAGGCAGTAGTCAGTAGACAGTAGTCAGTAGCGCTCCGCGTTAAGGTCGTCGCCGCCGAGATAAGGACTGTTCATTAACTGCTGACGGCTTTCCTACTGCCAACTGCCTACTGCCAACTGCCTACTGCTTATGCGCTTCGTCTTCGCAAAACACTTCTACGCGCTGCTCGCGCTCGGCTTCGTGCCGCTG
>DASVWB010000334.1:0-8358 GCA_036389815.1 Pyrinomonadaceae bacterium | reverse complement strand
CGTGCGCGCGTCTGTATGTTCGATTCGTTCGGGACTATTTGACCCCGACTCCTCCGCCCAACCCCGCCCACTCCCATTACCGCAACCGCCGTCGAGCCTTTCGACGCCGCGCCGCCGCCGCGCGAAGTTCCGCGCAAGCCGGCGGCGCTTCCGCCGTTCACAGTCCGTAAACGCTGAAGCGCGAAGAGGCTGGCGGCCCCGGGCCGGCCTTCGCGGGCCGGAGTGTGCCTCGCCCACGGCGCCGCGCGCGCTGAGCCGTTCTTAAACTGACGAGACTGAACGAAGGAGGCAGACGATGACCATCAACCCGCGTTCGAGGAATCTGGCGGCCGCGCTCTTCGCGTGCGCGCTCATGCTCGCGGCGCTCGCGCTCCCGCACGCGCCGGCCCGCGCGAAGGGCCGGCAGCACGGCGACAGGTGGCGCGTGCTCGCGCCCGTCACCTACAGGAACCTGACCATCTTCCCCGTCGCCGGCCCCGACCTCGCCGGCTCCGAAGGCTACGTCACGCTCGACGAGGGGACGCGCGCGGGCACGGTCGTCATCACCGAGCGCGGAGCGCGGCGCATGGCGCGGCGCGGCCCGCGGCGCGTGCGGCAGCAGGCGGCGAGCTACGACGGCGGCGGCGCTTCGGTGAACGAGCTGGCGCTGGTCAACCGCTCGGGCAAGAAGCTGCTGCTGCTGGCGGGCGAGGTCGTCGTTGGCGGCCAGCAGGATCGCATCGTGCAGGAGGACAGGATCGTCCCGCCCGTCAGCGTCCCCGTCTCGCTGAACGTCTTCTGCGTCGAGCACGGGCGCTGGACGCCGCGCACGGCCGGCTACGGCGGCCCGGTGGCGCGCGCCGAAGTCTCGCCCGAGGTCGCGCCGATGAAGTTCGACAGCCTCGGCGCGGTCGCGCACCCGAAGCTCCGGGGCGCGGCGCAGGACAGGAAGGCGCAGGACGAGGTCTGGAACGAGGTCAGCGAGAACAACGCCAGGCTCGGCACGGCGACGGGGACCGACACCTACCAGGAGGTCTACAAGAGCGGGCGCGTCGGCGCGCAGATGGAGGACTACGTGCGCGCGCTCGAACGCGAGGTCCTGCGCCCCGGCGTCGTCGGCGTCGTCGTCGCGCGCGACGGCAAGCCGGTCTGGGCGGACGTCTTCGCCAGCCAAAGGCTCTTCGCCTCCTACTGGCCGAAGCTCCTGAAGTCCTACGCCGTCGAGTCGCTCGGCGAGGCGAAGGGCGGCAAGCCGCCGACGGTCGAGGAGGCCGCCGCCTATCTCGGCGAGCGCGAGGGCACGGTCACGCCGACCACGCAGGCCGGCGTCTACCAGCTCGTCAAGACCGAGCAGGCGGACTACGCCGTCTTCGAGCTGCGCGACATCTCCCTCGCCTCGCCGCTCCGCCTGCACTTCAACAAGATGGATAGATAGAGGTTGGGGGTTAGAGGTTAGAGGTTAGAGGTTAGAGGCTGGAGGTTAGTCAGGAGCTTATCACCGCAGGGCGCATGTTCTGTGAGGCGGAAGCCAACTAACCTCTAACCTCTAACCTCTAACCTCTCCTAAGCGGTCTGGCGGTCGTACACGTCGCGGGCGCGGTCGAGGAGTTCGCGGCGGTCCGTGATGAAGTGGAGGCGGGCGGGCGCGTCGCCGCCGGTGAGGTGTTCGACGAGTTGTTCGAGCACGTCGAAGCGGTCGCGGTCGGTGATGCCCTGCGCGTCGAGGTGGCCGCCGCGGCGCATGCGGCCGACGAGGTCGGGCAGCGTCAGTCGCCCCTCGAAGGTGCGCCCGCCGTGGCGGTGCGACCGGCTCACCAGATACTGGACGAGCAGCACGTCGTTGTAGAGCGCGGGCGCGAGGAAGAGGCGCGCCCCGTCGCGCTCCCAGCCCGCCTCCAACCGCTGCGAGCGGCGCACCTGCCGCGCGCCGTCGAAGGCCGCCGCCCAGTCCTCCTTCGGCTCGCGCCTTTGCAGGTACTCGCGCGCCGCCTCAAGCATCCACGCCGAGTCGTCCTCGAAGTCGAGCCTCTGGCCCAGCCGCTCCAGCCACTCGAAGAAGACCTGCCGCGCCGCCCTCTTCTCCTCGGTGATTAAAAACTGTTCGTCCTTCGTCGGGAGCCTTTTGACGAGCGCCCTGCGCGCCGCGTCCGCGGCCTTGCCCTCGACGCGGTAGACGCCGAGCGCCGCGTGCCAGCGCTTCGGCGCGTCGCAGTAGGGGCAACGCGGGCTCTTCTCGCCCGCGGGCTTGAAGAAGGGGCGGGCGGGCTCGCGCGCCGTCAGCTCGGCGACCGTCGGCGCGTAGCGGCGTATCTCGTTGTAGGCGGTGCGCGGCGCGAGCCCGAGCTGGTTGGTGAAGAGCTTGAAGATGCACGCGAGGCAGAGCGTCACCTCGTGGCGCGTGACCGAGCCGGCGGGGAACTCGCCGAAGTCGAGCACGTCCTGCGCCGCCTTCGTCGCCTTGGCCTTCGCCGCGGGGGCCTTCGCCGCGTGGGCTTTACCCTTCGCCGCCGGCTTCGACTTCGCGGCGGCTTTGACGGCCTCGCGCGGCGCCGCCTTTAACTTCTTAGCGGCGGCGGGCGACGACTTCTTCGCGCTCGACTTCTTCGCGCTCGACTTCTTCGCGGCGGCGCGCGCCTTCGCGGCCGGCTTCGGCTTAGTTTTGGTGGCGGGCATGGTTATTATGACTGCGCCCCGCATTATACTTGAGCGGCACGCCCCGCCGCAGCCGGAGAGGAGAACATGAACACACGCCGCACGCTTCTGTCGCTGCTCTCGATTCTGCTCGCCTTCACTCACTCGCCCGCCGACAGGCGTGCCGGCGCGAAGGCCGCGCCGCTTCAGGGGCTCACGCTCGACCTCCTCGTCACTCGCGGCAAGGTCGTGGACGGCTCGGGCGGCGCGCCGAAGGTCGCGGACGTTGGAGTGCGCGGCGACCGCATCGTCTTCGTCGGCGACGCGGCGAGGGCGCGCCTGCGCGCCGCGCGGACGATAGACGCCGCCGGCCTCGTCGTCGCCCCCGGCTTCATCGACCCGCACACGCACACCTTCGAAGACCTCTCCGACCCCGCACGCAGGGCGAACGAGAACTACCTCATGCAGGGCGTCACGACCGTCTTCACCGGCAACGACGGCGGCGGCCCCTTCCGCGTGGCCGAGGCGCTCTCCGCCTGGGGGCGCGGCGGGATAGGGACGAACGCGGCGCTGCTGGTCGGGCACGGCACCGTCAGGCGCGAGGCGATGGGGATGAGCGACGCCGCGCCGACGCCCGCACAGCTCGCGCGCATGAAGGGGCTGGTCAAACGCGCGATGGACGGGGGCGCGTTCGGCATGTCCACGGGGCTCTACTACGCGCCGGGCAGCTTCGCGAAGACCGAGGAGGTGATAGAACTCGCGCGCGTGGTCGCCGCGGCGGGCGGCGTCTACGACTCGCACATGCGCGACGAGGACTCCTACTCAATCGGCCTGCTCGGCTCCGTCGAGGAGACCATCCGCATCGGGCGCGAGGCGCACATACCCGTCCACATCTCGCACATCAAGGCGCTCGGCGCGGAGGTCTGGGGCAAGAGCGCTGAGGCCATCCGGCTCATCAGGAAGGCGCGCGCCGAAGGCGTCGAGGTGACGGCCGACCAGTACCCCTACACGGCCTCGGGCACGAGCATCACGGCCGCGCTCGTCCCGCGCTGGGCCGAGGCGGGCGGGGCGGAAGAGCTGCGCCGTCGCATCGAAGACCCGGACGTGCGCCCCCGGCTCGCGGCCGACATGGAGGCGAACCTCAGGCGGCGCGGCGGCGCGCGGTCGCTCCTCATCACCTCGGCGCGCGACCGCGCGCTCGTGGGCAAGACGCTCGAAGAGGTGGCGAAGGCGCGGGGCGTCACGGCGGTCGAGGCGGCGCTCGAGATCGCGAAGCAGGGCGGCGCGGCGCTCGCCTCCTTCAACATGAGCGAGGCCGACATCGAGAACTTCATGGTGCAGGAGTTCGTGGCGACCGGCTCGGACGGCTCGGCGGGGCACCCGCGCAAGTACGGGACGTTCCCGCGGAAGCTGCGCGAGTACGTCTACAACAAGAAGCTGCTCACGCTCGCGGCGGCCGTCCGCGCCGGGAGCGCGCTGACCGCCGAGTGGTTCCGGCTGCCCGAGCGCGGGCTGCTGCGCGAGGGCTACTTCGCCGACCTCGTCGTCTTCGACGAGGCGACGGTCGCCGACCGCGCCACCTACGAGCGGCCGGAGCTGCTCTCGGTCGGCATGCGCTACGTCGTCGTCAACGGGCGTGTCGTGGTCGAGGGGGGGAAGTACAACGGCGCGCTCGCCGGCCGGCCGCTCTCGAAGCGATGAGGCCGCGTCAGCCGATGGTGACGAGCGCGGGCGCGTCTTCGGGCTCGGCGTGCCCGAGCGCGGCGTCGAGTTCGGCCTCGACGTTTCCGGCGGCGGCGCGCAAGCGTTTGAAGTCGAAGAGCGTGGGGTCGAGCAGGTGCGAGGGGACGGCGTTGGTGAGCGCCGTCAGCAACGAGGCGCGCACGTGCGGTATCTCCCGCTCAAGCTCGGCGACGAGGCGCTTAACGCGCGCTCGCTTGAGGTTGGTCTGCGAGCCGCAGAGGTCGCACGGGATGATGGGGAACTCTTTCTGCGCGGCGTACTCCGCGATGTCCGCCTCGCGGCAGTAGGCGAGCGGGCGGATGACGGTGTTGCGGCCGTCGTCGGAGCGCAGGACGGGCGGCATCGCCTTGAGCTGGCCGACGTAGAGGAGGTTGAGGAGGAAGGTCGCCGTGATGTCGTCGGCGTGGTGGCCGAGCGCGATCTTGGTGCAGCCCTCCTCGACCGCCGTGTTGTAGAGGATGCCGCGGCGCAGGCGCGAGCAGACCGAGCAGAAGGTCTTGCCCTCGGGCACGAGCCGCTTGACGACCGAGTAGGTGTCGCGCTCGACGACGCGGAAGGGGACGCCGCGCCCCTTCAGGTAGTTCGGCAGCACGTCCGACGGGAAGTTCGGCTGCTTCTGGTCGAGATTTACGACGAGGATGTCGAACCGCACGGGCGCGCGCTTCTGCACGTCGAGCAGAAGGTCGAGCATCGTGTAGCTGTCCTTGCCGCCCGAGAGGCAGACCATCACGCGGTCGCCGTCCTCGATCATCCCGAAGTCCTTGACGGCCTCGCCCATCTGGCGCAGCAGCTTCGTCTTGATTTTGCTTTCGACGAACATGCCCCCAGTTTAAAGATGACGCCGGAAGAACTCAATCGTGCGTCTCCAAGCGTCGGCGGCCGCCCCGGCGTCGTAGACCTCGGGGCGCGTGTCGTTGAAGAAGGCGTGGTCCGTGCCGGGGTAGACGTGCGTCTCGATGGACTTGCCGTGCTCGCGCATCTTCTCTTCGAGGGCGCGGACGGCCTCGGGCGGGACGGAGCGGTCGCGCTCGGCGTAGAGGCCGAGCACGGGCGCGCGCAAGGCGGCGAAGTCCGGCTCGACCTTCGGGTGGATGCCGTAGAAGACGACGCAGGCGCCCACCTCGTCGTTCTTCGACGCGGCGTAGAGCGACAGCACGCCGCCCATGCAGAAGCCGACCGTGCCGACGCTGCCGCCCGTGGCCGCCTCGTGGCCCAAAAGATACCGGACGGCGCCGCGCAGGTCTTTCTCCGCCCGCGCGATGTTGAGCGCCATCATCATCTTCCCGGCCTCGTCGGGCGAGCGCGCCACCTCGCCGTGGTAGAGGTCGGGCGCGAGCGCGACGAACCCCTCGGCGGCGAAGCGGTCGGCCACGTCCCTGATGTGCGGGACTAAGCCCCACCACTCCTGTATGACGATGACGCCCGGCCCCGCCCCGCCCTCCGGCACCGAGAGGTAGCCGCCCGCCGTCCCGCCGTTGCTCTGATACTCGACCATCTGACCGCCCATCTCCGTTTAGTCCTCCTCGTCTGAAAGTCGCCGGCGGCCGGCGGCCGGCGGTGGTCGCCCCGCGCATTTGTCGGAACCTTTCCGCGCCGCGGCGTGAATAGTCTGTGGCGTTTTGGTATTTACGTCGGCCGGCAGCCGTTTTATCGGCGCGCGGCGCGGAAGTCAAGGCGGCCGGGCGCGACACGGCGGCCGCCTTGACACCCCCGGCGCGCGCGCGAATAATGTCGCGCGCAGCGCCAGAGCGTGCCGCCGGCCCGACTTCAGTCCGGACAGACCAACCCACCCAAAGTTCAACCTTTAAGTTTGAACCTCAAGCTGTTTCCACGAGGCTCCATGAAGATTTTCGCCAGAGACAAGGTCGCCCCCCTCGCCCTCGCGCTGCTCCTGCTGCTGACCCCGCTCGCCGCCGCCTCCCCTTCGTCCGCCGCCGCCGCGGGCGGCGAGGTCGCGGGCACCGTCACAGACCCGAAGGGCGCGGTCGTCGTCGGCGCCGCGGTCAACGTCTACGCCGCGGGCGGCGCCGAGCCCGTCGCCACGGTTAAGACGGACGCGCAGGGGCAGTACAAGGTGTCTGGGCTCCCGCCCGGCTCCTACGTCGTCGAGGTCGTGGCGGACGGCTTCACCCCCGCGCGGCTCGAATGGCAGACCGTCGCCGAGGGGGCGACGCGGAGGGTGGACTTCCGCCTCGAAGTCGCCGCGCTCGAAACCTCCGTGACGGTGACGGCCTCGGGGCCGAAGCCCAACTCCGACCCGACCTACAGGGCTCTGCGGCAGCAGGGGCAGGACTTCACGGGCGAGTACGCGCAGGTCTCGAACCTCGTCCTCAAACGCGACGCGGCCACCTTCACGCTGCGCTCGGGCGAGGTCTACTTCCTGCCGGCCGTCGAGGGGCGCGTCACGGGCGCGGTCTTCATCGGCGAGGGCGAACTCAGCCTGACGCCGCCCGTCGAGCACGAGCGCCGCAGCCTCAAGCTCTTCACCGGCGAGCCCTCCGTCACCGAGCAGTTCACGCGCCTCACGCTGCGCTTCACCGACAAGACCTACGAGGAGATCAAGGCGTCGCCGCAGGCGCGCCTCTCGACCGGCGGCGCGCAGAGCCAGCGCGCGCGCGACACCTTCCGCGACAACCAGGAGCTGCTGCGCCGCCGCCTGCGCGCCAACATGGAGCTGCGCACGCTCGTCGACCTCTACACGCCCGAGCGCCCCGGCTTCTACGTCGCCTACGTCGAGGGGCGCCGCTTCCAGAAGCTCGTCTTCGAGCTCGACCCGCTCGGCATCCCCGAGGTCTCGCCCGAGGAGGTGCGCCTCTCCAGCTACGGCGTCTCGGACGGCGGCGACTGGGCGGCCTTCCACCTCGCGGACGAGTACAAGCGGCGCACGGCTTCGAGCGACGAAGACCACCGCATCTTCGACATCACGCGCCACGAGATAGACGCCGCCATCAAGGGCACCCAGCTCGCCGCCACCGACACCCTGACCTTCCGGCCGCTCGTCCCCGGCTCGCGCGTGCTGCCCTTCCAGCTCTACCCGACCCTGCGCGTCGGCCGCGTCCGCGACGAGCAGGGGCGCGACCTCCAGTTCGTGCAGGAGGCGCGCGACCGCGACGCGGACTTCGCGCTCATCTGGCCCGAGCCCCTTGAGGCGGGCCGGAGCTACAAGGTCTCGGTCGAGTACCAGGGCCCGGGCGCCGTGCTCGACTTCGGCGGCGGCAACTTCACGCTCAACCCGGGGGCGCGCGCCTCCTGGCACCCGAACAACTACGGCACGCAGTCGGGCGACCGCGCCCTCTTCGAGATGACGTTCCGCTACCCGAAGGGCAAGACGCTCATCGGGACGGGCGCGCCCGCGGGCGCGGCGGCCGAGGAGGGCGGCTACTCGGTGGCGAAGTGGTCGAGCGGGCAGACGGAGCTGGCCGTCTCCGGCTTCAACTACGGCGTCTTCAAGAAGAAGGAGCTGCTCGACAAGGACAGCGGGTACAACATCGAGTTCTACGCCAACCAGGAGCTGACCAACGCGCAGAGCCAGGCGAGCTTCGGCAACGGCCCGCGCGGGCCGATGACGCCGGGCGCGGCCCCCGAAATCCGCGGGCTCTCCGCCTCCGACGGCTCGATGTCCACGACGGGCGCGGCCGACTCCGTCATCGCCGACGCCGAGAACTCCGTGCGCATCTACAACGCCTTCTTCGGCAGGCTCCCCTACACGCGCGTCGCCATGACGCAGCAGCCGGCGGCCGGCTTCGGGCAGGCGTGGCCCACGCTCGTCTACATGCCCTACACGGCCTTCCTCGACTCCACGCAGCGCCTGATGGCGACCAACTCGGTGCAGTCGGCGACCGGCGACTTCTACGAGTACGTCGCGCCGCACGAGGTGGCGCACCAGTGGTGGGGGCACATCGTCGGCTGGAAGTCGTACCGCGACCAGTGGATGAGCGAGGGCTTCGCCGAGTTCTCGGCCTCGCTCTGGGTGCAGGCCGTCAAGGGCCCCGAGAAGTTCGGCGA
>DASVWB010000333.1:0-22191 GCA_036389815.1 Pyrinomonadaceae bacterium | reverse complement strand
CGTCGTCGTCGGCCGCGCCGCAGACGCGCCGCCAGCGCGCGCAGCGACGCGCGCCGGCGCGGCCGCGGGTGGACTACGCGAGGTTCACGCACCAGACCGCGGCGCACCGCAAGGACTCCTGCTCGTCCTGCCACAAGAGCCCGAGCGACAACTGGCGGCAGGCGCGCGCGCGCGACGCGGCCTTCCCCGACATCACAGACTACCCGGAGCACGCCTCCTGCCTCGACTGCCACCGGCGGCAGTTCTTCACGGGCGCGCGCCCCGCCATCTGCTCCGTCTGCCACACCGTCGTCTCGCCGCGCGCGGGCGACCGCCACCCCTTCGCCAACCCGGCCGAGAGCTTCGCGCGCTCCGAGAGGTCGAAGGCGAGGCCGGGCGAGTTCGCGCTCGTCTTCCCGCACGACGTTCATCAGGACGTGATGGCGCGGCTGGACGAGCCGGCCGAAGACGCACGGGGCTTCCGCTTCGCGCGCGCCTCCTTCCGGCAGGAGGCTGCGCCTAAGCCCGGGCCGAAGCCGAACAGTTGCTCCATCTGCCACGAGACGTACGCGCCGCAGGGCGCGCGCGCCGCGGCGACACCTGCGCCCGCGCCCGCCGCCGCGCAGGCCGCGGGCGCAGCGCCCGACGCGATTCCCGCCGGCCTGCTGAAGACGACGCCGACGGGGCACGAGTCCTGCTTCAACTGCCACTGGCAGGAGGGCGGCGAGAAGCCCTACTCGTCGGACTGCGCCGGCTGCCACAAGCTCCTGCCGCCGGGGTCGCGCGCCGCGCGGCCGTCCGCCGCCGCGCGCGACGCCGACGCGCAGTTCGCCGCGCGCCTCGGCTACGCGGGCGACCCCTTCGCGCTGCGCAAGCTCCTGCGCAGGGAGTCGGCCACCTTCGCGCACGACGAGGAGAACCACCGCGGCATAGATTGCGCGACCTGCCACACGCGCATCCCCGCGCTCAGCACGCTCGACGCCTCGACGCTGAAGGTGCCGCTGCTCTCCTGCGGCGGCGGCTCTTCGTGCCACATCAGCGCGCGGCCGAAGAAGATTCTGAATGAAGAGGTGGACAAGAAGCTCGCCGACGCCGGCTTCCGGTGCACCAAGTGTCACGTCAACCTCGGGCGCGAGAAGCCGCCCCAATCGCACCTCGACGCGGCCGGAAAATGAGAGACGCTGCCGACAGCAAGTCGTGCGAAAGGCGAGGGCCGTCACGCGCGGCGCACGCGGCGGCGGCGCGCGTCTTCGTGCTGCTCTGCGCGGCCGGGCTGCTCTGCGCCTTCGCGGCCGCCCGGCGGTCGCCCGCGTCACCCACGGGGACGGACGCCGCGCGCTTCGTGCGCGCGGCCGCGGCGCGGCAGGAGGGCGGCGTCACGAAGTTCTCGCACTCAACCCCGAAGCACGCCGAACTCGCGTGCGACTCGTGCCACGGGCGCGTAGACAACTCCCCGCGCCCGCGGCTCCCGGGACACAAGGCGTGCACGGACTGCCACATCCGCGAGTTCCTGACCGCGGGCGGCCCGCTCTGCTCGAACTGCCACACGAGCCTTGAGGGCGGCGACCCGCCGCTCAAAGCCTTCCCCGGCCTCGCCAGCTTCAACATGCGCTTCAGCCACGCGAGCCACACGTCGGGCGGCGGCCGCCCCGAACAGGGCTGCGCCTCGTGCCACAGGCCGGCGCGGCGCGGCGTCGCGCTCTCGATACCCGCGGGCGCGTCGGCGCACGAGAACTGCTACGCCTGCCACACGCCGGGGGCGCGCGCGCCCGGCGGCGGCGACATCTCTTCGTGCGCGACGTGCCACGCGCGGGGCGGCTACTCGCGCACGCCCGCCGCGTCGCGCGCCTACGCCGTCAGCTTCAGCCACGCCGGGCACGGCGCGCGCCAGCGCCTCGGCTGCGACGACTGCCACCAGGTGCGGGCCGGGGCGGGGCAGGGGCGGCAGGTCACCGCGCCGCGGCCGTCGCAGCACTTCGGCTCGGCGCGCGCGCAGAGCTGCCTGACCTGCCACGACAACCGCCGCGCCTTCGGCGGCGACGACTTCGCCGACTGCAAGCGCTGCCACCAGGGGCAGACCTTCCGGTTTTAGACCGCCGGCCGCGCCGGGACTAAAAAAGCTTTGACAAGGTTTCCGGGCGCCGTCTATCATTCGGCCACCCCAGAGACGCCACGGGCGCTCTTTCTTGACAGGCTGGGTTTCAAACTCTCCCGCCGCGAAGCTCTTTCTAATCCAGGGCACATCGGGTTAAATCCCGGGGACAACCAATCATGAAACTCTTAATCGTGTCGGTCGCGCTCGCAGGCTTCCTGTGCGTCGTCGGCTGCAACAGCTCGGCCCTCCGCTCCGGCTCGGCCTCGCTGACGGCGCAGGCCGGCCAGACCCCGAAGGACGAGTACAAGCTCTCGACCGACTCCAAGAAGGACAAGGCCAAGAGCATCGCCGTCACCTTCAGCCACCTGAACCACGCGACCAAGAACTACAGCGTCGACGGCACGAAGACAATCGGCTGCGCCGAGTGCCACCACACCGACCAGCCGGCCGCCGAGGCCGCCAAGCACCCGCCGCTCAAGACGGCCCACCCGGCCGACCGCGCCGTGACGCTCACGGCCGAGACGGCCAAGGACGCCAAGACGCCGAAGGTCGAGACGTGCCGCGCCTGCCACGCGCAGGAGGGCGACAAGCCGAAGATCGGCGACGCCATCCCCGCGGTCACCTACGAGGGCGACACGGACCCGACGGTGCTGACCAACGAAGAGGCTTACCACCGCAACTGCAACGTCTGTCACGACGACGCCACCGCGAAGCGCAAGCTCACCACGGCACCGACCAGCCAAGAGTGCGCCAAGTGCCACACGGGCAAGTGAGCCGCCGAAGACGAGGACGAGGACGCCCGCCGGTCGCGTGTGACTTCGGCGGGCGTTTCTGTGTATCATCGCCCCGCGAACAGAATCCGACGGGAGTCCCGAACAGATGCGTAAGCCCTTACTCCTAACCGCGGTCGCGGCCGCCGCGGCGCTCGCGGCCTCGTGCGGCGGCGCGGGCGCCCCGACCGCCACCACCACCAACCGCAACTCGAACGCGCCCGCCGGCAACGCGCAGACGAGCATCCAGCACGGCCCGAGCGCGAACGCCAACCTCGGCGTCGCCCCCGCGCACGGCGGCGAGGCGGGGCAGGGCGCCGGCGCCGGCCCGGCCGCGCCCCCCGCCAAGGCGCCGGTCGAGACGCCGGAACTGGACGCAAAGATTGAGAAGGCCGCGGCGAAGGCGAAGGCCGGGCGGGCGACGCCCGCGGACAGGAAGGCCGCCGCCGCGGCGTACCTTGAGCGCGGCAACTTCTACTACTCGGCCGGCAACCCGATGCTCTACAGATACGCGCTCGGCGACTTCCGCCGCGTCCTCCGCTTCGACCCCGACAACGCGGAGGCGAAGGGGAAGGTCAAGCAGATAGAGGATATCTACACCTACTCCATCCACAAGCCGATTCCCGACAACGGGCTGAACGAACCGTAGGCTCCACGGGGCCTTCTGATAAAGGCCGGCGGCGCGCTCAGTCACCACCGAGCGCGCCGCCGGCCTTTTTCGCCTCGGCCGGCGCCGCGCTAATCAGCCGATCTTGATGCCGATGGATTCGAGGAATTTGGTCGGGCGGTCGCCGCCGATCATGGCGAAGACGAAGTCGTTCGGGACGGTGGCCTTCTCCTCCTGCGTGCGCGCGTTCTGGAGCACCACCTCGCCGTCGCGTATCTCCTTGATGGAGGTGCCGAAGAAGACCTTGATCTTGCCCTCGTCGATGCAGTCGTAGACCTGGAGCTTGTTGCCGAACTTGAGGTCGTTCTTCATGTCGGAGCGGATGACGAGCGTCACCTCGTTGATCTCGGAGTCGGGGCGGAAGGCGATGCGGTCGCCCTGCCGCGTCGCCACAAGGTCCACGGCCGCCTCGACGGCCGAGTTGCCCGCGCCGACGACGACGATGCGCTTGCGCTTGTACGCCTCGGGGTCGGTCAGCTTGTACTTGACCTTGTCCTCTGTGCGGCCGTCGCGCGTGACCTTCAGCTCCTCGCCCGGCACCTTGAGCTTCATCGGCGTGCCGCGGTTGCCGAGCGCGAGGACGACGCGGCGCGCGTTGTAGGTGACGGGCTTCTTCTCCGGCCCGCGCTCGGTGCGGACGACGAAGTAGTCGCCGTCCTCCGCACGCTTCACAGACTTGCAGCTCTCCTGCTCGTTGACCTTCACGCCCGTCTCGCGCATCGCGCGCGTCCACCCTTCGAGTATCGCCTCGCGCTGCTGCCCCGCGCCCTCGGGGCGGATGCCGCCGCGCGCCTCCATCGTCTCGGGCTTGAAGAAGACGTACTTGTTGGCCGGGTACGCCTCGATGGTCGCGAGCACCCTGTCCTGCTCGACGGCCGCGTAGGAGAGGCCGAGCCGCTCGGCGGTGATGGCGGCCGAGAGGCCGGCGGGGCCGACGCCGACGATGACGACCTCCACGTCCGCCTTCGTCTCGGGCGGCGCGCCGTTGCGGAGTTCTTCGTGGATGGACGCGACGCAGTCCGAGCCCTCGTTGGTCGCGTTCTTGATGAGCGGCGTGCCCGAGACGTCGCCGACGATGAAGCAGCCGGGCACGTCCGTCATGAAGCGCGCGTCGCGCGCGGGCACCTTGCGCGGCGGAATCTTCTTAGTGGTGTTGACGACGATGCACGCCTTCGGGTTGACGGGGCACTCGACCTGGCAGGCCGTGTCCTCCATGCACTGGTCGCGCGCGACGGGCGTGGCGATGCCGTTGACGATGGCGAGCACGTCGTGCGGGCAGGCGTCCACGCAGGCGTGGCAGCCGATGCAGCGCTCGGCGATGACCACGGGGTGCGGGTAGGGGGGGCCGTCCGGGTCGTACTTCTCCAACTGCTCCTTCGTGAGCCTGATGCGGCCGTCGTCCTCCTCGGGGCTGGGCGGGAGCGGCTCTTCGAGGAGCAGGCGCGCGCGGCGCGAGTCGCGCAGGGCGAAGGCGACGCCGGCGACCAGCATGAAGAGCCCCGTCCCGGCCCACCCCCACCAGGGCAGCCCGCCGAAGAAGCTCTTGCTCGGGTCGCTCGTCCAGAGGTTGACGGCCGCCAGCAGCGCCAGCAGCGCGAGGATGACGAGTAGCTGTGATCTCTTCATCGTCCCGTGGTGTGCGGAATGTCCGGCGCCGCCGCCGAAAGGTCGTTCAGGAGAGAGCGCCCCCACTCGCGCCGCGCCAGCGGGTGCTGGACGTGGCACGAGATGCAGTTCGGCCTGTCGCCGGCGAGGATGCGCTCGAACTTGCCGCCGGGGTCGCCGCCGTGGCAGGCGGCGCAGGTGCGGCGCGGCGTCTCGCGGTCGATGGGGCTGAAGTTCTTGTGGCAGGTGGAGCACGAGACCTCGCCCTCGCGGTTGCCGGCGAGCCCGCCCGCCAGCCTGACGCGGTGCAGGTGCAGCGCGTGGTACTCGGCGCTGCGGCGCATGTCTTCGGGGTCGCGCACGGCCGCGGCGCCCGGGCCCGCGCCGAGCGCGCCGCTCACGGCGTGCGCGAGCTTGCGCACCTGCTCGGGCTTCTGCCGCCACTCGTCCTCGGCCAGACCCTTCCAGACCCATCTGCCGTCCGCTACGGGGTAGCCGAAGGTGCCGCCGTGCGGGGTGCGGACGGCGGAGCCGTTGTAAGTTCTCCCGTTCGAGTCGCTGTGGCAGGCGGTGCAGGTCTGTAGGCTCGCGGTCGCGGGGCGGAACTCCGTGCCCTGGTGCTCGACGTGGCAGGCGGTGCAGCCGATGCCGGCGCGCGCGTGCGGCTCGGTGACCGTGGCCTTGAAGCCCGCGGCCTGGTGGCACGAGGCGCAGTTCGAGTCGAGGCTGCCGCGCACGGAATGGCAGGTGGTGCAACTGCCGGCGTTGGGGCGGGCGGCGATGGCTGGCTCGGCGCGCAGCTCGCGCGCGGCGTGGCCGGCGGAGACGGGCGCGGGCGCGTACGCCTCGGCGTAGACGTAGGCGGCGACGACGGAGAAGGCGGCGACGAGCACCGCGCCCCAGACGAAGAGGGAGGCGGGCCAGGGGCGCACGAGGTCGCGCGTCGGCGTCCAGTTGAAGCGCGCCTTGCCGAGCACGCGCTGCGGCTTTTGCGGGCGCAGCGGCGAGCCGGCGCGCACCTTGCCGGCCTCGCGCTTGCGCTTCTCCCAGAAGACGTTGAGCGCCTGCGAGAGCCCGGCCAGCTCTGCGCTCTCGCGCGCGCCCGGCCGGCGGAAGGGCGACGGGCCCGTGGGCGCCTCGACGCGGTTCTCGGCGTCCGAGACGTTGGTGGCGACGGCGAGCGAGACTTTAAGTTCCAGCGTGTCGCCGTCGCGCGTCACGTCGAGGAAGAAGGGGCCGATCTGGATCACGTCGCCGTCGGCCAGCACCTCGCCCGACTCCTTGGCGACGACGCGGCCGTTGAGCGTCGTGCCGCTGGAGCTGCTGAAGTTGTAGAGGTAGTAGCGGCCGGCGGCCGGGGTCACCCCCGCGTGCAGGCGCGAGACCGAGGGGTGGTTCAAGACCAGCTCGCAGCCCGGCAGGCGGCCGATGCGCAGGCCGTCTGTGACGAGCGCGGCGGGGTCTACGTTCAAGTCCTCGCGCACGATGCGGAACTTGCTGGCCTGTGTCTGCATAAGCTTCTTCAGCGCAACGCGAAGAGGACGACCTGGACGACGTGGACGAGCATCAGCGCGAGCATCAGGGCGGTCGCGACGACGTGCGGCGCGAGCCAGAGCTTCAAGAGCTGGTGGAGGTAGACGAGCGAGTCGGCGCGGCGGAGCGTGACCGTCGCCTCGACGGCTTCGAGGAGGAGCTGGCGCGAGTCGGGGTCGAGCGAGCGCGCCTCGGCCTCGTAGGTCTCGCGCGCGGCCGCGAGCAGCGCGGTCAGCTCCTCCCGCCTGAGGTACTGGCGCAGCAGGTAGCGGAACGAGAAGACGCGGCCGCGCACCTTGCGGCGGATGAACTCGCGCAGCTCCGGGCCGCCGCGCTGGCCGATGTCGGCGAGCGTCTCGCGCAGCTCGTCGCGGCGGGCGCGCAGGTCTTCGACGAGCAGCGGCTCGCCCTCGATGCTCGTCATCACGCGCGGCGCGACGAGGTAGACGAGGACGCCGAAGAGCCCCGTGACGACGACGGCGTCGAACGAGACCATCAGCAGCGAGGTCAGCAGGCCGCCCGTCGTCCTCCCGCCGTGCAGCAGCAGCACCAGCCCCGCCGCCACGCCCGCGTAGACGTGCATCAGCATCCAGTAGCGCAGCGCGCCCGCGCGCCTGCGGTAGACCTGCTTCCGCAGCGGGTAGGTCATCACCGCCGCGACGCCGCCGAGCCCCACGAGCCCCGTCGCCCAGCGCACCGTCAGCCACGTGCCGCCGAGCGGCTCGTCCATCCCGAAGCGTTCGAGCGCCCAGACCGTCCCCGCCGTCAGCGCGACGACGAGCAGGACGCCGAAGACGTGCCAGAGCGTGGCGGCCGGGTCGCGCCGGTGGATGTTGCGCCCGATGGCGTGCGTCTGGTCGCGGAAGACGAGCCCGATGCGCCCGTTCACCTCCGCGAAATACTCGCGCGGGTTGACGCGCACGAGCGCGCCCGTCGGGCAGTTCTCCTGGCACGAGAAGGCTTGAGTCTTCGCGCCCGGGGGGTTGAGCGGCGTGTTCGCGCAGAGGTTGCACTTCGTCGCCAGAAGGTTCTCGGTCGCCGTCACGGGCTGCGGCGGCGTCTCGGGCGCGAGGCTCAGCCAGCCCTTGAGCCTGCCCGCGAAGGCCGGCGGCTTCGGCGCCTCCGGCTTGCGCGGGATCATCGTGATGGCGTTGTATGGGCACTGCGTGGCGCAGTCGCCGCAGCCGATGCAGGTCTTCGGGTCGATGTCTATCTGGCCGTTGCCGAAGCGGCCGATGGCGCCCGTCGGGCACCCCGTCAGGCACTCCGGGTCCTGGCAGTGCATGCAGACCGAGGGGACGAGAACCTTTTCGCCCGAGACGCCGCCGTAGTCCTTCGGCCGCTCGATGTGGATGCCGCGGCGCAGCAGGCGCGACTGCCCGTGCACCTGGTGGCAGGCCATCGAGCAGTTGCCGCACCGCACGCACTTGTCCATGTCCATCACGAGCAGGTTCGTGCCGTCCACGACGCCCGTCGCGATCTCGCGCTCGGTGGCGTTGACGAGGCGCCGGTCGAGGCGCGAGGAGACGGCCACGTCGTCGTCCGCCAGCGAGAACCCGGAGAAGGCGCGCAGCAGCGTCTCGCGCAGCGCCGCGTCCGCGCGCAGCGGCGGCATCGCCACCTCCAACACCTCGGTGCGCTGCAACACGACGGCCGTGTAGCCCCAGTGGCGGTCGCGCTCCACGCCTTCGAGCCCGAGGCAGTTGCCCGCGCCGAGGAAGTCCACGCCCACGTCCTCCGGCAGACCCTCGACTCTCAGCTCGCCGAGCGTCCCGGCGAAGCCGAGGCCGCGCACGCGCCTGACCCATCCGTTCTTGATGAAGACGACGCGGTCGACCGTCTCGCCCTCGCGGAAGAGGACGTGGTGCTTGGCGTAGACCATGAAGCGCGCCGACCTGCCCAGGCGTTCGATCAGCGCCGGGTCGAACGCGCCCTCGGCCGCCTGGCTCACGTCGATGAGCGTCCGGCTCAGGCCGTGCTTGCGGTAGTTGGCGTCGAGCATCTGGCCGAACTTCGGGAGCTTGCGCAGCAGCCGGAGCGCCGGGCGCGTGACTTCGAGCACCCGCGCGCCCGACCCGGCGGGCGCGCGCACCGTGGCGTTGCGCGGGACGCCCGCCAGCACGGACATCTCGCCGAAGCTGACGCCGGGCGGAATCTCGCCCACCTTGCGGTCTTCGCCCGAGTCGCGGTCGCGCACGTAAACGTCGAGGCTGCCGCCGACCGTGATGTAGAAGGTGTTGCCGCCCCAGTCGCCCTCGCGCACGACCTCCTCGCCGTCGCCGTACTCGTAGAGGCGGACGTAAGGGCCGACCTTCTTGCCGTTGTAGTTGCGCCCGTAGGCGATGACTTCGAGGTCGAGCTCGTGCTTGAAGTGCCCGTCGTGCTTTTCGAGCAGTTCGGAGATGATGTCCACGCTGCGTATCGCTTCGAGGACAGTCTGGTGCTTCCTGATCTCTTTGGGCATGGCCTGCGGCGGACGGGTAAGACCGATGAAGACTTCGCGGGGGCGAACCGCCCCGCGGCGCCGGCGTTGAAATGAAAGAGCCCGGCGGCGGACGAATGAGGCGGCATTATAGCACCGGCGGGCGGGGCGGGGGGCGGCAAAATCTCGCCCGCGGTTTTTGGAACCCGGCCGTGCCGGGGCGCGTGTAACCGGGCGAGTCTGGCCGGGCGGGGTGTATAATTTTCGCGCGCGGCGCACGGCCGGACGCAAGGCGCGAACGGGGCGCGAGGACGCTTCCGCCCCGGCGCCCGAAAAGGCTGTCGGCCAGGGCCCCACTTTCCCGGATGAGCGCGATCTCGACAACCGACGAACTCGTCTACTCCGTCGCCTCGGCGGGGGCGCCGGTGCGCGCCGAGGAGCCCGTGGGCGAGATGACCGACCACCGGCTGCTGGAGGCGACGAAGGCGGGCGACGGCACGGCCTTCGCCGAGATAGTGCGACGCTACCGCAACCAGATCACGAACTACGTCTACCGCATGACGAACGACTACGACCTCGCGGTCGATCTGGCGCAGGAGACGTTCATGCGGGTCTACGCGGCGGCCGAGCGCTACCAGACGAGCTACGCGTTCTCGACCTACATCTACCGCATCGCCACGAACCTGGCGATCTCGGAACTGCGCCGCCGCAAGCGCCGCCGCCTGGTCTCGCTCAGCTCCTTCTTCCAAGAGCGCGAGTCGGCCTCGGACTCCTGCGAGCTGGAGATGCCGGACACGGTGCCGCTCCAGGACGTGACGCTGGCGGAGGGCGAGAGGCGCGCGGCCGTGGCGCGCGCCATCGCGACGCTCCCCGAGAAGTACCGTGCGCCGCTCGTGCTGCGCGACGTGGAGGAGCGCAGCTACGAAGAGATCGCACACATCCTCGGGATGAACGAGGGCACCGTGAAGTCGCGCATCAACCGCGCGCGGACGTTCCTGCGCGACAAGCTGCGCGCGTACCTGTAAGGAAGTGCTTTATGTCCGACTGCAAAGTTTTCAGGGGTGAGATAGAGGGGGCGGCCGACGGCCGCGCGCTGAGCGGCGCGGGCGCCGCGCACGCCGCCGCGTGCCGCGCGTGCGGCGAGGAGTTGCGCGGGCGCGAGAGCCTGCGCCGGCTCGTCGGAGGGCTCGGCAGGGTCGAGGCGCCGCCCGACTTCGAGTTCCGACTGCGCGCGCGCATGGCGGCGTCGAAGGCCGGGGGGCGGCGCGCGCCGCTGCGCGGGCTCCGCCTCGTCTACGCCTTCGCGCCGGTCGCGGCCGCCGTGTGCTTCCTCGTCTTCTCGGCGGCGCTCTACTTCAACCGGGCTTCGCGGCCGGTCTCTTCGGGGGCGCCGGCCGCCGCCGCCGTGGCCGCGCAGGACGCGGCGCCCGCCGAGGGCCCGGCCGCGCCCGAAGCGAGCGAGGCCGGGGCGGAGCGGGTCGCCGTAGAAGTCACGCCGCCCGCGCCGGGCCGTATTCTTCTGGCCTCCGGCCCCCGCGTGCAGGTGCGGCGCGCGCCCGCGGTTCGCGCGAGGGAGGTGGCCGCGAAGTCCGAGGCGCGCGCGGCCGCCCGGCAGAACACCATCATCACCAGCGCGTGGGGCGCGCCCGTCATCAACGGGCAGAGGGTCATCACTCTGACGGCGCCGGCCGAGCCGCTGCGCATGATTCTCAGGGACGAGCGCGGCGCCGGGCGCGTCGTGCCGATGCGCGCCGTGAGCTTCGGCTCGCAGGAGCTTATCGCGCGCCAAGGCGCGCCGCGGCGGCAGGCCGCGACGGAGAACGAGGGGGTCTGGTAGTAGGTCAATGCTTTATCCTGACCAAATCCGTGCGGGGCTTTCGCGCGTGCGCGCCGTGAGCGGAGCGCTCCTGCTGGCCTGCGCGATACTTCCGGCGGCGGCGGCCGCCAGGCAGACGCCGATGCCCCCCGCCGCCGCCCCCGAAACTTCCGCGCCCCAGGGCGCGCCGCGCACGGCTCCCGCCGCACCGGCGGCCCCGGCCGCGCCGAGGGCGCCCGCGCAGGTCGCGCCCCGCGCGCCCGCGCAGCCCGCCGCGACGCGGGCCGCGGCCGCGCCGCCCGCGCCCGTCGTGCCCCCGCGCGAGGTCGTGACGGTCGTGCACCGCATGAGCGGCTGGAAGCTGCTCGCGTGGCTCGCCGCCAGCGGCGGGCCCGTGCTCGAACTCGACGAGTTTCCTTCGGCGGCGGACGCGCACACAAACATCGTCGCCGGCTACATCTACGACGACGGCCGCAGCGTCGTGGCGCGGCTGCCGCAGGCCGAGGTCGAGGTCGAAGCGTTCTCGGTGCCGCCCGCGCCGCCGGCCTTCTTCGGCGGGGGCGCGACGCCCGCGGCCGCGCGCGCGCCCGAGCCCGAGTACACGCTCGTCACGGCGGACGGCCGCCACGTCGAGGCGAAGTTCGTCGGGCTCGACTCTTCGACCGGGCTCACGCTGCTCGAAGCGAAAGACCGCCTGCTGCCGGCCGGCCCGGCCGGGGCGGAGGGCGACACGGAAGACCCGACCGTCGGCCAGCGCGTCCGGCTCTACGCGCCCGCGCCCGCGCCCGGCTCGCGCGCCGCGCCGCAGGCCACGCCCGGCTTCATCTTCCTGAGCATCGAACAGAAGGACGGGCTGCTGACGCAGGTCAGCCGCGGCGCTTCCGACAGGCCGTCGCGCGTCGTGGCGCGCGCCGACGTGTCGCCGCAGTGGACGGGCGCCGTCGCGGCCAACGAGCTGGGCGAGGTCGTCGGCATCGTCTCGCAGACGCGCGCGGGCGAGGCGCAGATAGTGCCGATGGCGGTCGTCCGCGAGGCGTGCGACCGCGTGCTGAAGCTGCGCGGGAGCGTGCCGCAGGTCTGGCTCGGCGCGCGCGCCGAGGCGGCGTCGCAGTCGCGGCTCGACGCATGGGTCGGGCTCGGCTGGCCGCGCGAGACGGCGGGGCCGCTCATCGAGCGGCGGCAGGGCGTCCTGCTGAACTCGGTCGTCCCCGGCTCGCCCGCGGCGCAGGCCGGGCTCAGGCCCGGCGACCTCATCGCGGGCGTCGGCCCGCGCGAGGTGCGCAACATCGAAGACTTCTCAAAGAATCTGAGGGAGGCGACCGTCGGCTCGACCCTCGACCTGACGGTGTGGCGCGCGCTGCGCAGCGAGCCGTTCAAGGTCTCCGTGGAGTTGAAGGGCGTGAACAACCCCGCGCTCGCCACCGCCTACGCCGAGCAGAGCGCGGCGTTCGAGCGCGTCGCGGCGCTGGCGCGCGAGGTGTCGAGGGCCGAGGACGAACTGCGCGGCGTGACGGTCCCCACCTCGACGCCCGCCGAAAGGGCGCAGGCGGAAGCCCTCCGGGCGCGCCTGCGCGAGTTGCAGCTAGAGTTGAAGAGCGGCACGGAGCAGATGAGGGAGGCCGCCGAGCGCGCCGCCGTCGCGCGCCGGCGCCCGTTCGGCGGCGTGGACGTGCTGCCGCGGCTCAAAGGGCCTTTCGACCTGGCGGCGCCGCTGCAAAGCCTCGGGCTCAGCACCGTCGGCCTGACGCCGCGCGGCGCCGCACGCTTCGGCGCGCAGGGCGGACTGCTCGTCGTCAACGTCCGCCCCGAGACGCCCGCCGCGGCGAGCAGCCTCCGCGCCGGCGACGTGATAGAGACGGTCAACAGCGCCCCGCTCGACCGCGCCGAGCTGTTGCGCCTGCTGGTGGCCCCGGAGGCCGCGCCCCTCTCGCTCGGCATCGTCCGCGAAGGGCGCCGCCTCATCGTCAGCTTCACCCCCGCCGCCGGAGCCGCGCCGCGGCGCTAGCCTCTCCCGGCGGGGCTTAAGGGTAAGGACTGTCGAACGGCCGGGACGCGTCCCGGCCGTTAATTATTTCCCCCCGGCCCGCGCGCCCGCGCTTTTTCCAAACCCGCCCGCATCTGTGCTACTCTTGTCTCGCCGCTCGTTTCAATAAAGACAGGGAAGCTCTCAAACAGCCATGCTGCAAGAGGCCGTCGAGTTCTACCACCAGCTCCTCGAAGAGGGTGAGGTCGCCGAGTCCTCGCGCCGGATGCTCGACGAGGGGCTGGAGCGCTCCAAGCTCATCTTCGGCGGGCGCCGGCTCTCGCCCTACCTGCGCCCGCACTTCGTCACCGAGGAGGACTTCGCGCGCGTGACGCGCGTCTGCGAGACGGTCTGGTCGGCCATCCAGAAGGTGAAGGACGCGGCCGTCGCCGACGAGTCCATCCTCGACGAGCTGGGCGTTACCGAGGTCGAGCGCGAGCTGGTGAGCATCGACCCCGGCTACCGCGCCGTCTCGCCGACGGCGCGCCTCGACTCGTTCCTCACCGCGGACGCCTTCAGCTTCGTCGAGCTGAACGGCGAGAGCCCGGCCGGCATCGCCTACGCCGACGCCGCCTTCGAAATCTTCTCCGGCCTCCCCGTCATGCGCCGCTTCGGCGAGCGCTACGCGCTGCGGCGGTTCCACGGCCGCCCGCTCCTGCTCGAAACGCTCCTCGAAGCCTACCGCGAGTTCTCGGGCGGCAGCCCCGCGCGCGCGCCGTCGATCGCCATCGTCGACCTGAAGGGACTGCCGACGCAGAAGGAGTTCGAGCTGTTCCGCGAGTACTTCGAGTCGCGGGGGCACCCTTCGGCCATCTGCTCGCCCGACGAGCTGGAGTTCTCGGGCGGCCGCCTCCGGTGCGGCGAGTTCGAGATAGACATCGTCTACAAGCGGCTGCTCGTCAACGAGTACCTGCCCGTCATGCGCGAGCACCCGGCGCTCCTGGAAGCCTGCCGCGCGGGCGCCGTCTGCATGGTCAACAACTTCCGCTCGAAGATGATTCACAAGAAGGCGCTCTTCGCCGTGCTGACCGACCCGCGCCACGCGCGCCTCTTCACGGCCGGGGAGCGCGAGGCCGTCTCGCGCCACGTCCCCTGGACGCGCAAGGTGCGCGAGGGCAAGGCCGAGAAGGGCGGCGCGCAGGTAGACCTGCTCGACTACGTGAGCCGGAACAGCGCCACCCTCGTCCTCAAGCCGAACGACGACTACGGCGGGCACGGCATCTACATCGGCTGGATGAACGACCAGGCGGCGTGGGAGGAGGCGCTGCGCGCCGCGCTCGCGGACGGCGACTACCTCGTGCAGGAGCGCGTCAAGACCGCGCGCGAGACCTTCCCGGCGCTCTCGGACGACGGGTCGGTCGTCTTCGCCGAGCAGCTCGTAGACCTCGACCCGCTGCTCTACAACGGCCGGGTGGGGTCGGCCTTCACGCGCCTGTCCTCGACCGAGCTGGCGAACGTCTCGGCGGGCGGCGGGATGGTGCCGACCTTCGTCATCGGCCGGAAGGGGTAGGGCGGGCGCGAAAGCAGCAAGGAGCCGGAAGCGATGAACTTTGTCAACAGCCAGGAGCCGCACGAGGAGCGCCGTCGGTACGAGCGCTCGCGGCTCATCATCGACGTCTTCTTCAACGGCGCCGACCTGACGGGCGTCGCCAGCTCGCAGGACATCAGCCCGGGCGGCCTCTACATGAACACGCAGGCCGAGATACCCGAGGGCGCCGTGCTCACGCTGCGGCTGCCCCTTGAGGGGCACGACGTGGTCTGCAACGGCGAGGTCGTCTACAGCAACCCGGGGCGCGGCGTCGGCGTGACCTTCCAGGGGCTTTCGGACGAAGACCGCGCGCACCTCGAAGCCGCGCTCAAGGGGCGCTGAAGGGCCGGCGAAGGGCCGGAGCGGAGAGTTGACCGATGACGCCGGAAGAAAAATACACGCTGGGCATCGAGGAGGAGTTCCAGATCGTAGACCCGCAGACGCGCGAGCTGAAGTCGCACGTCTCCGAGATGCTCGAAGAGGGCAAGATGATGCTCGGCGAGCAGGTCAAGCCCGAGATGATGCAGGCGCAGGTCGAGGTGGGCACGGGCGTCTGCCGCGACATCCGCGAGGCGCGCCGCGACATCACGCGCCTGCGCTCCATCGTCTCGTCGCTCGCGCGCAAGAACGGGCTGGCGATAGTCGCCGCCTCGACCCACCCCATCTCGCAGTGGAAGGAGCAGCTCATCTACGACGACCCGCACTACAAGCTCCTCATCGAGGAGTTGCAGATGGTCGCGCGCTCGCTCCTCATCTTCGGCCTGCACGTCCACGTCGGCATCCCCGACCGCGACCGCCAGATTCACATCATGAACGCGGCGCGCTACTTCCTGCCGCACGTGCTCGCGCTCTCGACCTCCTCGCCCTTCTGGCTCGGCATCGACACCGGGCTCAAGTCCTACCGCTGCGAGGTCTTCAAGAAGTTCCCGCGCACGGACATCCCCGACCACTTCGACACCTACGCCTCGTTCCAGCGCTACGTGAAGCTGCTCCTTGACACGAACTCCATCAGCGGCCCGAAGAAGGTCTGGTGGGACGTGCGCCCGCACCCGTTCTTCCCCACGCTTGAGTTCCGCGTCTGCGACATCCCGACGCGCGTGGACGACACCGTCGCCATCACGGCGCTCTTCCAGGCCATCGTCGCGCGGCTCGACAAGCTGATCGACAAGAACCTCGGCTTCCGCCTCTACCGCCGGATGCTCATCCAGGAGAACAAGTGGCGCGCGGTGCGCTACGGGCTGGAGGGGAAGATGATCGACTTCGGCAAGCAGAAGGAGGTGCCGACGCGCGACCTCATCCGCGAGCTGCTCGACTTCGTGGACCCCGTGCTGGACGAGCTGGAGTCGCGCAGCGAGGTCGAGCACATCCACACCATCCTGGAGCGCGGCACCTCGGCCGACGAGCAGAAGCGCGTCTTCGCCGAGACCGGCGACCTCAAGGCGGTCGTCGACCGCCTGATGGAACTGACCGTCGAGAACGTCCCCGACCGGTGGCAGGACTAGCCGGGGCTAGCTCAGAATCATCTTCGCCCCCGCGACGACGAGCACCGCCGAGAGGACGCGGCGGAGCGTGACCGTCGCCAGCCTCCGCCGCCCCAGTTCCGTGCCCACCAGCCCGCCCGCGACCGCCGCCGCGCCCCAGAGGTATATCGAGTCGGGCACGCTCGCCACGCCCGCCACGTGTCCGGCCAGCCCCGCCGCGGAGTTGACGAGGATGAAGGCCGCCGCGACGCCCGAAGCCTGCCGCGTCTCGGCCCAGCCGGCGAGCAGCAGTACGGGGCTCAAAAAGATGCCCCCGCCCACGCCCGTCATCCCCGACAGCAGCCCTATCCCCGCGCCGAGCGCGACCGCCGCCGGCAGCGGCGCGGGCTTCGCCCCCGAGTCGGCGCGCGCCGCCGCGCGCATCCACAGCCTGAAGGCCGCGAAGAGGAGCGCCGCCCCGACCAGCCTCTGGTAGACCGAGCCGGGCAGGGTCAGAGCGCCGCCGAGGAAGGCGAAGGGGACGGAGCTGAGCGCGAAGGGCAGCAGCACGCGCCAGGAGAAGTAGCCCGCGCGGTAGAACCTGACGGTCGCGACGAGCGCGACGAGGATGTTCAAAGTGAGCGCGGTCGGCTTCATCACGGCCGGCGGCGTCCCGGCGAGCGCCAGCGCCGCCAGGTAGCCGGACGCGCCCGCGTGCCCGACCGAAGAGTAAAGCGCCGCCATCAGGAAGATGGCGGCGGCCAGGATGAGCAGCGTCGTCATTGCGGGGGGCGGCGGGGGCCGGCGCCGGCTAGGCGTCGCGGCGGTTGTGTTCGAGCGCGAGGAGCAGGAAGTTCTCGAAGAGCAGGCGGCCGTCGCGCGACTCGTTCGGGTGCGCCCAGAGCGTGCGGCTCGAAGCCTCCTCGCGCAGCAGGCGCTTGCGCTCCTCGGGCGGGAGGTTCGGGTTGATGCGCTGGAGGCTGCCCGTCAGGTCCTGGAACGACTTCTCCAGGTGGAACTGCACGGTGTAGATGAGCTGGCCGTCCGCGCGCTTGACCATCATCTGGTTCTTGCACAGGTAGGACGTGGCGAGGAGCTTGAAGCCCTCGGGCACGCGCGGGAGCTGGAGGCCGTGGTTCTGCCAGACGCGCAGGATGTCGCCCTCGGTCGTGTAGTCCTGCCACACGCCCTCTTCGCGGTCGCGTATGCCGCGGAAGATGGGGTCTGCCGGGTCGGTGATGCGTATGAAGCGGTACTGGTACTCGTAGTTGCGCCCCTCGCGCCGCTCGCCCGGCTCCGCGTTGTCGAGCGTGACGCAAGGTACGCCGAAGCAGAGGCCGATGAGCTGGTGGCCGCCGCAGATGGCGAGGATCGGCGTCGCCGTCTTCACCGCCCACGCGGCGAAGCGGCGGAGCATCTCAGGGTCGTAGTAGTCGAAGTCCGAGAGCGTGCCCGAGAGCACCACGGCCTCGGGGCGGAACCTCCCGGCCGCCTCGGCCGCCTCCGAGAGGTGCGCGACCTCGACCTCGGGCTCCTCGACCAGCCGCTTGATGTTGTTGACGATGTTGTCGATGGCGAGCCCCGAGACGTAGCGCTCGCGCTCCAGCTTCGCGGCGGCCGACTCGCCCCACTCGCGGCGCGCCACGTCCGAGAGGTCCGCCTCGTCGCGCAGCAGGTCGTTGACGACGAGGACGCGGATCCGCTTGATGCGCTTCTCCACGGGCTCGTAGGGGCAGTAGGGGCGCTGCGTGTAAGGGAAGGGGAGCGAGTCGAACTGCTCCTCCTCCGGGGCTTGGTGGATTGTCTCTGGCGTCATCGTTCTGAAGTCGCGACCCCCTCGTTCGAATGCCGTTTAGATGCGCTGCGGGCGCTGCCGGGTGTTCTGGTTGAAGGCGGGCACGGCCGTGCCCGCGCCCGCCTCCTCGATCTCCCTCTTCACTTCCTTCAGCGCCGCCGTCCGCAGGCGCGTGCGGAAGGAGCCGGCGCGCCCCCGCGCGCGGTGCTCGGTCAGCAGGAGCAGGCGCTGCCAGGCCGACTCCAGCTCGTCGGCGAGCCGCGAAATCTTCGTGATGTCGTAGGGGACTGCGACCTCCGAGACGCCCGCGCGCGCGAAGACCGAGAGGTAGCGCGCCGTCGCGAGGTCGGGGCAGGAGAGGCGTCGGCGGCCGACCTTCAGCTCGATGCCGAGCAGCGTGTGCTGCACCTCGACCGCGGCGTTCTTCTGCGCCGCCGGCACCTTGTGCGAGCGCGTCCGCAGCGTCAGCACGCGCTCGCGGTAGAGGCGCGGCGGCCACTCCCCGCCGAGTTCGTCTTTCAACCCCGCGACCAGACCCTCGACCGAGCCGGGGCGCGGCGCGACCGAATGGCGCGCGGGCTGCGGCGCGGTCGCGGCGTCGGGGGCTTTCTCGGTCGCGGCTCTCATCTCGCTTGCGCTCCGGCGCGGCCGCCCCGCGGCGGCCCCGCCCCTTCAGCGCCGCAGAGACGAGACCACGTTCCACTGCGCGGCGCGGAAGGCGTCGATGACCCGGCCGGGGAAGAGCCCGAGGTAGAGCACGCCGGCCGCGGTCAGAACCAGTACGAGCGCCACGCTCACGGGGATGCGCGGGCGCCGCCACTCGGTCGTGCGCTCGCGGAAGAACATCACGACGACGAGCCGCAGGTAATAGTATACAGAAATCGCCGTGTTTAGCACGCCGATGACGACGAGCCACCAGTAGCCCTGCCCCAGCGCCTCGCTGAAGACCACGACCTTGCCCATGAAGCCGGCCGTCAGCGGCACCCCGAGCAGGCTCAGGAGGAAGAGCGAGAGCGAGAGCGAGAGCGCTGGCGACTCGAAGCCGATGCCGCGGTAGTCCTCCACGTCCGTGCGGCGGTCGCCGCTGCGCGCGACGAGCGTGACGACGGCGAACGCGCCGAGGTTCATGATCGCGTAGACGAGCAGGTAGAAGACGACCGCCGCCACCGCGTCCCCCTGCCGGGAGGCGTCGGCCGCGCCCGCGGCGACGAACCCGACGAGCGCGTAGCCCGCGTGCGCGATTGAGGAGTAGGCGAGCATCCGCTTGACGTTCGTCTGCACGAGCGCGACGACGTTGCCGACCGACATCGTCAGGATGGCCAGCAGCCACAGCGCGCCGAGCCACGCCGCATGGAGCTGCGCGCCCGTGTTGGCCTTCGACTGCGCCGCGGCCGCGACCAGCGGGAAGGCGAAGAGGAAGACGCGCATGAAGCCGGCGAACCCGGCCGCCTTCGGCCCCGCCGCCATGAAGGCCGTGACGGGCGTGGGCGCGCCCTCGTACACGTCGGGCGTCCAGACGTGGAAGGGCGCGAGCGCGACCTTGAAGGCGAAGCCGATGAGCAGCATCGCCGCGCCGGCGAAGAGGAGCGGCGGGTAGAGGCTGTCGTTGATGCGCTCGGCTATCTCGCCGATGTTGGTCGTGCCGGCCAGCACGGCCTGCGGCACGGGCGCGCCCGCGGCGGCGGCCGCCCCCGCCGGTATCACCTTCGCCGTCGCGCCGTAGATGAGCGCGATGCCGAAGAGCAGGAAGGCCGACGAGAACGAGCCGAGGATGAAGTACTTGAGCGAAGACTCGTTCGAGCGCACGTCGCTGCGGCGGAAGCCTGCCATCACGTAGGTCGCGATGGAGAGAATCTCCAGCCCGAGGAAGATCATCACGAGGTCGTTGCCCGCCGCCATCAGCATCATCCCGACGGTGGCGAACAGGAGCAGCGTGTGGAACTCGCCCGCGGGCAGCCCCTCCCACTCGACCCAGATCATCGAGACGAGCACCGTCAGCGCCGCCACGACGACGAAGACCAGCGTGAAGGAGAGCCGCAGCGGGTCGAGCACGACCATCTTGTTCCACGCCGAGGAGGCCGCGGAGGCGTCGGCCGAGCCCCAGAGCCAGACGGTCGCGGCGGCCGCGGCGGCCAGCCCCGCGAGCGAGAGCCCGCCCGTCAACCAGCGCTGGTTGGCGCGGCGCGCGAAGGCGTCGACGAGCATGACGAGGACGCCCGTGACCGAGAGGATCAGCTCGGGCAGCAGTATCCCGAAGCTCATGTTCTCGGGCGCGGTCGGCGTGACGGCAAGGCTGAATGTCATTGTGTCCAACTCTTCGGCCGGCCGCGCGCGGGGTGCCGCGCGCGCCGCCCCCTGGAAGTTATCTCCCCCCGGCCTCCGCCTTCGCCGGGGGCCGGGCGAGGAGCGCGTCCACGCGCTCGCGCACCATCTTCTTGTAGAGCGCGATCTCCTGCGTCATCCCCTGGTGGACGGGCGCGGCGAGGCGCCCCTCCGCGTCGAAGAAGACGAGGACGGGGATGCGCGTGCCCGTCCGCTCGTAGCGCGCCAGCGCCACGCCGCCCGGGTCGCGCAGCACCGTCAGCGAGAGCTTCCGGTCTTTGACGTAGTACTTGAGGATGTTGTTCGTCACCCTCTTCGTGTCCTCGATGCTGACCCAGAGGAAGCGCACGGGCTTGCCCGCGTACTCCTCCTTCAGCTCCTCGATGGCGACCAGCTCCCACGCGCAGGGCACGCACCACGTCGCGCCGAACGAGACGACCAGCACCTCGCCGCGCATCGAGGCCGTGTCGTGGAACTTCCCGTCGAGCCCCTTGAGGCGGAAGCCGTCGCCCTCGGGCGCGGGCGGCGCGGCCCCCGTCGGCCGCCCCTCCTGCGCGCGCGCGGCCGCCGGCAGGAGCGTCAGAACCATGATGGCTAACAGCAGTCTTCTCATCCGAAAACCCCCGGGTGCTACTTCTTCTCAAGCGCCTCGGCGCGGAAGCCGCCCTGCGCGGGGGCTGCGACGCGCGCGCGCACGCTCTCGACGCTCGCGCGCGAGCGCGCGAGGAACGGGCGCGGGTAGGCGCCCATGTAGAGCATCAGCACGAGGAGCGGCGTGAGCAGGCCGACCTCGCGCCAGTTCAAGTCCGCGAGCCGGCGGTTCGCGGGGTTCGTCACGCGCCCGAAGAGCACGCGCTGCAACATCCAGAGCATGTAGACGGCCGCCCAGATGACGCCCGTCGCCGCCAGCATCGTCACGACCCACGAGCGCCCGACGTTGTGCACGGCCGGGTCGGAGTTCCAGAAGCCGAACATGATGAGGAACTCGCCCACGAAGCCGTTGAGGAGCGGCAGCCCGATGGACGAGAGCGTCGTGAAGACGAAGAGCGTGGCGAAGAGCGGCATCGGCTTCGACAGGCCGCCGAACTCCGAGATCATGCGCGTGTGCCGCCGCTCGTAGATCATGCCGACGAGGAGGAAGAGCGCGCCGGTCGAGACGCCGTGGTTGAGCATCTGGTAGAGCGCGCCCTGCATGCCCCACTCGGTGAAGCTGAACATGCCGAGCACGACGAAGCCCATGTGGCTCACGGACGAGTAGGCCACCAGCCGCTTCACGTCCGGCTGCACCATCGCCACCAGCGCCCCGTAGATGATGCCGACGACGGCGAGCACGACGAAGATGGGCGCGAAGGCGCGCGTCGCCTCGGGGAAGAGCGCGAAGTTGAAGCGCAGCAGGCCGTAGGTGCCCATCTTCAGCAGCACCCCGGCGAGGATGACGGAGCCGGCCGTCGGCGCCTCGGTGTGCGCGTCCGGCAGCCACGTGTGGAGCGGGAAGAGCGGCACCTTGATCATGAAGGCGACGGCGAAGAGCCAGAAGAGTATCCCCTGCTCGCGCGTGGCGAGGCCGCCCGCCGTCAGCGACAGCCTGCCCTGCTGGAGCGCGTCGAGCAGCAGCGCGTAGTCGAACGTGCCCGCGCCGCCCGTCGCCTCGGCGTAGAGGTACCAGAGCCAGATGATGCCGGCGAGCATCAGGAGGCTCCCGACCGCCGTGTAGATGAAGAACTTGACCGCGGCGTAGAGGCGGCGCTCGCCGCCCCACGCGCCGATGAGGAAGAACATCGGCACCAGCGAAGCCTCGAAGAAGAGGTAGAAGAGGAGCAGGTCGAGCGAGACGAAGACGCCGAGCATCGCCGACTCCAGCAGCAGCATGAAGGCGAAGAAGGCCGGCTCGCGCTTCTCGACCGAGTTCCACGAGGAGAGTATTGAGACGGGGACGAGCAGCGTCGTCAGGATGACGAGCCACAGGCTGATGCCGTCGACGCCGACGTGGTAGCGCGCGCCGATGGCCTCGACCCACGGCACGTCCTGCACGAAGTGGAAGGCGCCGCCGGGCCCGAGCCCGACGGGCTGGCGCAGCAGCAGCAGCGACGCCGCGAAGGTCACGAGCGAGAAGCCGAGCGCGATCCAGCGGTAGTGCCTGCGGTCGGCGTAGGGCGCCAGCCCGTGCGCGGCGCAG
>DASVWB010000332.1:0-6742 GCA_036389815.1 Pyrinomonadaceae bacterium | reverse complement strand
GCTCACGGGGCTCACCACCGGCTTCACCGAGCTGGACACGATGACCTCCGGCCTCCAGCCCTCAGACCTCGTCATCGTCGCCGCGCGCCCGTCGATGGGCAAGACGAGTCTCTGCCTGACGCTGGCGCAGAACGCGGCGATTCAGGCGGGGGCGGTCGTGGCTATCTTCTCGCTGGAGATGTCGAAGGAGTCGCTGGTGATGCGCATGCTCTGCTCGGAGGGGCGCGTGGACGCGCACCGCTTCCGCAGCGGGTACCTCTCGCGCGACGAGTGGGCGCGGCTCGCGGGCGCCCTGGGGACGCTGGCCGAGGCGAAGATCTTCATCGACGACACGCCGGGCATCTCCGTGCTGGAGATGCGCGCGAAGGCGCGGCGCCTTGCGGCCGAGCAGAAGCGGCTCGACCTCATCGTGGTGGACTACCTGCAACTGATGTCCGGCTCCTCGCGCCGCTCCGAGTCGCGCCAGCAGGAGGTGTCGCAGATCTCGCGCGAGCTGAAAGGTCTGGCGAAGGAGCTGAACGTGCCGCTCGTCGCGCTCTCGCAGCTCTCGCGCGCGCCCGAGGCCCGCAGCGACCACCGCCCGCAGCTCTCCGACCTGCGCGAGTCCGGCTCCATCGAGCAGGACGCCGACCTCGTCGCCTTCATCTACCGCGAGGAGCAGTACAACCGGACGGAGGAGAACCAGGGCACGGCCGAGCTAATCATCGCCAAGCAGCGCAACGGCCCGACCGGCACCGTCAACCTCGCCTTCCTCAAAGAGTTCACCCGCTTCGAGAACATGTGGCGCGAGTAGGAACGCGAAAGTAAAAGGGCGAAAGGCGGAAGTGAAGAAGAGGAGACACGCTCCCGATCTTCGCTTCCGCCTTTCGCCCTTCTACTTTCGCCTCTGACCCGTCAGGGCTTCAGGACGACCTTGATGCAGTCGTCCTCCTTGTTGTTGAAGATGTCGAAGCCCTGCGGCGCGTCGTCGAGCTTCATGCGGTGCGTGATGACGAACGACGGGTCGATCTCGCCGTTCTGGACGTGGGCGAGCAGCTTCTTCCAGTAGCGCTGGACGTGGCACTGACCCGTCCGCATCGTCAGGCTCCGCTGCATGAACGAGCCGACGGGGAACTTGTCGATGAAGCCGCCGTAGACGCCGATGACCGAGACGGTGCCGCCGTTGCGGCAGGCCATGATGGCCTCGCGCAGCGCGAGCGGTCGGTCGGTCTCGGCGCCGAGCGCCTGCTTCGCGCGGTCGTAGGCGTACTCCAGCCCGTGCAGGCCGACGCCGTGGGCTTCGAGGCCGACGGCGTCGATGCAGGCGTCGGGGCCGCGCCCGCCCGTCATCTCCATCAGCGTCTCGTAGACGTTGACCTGCTCGTAGTTGATGGTGTCGGCCTTCGCGCCCTCGCGCGCCATGCGCAGGCGCTCGGGGAAGCGGTCGATGCCGACGACGCGCTCGGCCCCCAGGAGGTACGCGCTCGCCATCGCGAACTGCCCGACGGGGCCGCAGCCCCAGACGGCCACGGTGTCGCCCGGCTTGATGTCGCACATCTCCGCGCCCATGTAGCCCGTGGGGAAGATGTCGGTCAGGAAGAGCACCTTCTCGTCGTCGAGCCCCTCGGGGACTTTGAGCGTGCCCACGTCGGCGAAGGGCACGCGCGCGTACTCGGCCTGCCCGCCGGCGTAGCCGCCCGTCAGGTGCGAGTAGCCGAAGATGCCGCAGGTCGAGTGGCCGAACATCTTCTCGGCCATCCACGCGTTCGGGTTGGTGTTCTCGCAGAGCGAGAACAACTCCTTCTCGCAGAAGAAGCATCTGCCGCACGAGATTGGGAAGGAGACGACGACGCGGTCGCCGACCTTCCGGTCGTGCACCTCGGGGCCGACCTCGACGACCTCGCCCATGAACTCGTGTCCGAGGATGTCGCCCGCCTGCATCGTCGGGATGAACCCGTTGTAGAGGTGCAGGTCTGAGCCGCAGATGGCCGTCGAAGTTATCTTCACGATGGCGTCGCGCTTGTTGAGAATCTTCGGGTCGGGCACCTGCTCGACCCGCACGTCCTTCTTGCCGTACCAGCAGTTCGCTCTCATCACGTCCCCCTTATTCCGCTGTCAACTACTTCTGAAGCTGCCCCCCGCCGACGCCGACGCCGGACGGCTGCGCCCGCCGCTGCTCGGTGTAGCCCTCGCCCACGAGCGTCCCGTCGGAGACGACGATCTCGCCCAGCTCGATGACCTGCTTGAAGCGCCGCAGGTCTATCTGCATCTGCGCTCCGGGGTCTTCGCCGAAGAGCTTGGCGAAGAGCGCGCCGACCGCGCCGCCCGGCGGGTTGTAGTCGAGCCGGACGTGGATGACCGTGCCGCGCCCGCCGACCGCCGGCTCGAAGCTCACCGTGCCCGAGGTCTCCACCTCCGAGCCTTCGAGCGAGCGCCACGAGATGAGTTGGCTCGGCCGGTCTTCGGTCACCTCGGCGTCCCACTCGACGCTGCCGCCCGGCGCCTTCGCCACCCAGTGCGAGCGCCCCTCGCCGGTGACGGTCACCGACTCCAGGTAGCGCATGAAGCGCGGCAGGTTCTCGAAGTCGCGCCAGAACTGGTAGACCTCATCGGGCGCGGCGTTGACGACGATGCTCTTGTTCACGGGAACCCTCCCCCCCTGTTGCCGCGCGCCGTCCTCCGCGGCGCCGTGCTGCTGCGCGCAGAGCACGTCGAGCGCCGTCACGGCCAGCACGTTCGCCGTCGCGAACGTGAGGCGCGCCTTGTCGTTCTCGGGCGTGGCGTAGGCCGCGCCGAGGCACGCGAGGTCGAGCGCGTCGCCCGCGACCCTCGCCCACAGGGCCTCCTTCGGCCGCCGCCCCTGCGCGAAGATGGCGACGCCGCTCGCGATCTCGCGCAGGCCGAAGAGGCGGATGAGCGCCGTGTTGCCGCGCATGCCGGCCACCTTCGCCACGCCCCGCGGCGCGAGCAGCTCGGCGAGGCCGAGCCCGATGCTGAACCAGCCGAGCCCGCGCGCGAGCTGGTGCGCGTCAACGTACTTCATGGCCGCCTGACTCTGCGGGTCGCCGAACTCGCGGCCGTTGACCGGCGCCTCGGGCCCCGTCAGCCCGTCCTTCACCCCGCCCGCGAGCGGCGACGTTTGCGACTGCTCCGGCGAGCCGCCCTGCTCCTGCCTTTTCGTTCCCGTTGCCATCGTAAAACCCCCGTTTGAAGAATAACGCGCGCGGGCGACGCCGTCGGCGGCCGCCCCGGTTCAGTGCCGTGCGAAACGTATTTGAGGCGGGAGGTTAACACCAACCGTTTGCGATAAGGTTACGAGATTGATGCGGGGCAATCTCAGTTGCGTTATGAAGGTGGCGCGCGCGCGTACGGCGTTGTGCGCCTGCGCGCTTCCGGCCCGCCGCGTGTTTGTGCGAGACTCTGCCCCGTGACTCAGACAACGCAGACACTCCCCGGCCCGGGCGCCGTCGCCGAAGGCCGCCCGACCTGGGCGGAGATAGATTTAGACGCCCTCGCCTCGAACTTCCGCGCCGTGCGCGCGCGCGTCGGCGCGGGCGTGGCCGTGATGGGCGTGGTGAAGGCCAACGCCTACGGCCACGGGGCCGTCGAGTGCGCGCGCCGCCTCGAAGCGGAGGGCGCGGAGTGGTTCGGCGTGGCGACGCCGGAGGAGGGCTTCGCGCTCCGCGGCGCGGGCCTCACCCGGCCCGTCCTCTCGTTCGGAGGCTTCTGGGAGGGGCAGGCCGCGGCGTGCCTCGCGGCGGGGGTAGTCCCAGTCGTCTACAGGCTCGACATGGCCGAGGCGTTCGACGCGGCGGCGCGCGCGGCCGGGGTCGTGGCCGACATACACGTGAAGGTCGACACGGGGATGGGCCGCCTCGGCGTCCGCTTCGACGAGGCGGCGGAGTTCGCCGAGCGCCTGAGGGCTTTCGGGAACCTGCGCGTCGGGGGCCTGATGACCCACTTCGCCGCGGCGGACGAGCCGCGCCGCGACTGCTTCACGGGCGAGCAGTTGGCGCGCTTCCGCGAGGGCGTGGCGGCCTTCCGCGCGCGCGGCCACGAGCCGGCCTTCGAGCACGCGGCGAACTCGGCCGCGACCTTCGCGCACCCGGAGGCGTGGGGCAACATGGTCAGGCCGGGCGGCGTGCTCTACGGGATGTGGCGCGACGTGCTGCCGCCGTCCGTCGGGGAGCCGGGCCTGCGCCCAGTGATGTCCCTGCGCTCGCGCGTCACGCTGCTGAAGCGCGTGCACGCCGGCGAGACGCTCGGCTACGGCTGCACGTACGAGGCCGCGCGCGAGATGCTGGTGGCGACGGTGCCGGCCGGGTACGCGGACGGCTACGTGCGCGCGATGTCGAACCGCGGGCGGGTCATCGTGCGCGGGCGGTTCGCGCCGGTCGTCGGGCGCGTCTCGATGGACTTGACGCTGGTGGACGTGACGGACGTGGAGGGCGTGCGCGTCGGCGAGCGCGTGACGCTGCTGGGCGAGGACGCCGGGCTGCTGCTCCCGGCCGAGGACATCGCGCAGACGGCGGGCACGCTCTCCTACGAGATCACCTGCGGCGTCAGCGCGCGCGTGCCGCGCCGCCGCGTACGAGGTGAATGACCCGGTGTAGAAAAGAGTCAACCGCCGGAGACGCGGGGGCGCGGCTTGAAGCATTCAGCCTTCAGCCGCGCCCCCGCGTCTGCGGGCCCGCGTCGTCGAGTTCGTCAGCTCGGCGTTTGAACTCGCCAACTCAGTGGAGGACGAAGTTGTAGGTGATGCTGCCCGTGACCTTCACCGGCTGGCCGCCGAGGACGGTCGCGCTGAAGCGCGCCTTGTACGCGGCCTGGACGGCCGCCTGCTGGAGCAGGGGGTTGCCGCTCGTCGCCTTCGCGGAGATGACGGTGCCCTGCTCGTCGACGACTATCTGCACGGCGACCGTCCCCTGCACGCCCGCGGCCCTGGCGATGGCCGGGTAGGGCGGGGCCGGCTTGGCGATGGTCTTGCCCGAGATGATGGAAGAGGTAAGGACGACCGGCCCCGTGTTCTGCCTCGGCGCGGGCGTCGGGGTCGCGCGCGCTTCGGCGGGCGGGGGCGGCGGCTCCGTCACGGTCACGGCCGGCCCGGGGTCGCGCCCGCCCTTATACGGGCCCGCCCCCTCGGAGTCGTGCGGGCCGACGGGGACGCCCGTCTCGGTCGGGTTGCTGTTAAAGCCGGCGATGACTACGTTCTGGCGCGGGCTGACCTCGGGCGTGCTGGCGCTGGCGACGCGCTCGGGGCGGTAGGGCGTCTGCATCGAAATCTCGACGCGGGTGGCGAACTGGTTGACGCGGCTCGGGCTGGCCGCGGCCCTCTGCTGCTCGCGGCGGGGCTGCTCGGCGCGCGCCTCGGCGGGCGGGAAGCGGAGCAGCGCGAGCATCTCGTACTCGCCGTCGCCGTTGTCGAGGCGGACGTTGTAGGCGTAGATGCTGCCGACGCCGGTGGCGGCGAGCAGCACCGCGTAGAAGAGGGTCGTCCCCAGCAGGAATCTCCCCTTGCGCTTGAGGTCGGCCGCGTGCGACCCCGACTCGATCAGGTTGCTGAACATCTCCGGTCTCCTCCGTCCAAGCCGGTGCCAGCGGGTCGAGCGGGAGCCACGCGTCTTTAGACCCCGCGCCCCGCGCGCGGTTCCGGAAAAAGAGAGACTACTGCTAGCCTCTAACCTTCTAACCTCTAACCTCTCTTCCTGCCCCTTGAACTTTTAACTCCCAACTCATACGATGTCCGCGCTCGAAGTAAGGACGCGGGGAGGGGAAACGAGGTGGCGACCAGCTCGGAGTGGCACGAGAGTTACGAGAAGATGAGCGAGGAGACGCTCAACTTCTCGCGCGCGCTGAAGTCTTTGCAGGAGGAGTTGGAGGCGGTCGACTGGTACAACCAGCGCGTCGAGGTGACGAAGGACGACCAGCTCAAACGCATCCTCGCGCACAACCGCGACGAGGAGATAGAGCACGCCATGATGGCGCTCGAATACCTGCGCCGGATGAACCCCGCCTTCGACAAGCACATGCGCACCTACCTCTTCACCGAAGGCGACATCCTCGAAATAGAAGAGAAGGCTGAGGAGTGATTGGGGATTGATTCATCGGGTCGTCGAGTCATTTGTTCATTGGAGAGGGTCAACACATTCCCCAATGAACAAATGACCCGACGACCCGATGAGTCAACCCTTCCAGACGAGCCGAGGGGGAACTCCGAACGGGAGGACGAACCCTTATGAGCCAGCAGACAGCGACGGCCGCGCCCGCGGAGGAGCTGAACCCTTTCAAGATCGCGCAGGCGCAGTTCGAGGCGGCCGCGAACTACCTCGACCTCGACGCCTCGATGCGGCAGGTCTTAAAGAACGCCAAGCGCCAGCTCGTCGTCTCCATCCCCGTCAAGATGGACGGCGGCGAGGTGTGCGTCTTCGAGGGCTACCGCGTGCAGCACAACGTCGCGCGCGGCCCCGCCAAGGGCGGCATCCGCTTCCACCCCGGCGTCACGCTCGACGAGGTCAAGGCGCTCGCCTCGTGGATGACGTGGAAGTGCGCGACCGTCGGCATACCTTACGGCGGCGGGAAGGGCGGCGTGGTCTGCGACCCGAAGTCGATGTCGAAGGGCGAACTCGAACGCCTCACGCGCCGCTACGCCTTCGAGATCGCGCCCATCATCGGCCCCGACCGCGACATCCCCGCGCCCGACGTCTACACCGACGAGCAGACGATGGCCTGGATCATGGACACCATCTCGATGGTGCGCGGCCAC
>DASVWB010000331.1:0-5595 GCA_036389815.1 Pyrinomonadaceae bacterium | reverse complement strand
GCTAGACGAAGGAGGATTTTGAACGCGCATCCACGAGCCGGCGCGGCCTCTCCCTGATAAAGCCGCGCGGCCGAAGTCTGGGGCGGCCGCAACCGGCGGCGAGCCCCGCGAGTCCATGAGAAGGCCGCTGCCAGAAATGCTAGACCGCTACGGCTCTGATCAACACTTGCGTCCCGACGTTTCACGGCGACGTGCTTTAGTGGTCGCCGTTTTTCTTTGCCTGTGGATGGTCGCCGTCGGGGCGCGTCTCGCATACCTCCAGACCTCTCAGCACGGGTGGCTCACCAAACGCGCGCGCATGCAGCAGCTCGACGCTGAGCCGCAAGCAGCCGCGCGCGGCCTCATCCTCGACCGCCAGGGCCGGGAGCTGGCGCGCAGCGTTGACCTCGACTCCTTCTACGCCGACCCGCGCGAAATAGAAGACGCGGAGGGTACGGCCGCCGCGCTCGCGCGCACTCTCGGCGCGGACGCGACCGGGCTCGCACTTCGTCTGAAGGAGGCGAAGGGGGCGCGGCGCGGCTTCGTGTGGCTCGCGCGCCGCGTCGAAGAGGGGCGCGCGGCCGAGTTGAAGGCGCTGAAGCTCAAAGGGGTCTACTCGACCGAGGAGCAGCGGCGGCGCTACCCGAACGGGGCGCTCGCGGCGCACGTGCTCGGCTTCATCGGCGGCGAGGAGAGGGGGCGCGAGAAGGGGCTCGCCGGCGTCGAGCAGGTCTACGACGCGGCGCTCACGGGCGAGCCGGGCACGCTCCTCCTGGACACCGACGCCAGGCGCAGGCCGTTCGAGAGCGCGGGCAACGACCCGCGCGACGGCCGCACGCTCGTGCTCACCATCGACCAGACCGTGCAGTACATCGTCGAGCGCGAGCTGGCCGCGGCGGTCGAGAGGACGCACGCGAGGTCTGCCGCCGCCGTCGTGCTGGAGCCGCACACGGGCGAGGTGCTGGCGCTCGCCAACGCGCCCAGCTTCGACCCGAACGACGCGGGCGGCGCGCCGGCCGAGGCGCGGCGCAACGACGCGCTCCAGAACATCTACGAGCCGGGCTCGACCTTCAAGCTCGTGGCCTTCACGGGCGCGCTCGAAGAGGGGCTGATTACGCCCGACACGCGCATCGACTGCCCCGGCTCCATCAGCCTGCCCGGCCGCGTCGTCCACGACCACGCGCGCGGGTCTCTGACGGCGACCGAGGCGCTGGCGAAGTCCTCGAACGTCGCCGCCATCAAGCTCGGGCAGAGGCTCGGCAACGACCGCCTCTACGAGTACATCCGCCGGCTCGGCTTCGGCGCGAAGACGGGCGTGGAGCTTCCGGGCGAGACGGCCGGGCTCATCCGGCCCGTGGCGCGCTGGCAGCCGGGCTCCATCGGCTCGGTTCCCATCGGGCAGGAGGTCGGCGTCACGCCCGTGCAGATGGCCGCCGCCTACGCGTCGATTGCGAACGACGGCGTGCGCGTCGCGCCGCACCTGGTCAGGGAGGTGAGGGACGCGGAAGGGAAGACCGTGCAGCGCGCGGAGCCCGAGTCGCGCCGCGTCGTGAGCGCGGAGACGGCGCGCACGCTGCGCCGGATGATGGAGGAGGTGACGCTCAAAGGTACCGCGCGCGCCGCGCAGCTCGAAGGCTACACGGCGGCGGGCAAGACCGGCACGGCGCAGAAGATAGATCCGAAGACGCGCGCCTACTCCTCGACGAAGTACGTGGCCTCCTTCGTCGGCTTCGCGCCGATTGACAACCCGGCGGCCGTCATCATCGTCGTCCTCGACGAGCCCGTGGGTCTGCACCAGGGCGGGCAGGTGGCCGCGCCCGTCTTCAGCGAGATAGCGAACCAGGTGCTCCCCTACCTCGACGTGATGCCCGACCAGGAGCCCGAGCCGGGGACGCCCGCGGGGCAGCTCGCGGCGGCCCCCGCCCGCCCGCCCGCGCCGCCCACGGCGACCAGCGGCGGCGCGGCGGGCGAGCATGAGGGCGACGACGCCGCGGCGGCGAACCTGCCGGTGGTCGCGGAGCAGGGCGCGGGCGGCATCGCGGAGGTTGTCTACGCCTCGGCGCGTGAGCGCGCGCTGGTGATGCCCGACCTGCGTGGGCGCAGCGTCCGCGACGTGGCGCGCATCTGCGAGCAGCTCGGCCTGGAACTCGAAGCGCGCGGCGAGGGTCGCGCGCTCCGGCAGAGCCCGGAGGTCGGCGCCGCCGTCAATTCGGGACAGACCGTCCGCATCGAGTTCGGGCGGAGCGACTGACGGAAGCGGCCGGCGGTCGGCTTTCAGCTTTTTCAAAACCCCCTCGGGAGTTGACCTCCGAAGTTGGACGCGTTTGCCCCAGAACGGACGAAGCCGAAGGCCGTGCGCCGATGGCCGCCGGCTTTTTCCCCCGGAAGGTGTGATGGTAAATCAGAGGACGCTGGTTAAAGTTTCGCCGTGCGAGGCTTATCACGGGGCGGAGATGAGGCGGAGGATAGCCGACTGCCGCGAGCGTTTGCGCCGCAACCGCGCCGCGCGCAGAATAGCCGGACGCGCCACCCCGCACACGTTCGAGACCGGAGAGGAGTCGCCCGAGCTGGCGCTCGCCTCGGCCGGGACGGGCGTGCGGGAGGGGAAGACTTAAAGGGCGGCCCGGCTCTCTCCGGAAGGCGCGGCGGGTCGCGGTCAGTAACGCCAGCGTCCGGAGGTAAGAGTCAGGGTGAGAGTCTTCGATGCGGCAAACTTCATGCGCGCCTCGGCGGAGGCCGCGCGCGGGCTCTTTGACAAGGAAATAAGCGGTTTTTCCATCGACTCGCGCGCCGCGCGGCCGGGCGAACTCTTCTTCGCCCTCTCGCCCGAGGACTACCGCCGCCACTGCTTCACGGCCACGTCGTTCGCCGACGCGCACCGCTTCATCCCCGAGGCGTTCGCGCACGGCGCGGTCGCCGCGGTGGCGCGCGCGGCGAGCGTCGAGGCGGACGAGGGGCTTCGCGCTCTCTCCGGCCGGCTGCTGCTGGTCGAAGACGTGATCGAGGCGCTGCAACTCGTCGCGCGCGGCACCGTGGACGCGTGGGGCGGCCCCGTCGTCGGCATCACGGGGAGCGCGGGCAAGACGACGACGAAAGACCTGACGGCGCACGTCCTCGGCTCCACGGGGCGCAGGGTCCTGCGCAGCCGCAAGAACTACAACAACGAGCTGGGCGTCGCGCTCTCGGTCTTGCAGATGGAGTCGGACGGCGCGCGCCCCTCGGAGTTCGACGCGGCCGTGCTGGAGATGGGGATGTCGATGCCGGGCGAGATCGCGCGCCACTGCCGCGTGGCTCCGCCCGACGTGGCGGTGCTGACGCTGGTCGCGCCCGTCCACCTCGAATTCATGGGCTCGGTCGAGGCGATTGCCGCCGGCAAGGCGCAACTGGTCGAGGGGATGAAGGCGGGCGGGACGGCCGTCCTCAACGCCGACGACGAGCGCGTCGCGGCGATGCGCGCGAAGGCCGGGCACGCCGGGCGCGTCATCACCTACGGCGTGTCCGAGTCGGCCGACGTTCGGGCGACGGACGTGCAGACGGCCGGCGTCGGCGCGAGCCGGTTCCGCCTGCGGACGCCCGAAGGCGAGGCGGAAGTGCTGCTCCCGATGCACGGCCGCCACAACGTCTCAAACGCGCTGGCGGCGGCCGCGGCGGCGCTGGGCTTCGGGATGACGGCCGGCGAGATTGCGGCGGCGCTCTCGACGGCCGCGCCGTCCGAGATGCGCGGCGAGGTCCTGCGCTTCCGCGAGGGGTTCACGGTCGTGGACGACTCGTACAACTCGAACCCGCGCTCGCTGCTCAGCATGGCCGAGGCGGTGGCCGGAGGGGGCGAGGGCGTCACGCGGCGGGTCGTCGTCGCGGGCGAGATGCTCGAACTCGGGGAGGAGGGCGCGGCGCTCCACCGCGAGGCGGGGCGCGAGATAGCCGGCTTCGGCGTGGACGTGCTGTGGGGCGTGCGCGGGCTCGCCGCCGAGATCGTCGAGGGCGCGCGCGCGGCCGGCATGAGCTACCACGCGACGCAGTTCTTCGACACTTCGGAGGCGGCGGCCGAGGCGCTGGCCGAGTTCGTCCGGCCGGGCGACCTCGTCCTCGTCAAGGGCTCGCGCGGCGTGCACACGGAGAAGGTCGTCAACGCCTTGAGGGAGCGGTACGAAAGGGAAGGATGAGGGATGAGGGATGAGGGATGAAGAAGGTGCTATGCGGCCGTCTCTTCATCCCCCGTCCTTCCGCCTTCACCCTTTAGCAAGATGATCTACCACATCTTCTACGAATGGCTCTTCAAGTCGCTCTCGGCCGGCGGGGGCGGCGAGTCGTACTTTGTCAAGGCGCTGAACGTCTTCCAGTACGTGACGTTCCGGACGGCCTACGCGGCCGTGACGGCGCTCCTCATCTCGCTCGTCTTCGGCGGGCGCGTCATCGAGGCGCTCCGGCGGCTGAAGGTCGGGCAGGAGATACGCGAGGAGGGGCCGCAGGCGCACCAGGCCAAGCGCGGGACGCCGACCATGGGCGGCGTGCTCGTCATCGGCTCGGTGCTCATCTCGACGCTGCTCTGGGCGAAGCTCTCCAGCCTCTACGTCTGGGTCATCCTCGTGGCGACCGCGGGCTTCGCCGTCATCGGCTTCATAGACGACTACCTGAAGGTGGCGAAGCGGCACAACCTCGGCCTCCAGGGGCGCTGGAAGCTCGCCGGCCAGTTGGCCATCGCCCTGTTCGTGTGGGGGGCGCTCTTCTTCTTCACGTACCAGGGCTGGGCCGACTACTCGTGGAAGCTCTCGCTGCCGTTCTTCAAGCAGACGGCGCTCTCGCGCGTGACGGACATCGGGCCGGTCATCTACCTGCCGTTCGTCGCCGTCGTGCTGCTCGGCTTCTCGAACGCGGTGAACCTGACGGACGGGCTCGACGGGCTGGCCATCAGCGTGACGGTCATCGCGATGGCGACGCTGACGGCCTTCACCTACGTGAGCGGCGACGCGCGCTGGGCCGAGTACCTGGGGCTCGAACACCAGAAGGAGATCGGCGAGCTGACGGTCTTCTGCGGGTCGATGGTCGGGGCGAGCCTCGGCTTCCTCTGGTACAACGCGCCGCCGGCCGAGGTCTTCATGGGCGACGTGGGCAGCCTCGCCATCGGCGGGGCCATCGGCACCATCGGCGTGCTGACGAAGCAGGAGCTGATCCTCGTGCTCATCGGCGGCGTCTACGTCATCGAGGCGCTCTCGGTGACGCTCCAGGTCTCGTTCTTCAAGCTGACGAAGCGGCGGCTGGGGACGGGGCGGCGGCTCTTCAAGATGACGCCGCTGCACCACCACTTCGAGATGTCGGGCTGGAAGGAGCCGAAGATCGTCTTCCGCTTCCTCATCATCGCGATCCTGTTCGCGCTGCTGAGTCTGTCTACTCTGAAGCTTCGCTAGGGCGCGATGGAACTCGACGGCAAAAAAGTTCTGGTCATCGGCGCGGGGCGCAGCGGCGTGGCGTCGGCGCGGTTCATGGCGGCGCGCGGCGCGCTCGTCGTCTTAAACGACCGGAAGGAGTTCATCGACTGGTCGAACGAGGCGCTGGCCCTGAAGGGCGAGGGCGTCGTCAAGCTGCTGGCGGGCGACGTGCCCTCGTGGCTCTTAGACC
>DASVWB010000330.1:0-3046 GCA_036389815.1 Pyrinomonadaceae bacterium | reverse complement strand
ACGACGACGCCCTCGATGGGCCCCTCCGTGAACTCGGCGGGCGCGCCGCCCTCCTGCCCCGGCTCAGGCCGCATCGGCGCCTCCCGCCCCGGCGGCGCCGCCGCCGCGCGTCGCCCCGGCCGCGTCGTCGTCCATCCTGTTCGCCCCGGTCTCGGCCACGAGGTTCGAGGCGCGCAGCAGCGACTCGAACGTGCCGGCGTCCGTCCACCAGCCGTCGAGTTCGTCCCAGCTCATCTCGCCGCGCACGATGTAGGCGTTGTTAACGTCGGTGATCTCCAGCTCGCCGCGCCCGGACGGCTTGAGCGTCCTGATGATGTCGAAGACGTCGGCGTCGTACATGTAGATGCCGACGACGGCGTAGTCCGACTTCGGCCGCTCGGGCTTCTCCTCGATGCGGACGACGTTGCGGCCGTCGAGTTCCGGCACGCCGAAGCGCTGCGGGTCGTGCACCTTCTTGAGCAGTATCTTGGCGCCGCCGCCCTGGTGGCGGTAGGCGCGCACCGCCCGGCAGATATTCTTCTCGATGATGTTGTCGCCGAGGACTACGCAGACCGGCTCGCCATCGGCGAAGTCTTCGCAGAGGCCGAGCGCGGCGGCGATGCCGCCCTCGCCCTCCTGGTAGGTGTAGTTGAGGTGCTTGAGCCCGAACTCGCGCCCGTTCTTGAGCAGCCGCAGGAAGTCGCCGGCCGAGTTGCCGCCCGTGACGACCATGATGTCGCGCACCCCCGCGTTGACGAGCGTCTGCACGGGGTAGTAGATCATCGGCCGGTCGTAGACGGGCAGCAGGTGCTTGTTCGTGATGGAGGTCAGCGGCCGCAGCCGCGTCGCGAGCCCCCCGGCGAGTACGATGCCCTTCAACTTAAGCGCCCCCCGCCTTCAGTCTATGAAACGCTCGAACCACAGCTCCAGCATCAGGAGCGTCCAGAGCTGGTGCGTGAAGTCGCGCTCGCCGCGCGTGTGCAGCTCGACCATGCGTCGGACGGCCTCCGGCCTGACGAGGCCGCGCCCCGCCGCGCGCCCCGACAGCAGGTGCTCGCGCAGGAAGCCCTGCATCTCGCCGCGGAACCAGTGGCCGATGGGCACGCCGAAGCCCATCTTGCTGCGCGTCAGGTTCTCCTGCGGCAGCAACTTGCCGAGCACCTTCTTCAGGATGTACTTCGTCGTCATCCCGCGCACCTTCAGCCGCTCGGGGAGCGAGGCCGCGAACTCTATGACGTGGTGGTCGAGGAAGGGCGAGCGCGCCTCCAGAGAGACGGCCATGCTCGCGATGTCCACCTTGACCAGAAGGTCGTTCGGCAGGTAGGTCATCGTGTCGGCGAGCAGCGCCGCGTCCACGACGCCCGCGCCGTTGGCGCGCGCGAACCACGGCGCGAGCAGGCGGGCGGCGCCGCGCCCCTCTGTCTCGCGCAGGAAGTCTTCCGCGTAGAGGTCGCCCTTGGCCTCCTCGTCGAAGACGGTGACCCAGCGCGCGTACCGCTCGACGGGCGGGAGCGAGGCGGCGCGCAGGAAGCGCTTGGCCTTGTGCACCCGGCCGCGCCTCACGTCCGAAGAGGGCAGCAGCCCGACGGCCTGCCGGATGACGCCCTCGCGCAGCGCGCGCGGCAGGCGGCGGTAGGTCTCCGAGATGCGCATCGCGGCGTAGCGCTCGTAGCCGCCGAAGCACTCGTCGCCCCCGTCGCCGTTGAGGGCCACGGTGACGTGCCGCCGCGTCTCGCGCGCGACGTAGTAGGTCGGGATGGCCGAGGAGTCCGCGTAGGGCTCGCCGTAGTGCTCGACGAGCGTCGGGAGCACTTCGAGCGCGTCGGGGCGGACGACGAACTCGTGGTGCTCGGCGCCGACGTGCTCGGCGACGCGGCGCGCGTGGTGCAGCTCCGAGAAGTCCTGCTCCTCGAAGCCGATGGAGAAGGTCTTGACGGGCGCCGAGCTGGCCTCGGCCATCAGCGCGACGACCGCGCTCGAATCGACCCCGCCGGAGAGGAAGGCCCCGAGCGGCACCTCCGACATCAGCCGCACGCGCACGGCGTCGCGCAGCAGCGCGAGCGCGCGCTCGCCCGCCTCCTCCTCCCCGACGTCCAGCTTCTCCGAGAAGTCGGGCTGCCAGTAGCGCTCGCACCTCACCTCGCCCGCGGCCGTGAGCGTGAGCGAGTGGCCCGGCTCAAGCTTGCGGATGTCGCGGTAGGCCGTCTGCGGGGCGGGCACGCACATGAACGAGAGGTAGTCGTCGAGCGCCTCGCGGTCCACCTCGCGCCCGACCGCCGGGTGGAGCAGCAGCGCCCGGAACTCGGAGCCGAAGACGAACGCGCCGCCCGACTTCGCGTAGAGCAGCGGCTTCTTGCCGACGCGGTCGCGCGCGAGGAAGAGCTGCCGCTTCGGCTCGTCCCAGACGGCGAAGGCGAACATGCCGCGCAGGTGCCGGGGGCAGTCGGCGCCGTACTCCTCGTAGGCGTGCAGTATCGCCTCGGTGTCGGAGTCGGTGCGGAAGCGGTGGCCGAGTTTTTCGAGGCGCGCCTTCAGCTCGCGGTAGTTGTAGATTTCGCCGTTGAAGATGATGCGGCAGGTGCCGTCCTCGTTCTCGATGGGCTGCTGCCCGCCGGCGAGGTCGATGATGGCGAGGCGGCGCATGGCGAGCCCGACGGGGCCCGACACGTATGCGCCCTCCTCGTCCGGCCCGCGGTGGCGTATCGCCTCGTTCATGCGGGCGAGCAGGGCGGCGTCGGCGGGCGCGCCGCCGAAGTTCACGATGCCGACGATTCCGCACATCAGAAGTCGATCCTCTGCGAGAGCCCGTGCGCCACCTCGTCCAGCTCCTGACCGCGCTCGGCCTTCCAGCGCTCGTAGCGCCGCTGCCCCTCGACCAGCGCCGCCCCGCGGTGTCGGGCGATTGCCGCCAGCACGCTCCTGCGCTGCTCCTCCCTGCGCTCCTTAAGGAGGACGCCGCCGACGGCGACGAAGATGAAGTAGAAGACCAGGAGCTGGCTCCGCTGCCGGTAGGCCGTCCCGACGTTGCCCTGGAAGATGGAGTAGGCCAAAGTCAGCATCGTCGTGA
>DASVWB010000329.1:0-8426 GCA_036389815.1 Pyrinomonadaceae bacterium | reverse complement strand
GAAACCGACCCGGCGATGGTCAACACCGCGCACCTCTTCATGGGTCAGTTGATGATCGCGACGAACGACCCGGCGGGCGCGGCCATCGAGTTCCGCAAGGTGGTGGACGCCGACCCGCGCAACCTCGACGCGCTGCTCGGCGAGGCCGTCGCGCTCGTCAGCGCCGGCCACCTCGCGGGCGACCCCGCGAGGCTCGCCGAGGGGTTCGACCGCCTCGCACAGTTCGTCGAGAAGGCGGGCGGCCACCGCGCGCGCGCGTCCGCCGCGCAGGCGGTCGAGTACTTCAGGAAGGGCGGGCCGCCGAAGGAAGAGCCGGCGGCCGGCGGGAGCGGCGGCGAGGGCGGCAGTACGACCGTCGAGAGCGGGGTGATAAACGGCCGCGCCGTGAGCAAGCCCGCCCCGCCCTACCCGCTCGTCGCCAAGGCCGCGCGCGCGAAGGGCGCGGTCGCCGTGCGCGTCGTCGTGGACGAGCAGGGCGACGTAGTCTCGGCCTTCGCCACGTCGGGGCACCCGCTCCTACAGGCCGCGGCCGTCGAGGCGGCGAGGCAGGCCAAGTTCACGCCCACGCTCCTCTCGGGCAAGCCCGTCAAGGTCGGCGGCCTCATCACCTACAACTTCATGCTCGAACAGTGAGCGCGCGCGCGGGCACGCTTCCCCTGCGTGCCCGCGCGCTTCGTCCCTCGAACGCGCCGCCCCCACGCGGCACGGCCCCGCCCGCACGTCCCGACCCGAAGCGACAAATTTCTACGGCCGCCTGATCCTGCCGCCGCGCCCTTTGCGCGTTAGTGTGCGGGAGCGGAGTGCTTCCGACTTCACCTCGCCATTAACCGGGCGCCGCCGCGTCCCACCTGCCATCATATTAGGAAGGGAATACTCACATGAAAATGCGTTCTTACCTTTTGCGCCTGGCGCTGCTCGCGCTCTTCTCGGTGTCGGCCCTCGCGTCGCTCCCGGGCGCCGGCGCGCAGACCACAGTCGGCTCCGAGCAGACGCCCATCGACATCAGGAGTGAGGAGCTGACCTTCGTCGAGCGCCTGCCCGCGCTCGGCTTCAGCTACTCGAACAAGGCCGCGCTGAGCGTCGTCAACACCGGCTCGCCCGGCGAGTTCAACACCGTCCGCGCCGAGCTGCCCGCGGGGAGCAACAACACGCTGACGGTCGCCTGCGTCACCTCCCGCCTGCTCCAGTTCCACTGGCACACGCCGAGCGAGCACGAGCTGAACGGCCAGAAGTTCCCCGTCGAGATGCACCTCGTCCACCAGGCCGACGACGGCACGCTGACGGTCGTGGGCGTCTTCGTCAAGAGCGGCAAGGAGAACAAGGAGCTGGGCAAGATTTTCGCCGCCCTGCCGGCGCAGAAGGACGAGCGCCGCGACATCGCCCGCTTCAACCTGACGAAGCTGCTGCCGCACGGCCTCCAGTCCTACCGCTACATGGGCTCGCTGACCACGCCGAACCCGCAGGGCGTCTTCAAGGAGGGCGTGCGCTGGATAGTCCTGGCCGAGCCCGTCGAGATGTCGCAGCAGCAGATAGACGCCTTCAAGCAGCTCTTCCCCGAGGGCAACTCGCGCGAGGTGCAGCCGCTCAACGGCCGCACCGTCCTCACAGACGTTGAGCCGAACGATAACTAGAGCGGGGTCGGTCGGGTTGCGACCCCCGCGCGACAAAACAGGTCAGGGCCACCCGCGGTATCGGGTGGCCCTGACCTGTTTGGAATTGGCTTTGCCGGCGGCCGCAGTCACGGCCTTTCGATAATCACCCTCCGCCTCTTGAAGTCGATGGTGAAGTCGAAACGCTTCAGGAGCGCCGTGCCTATCGCGCCCGCGAAGGCGGAGTTGGAGCCACCCTTCCCGGGGAAGAAGGCAGCCGTCACGTCCTCGGCCGCGAGCGCCCCGAGACCGAGCGTGCGGACGCGCGCGACGGGCGAGTCGCCGACCTCCCCCGCGAGCGTCTGCCCGCCGGGGCCGCCCTTCCGCGGCGCGTACTTCGCCGGCAGGCCGTGCCGCTCCGCGAAGTCCGCGAACAGCGCAAGCTCGCCGTTGTAACCCGTGTCGAACTTGAACCAGCCGGCGACGCCGTCCACCTCCGCCCTCACACGCGGAATCGACCCGCCCTCGAACCTGACCGGAAGGCCGACCCCCTTGCCGCTGTAGCCGAAGGCTTCCGCGCGCGTCAGCGTCACGAGCGACCGGCGGAAGTCTACGCGCACGGCGAACCGTCTGAAGAACTCGGCCCCGAGGAACCCGTCGAAAGGGTATAAGGCCGGGAACGGGGTGACGAAAAACTGCTGCCCCTCCAGCGTGAGGCCGCCGACGCTCACCTCCGCCACGCGCGCCAGCGCGGCCTCAACATTCGGCCCCCCGCCCCCGTCAATCTCGCCGGCGCCTTCGAGCTTCAGCCCGAGCGAGCGCGCCACCTCCGGCTTCAGGACGTGGTGGCTGGCGCCCGTGTCGAGCAGGAAGCGGAAGGGGCCTTTGCCGTTAAGTGTGGCGGCGACGACGACGAGGTTGTTAGCCGCATCGAAGGGGAGGCTGGCCGTCTCCCTACCTTCCGCCGGCGCGGCGACGGGCCTCGGTGCCGCGCCGGCGGCCGGGCGGGGCGCCGACACAAAGAGGAGCGCGCAGACTATCAGCGCCTTGCACATCATTACGGCCTCCACGCGGGCGTCCGTCTGGCGAAGCTTCGGGAAGGATATGAGCGGCGGGGGGCGGCGTCAACGATCCTTTTAAACCGGCGTCGCGCCCCGCAAAATAACTCTTGCTTGCTTTCGCGGGATGTGCCGGGGCTTGTGGCGGAGGGCGGATGCACGGCCTGAAAGATGAGGCCGAGGAGCCCGGCCGCGCCGTTACCGCTTCGCGCGGTGCTCACAATAGTGGCAGTTCTTGCAGGCGCGGCAGGGTATAGCAATTTTCGCCGACGCGCGGCACAGCGCCGCCCTCTTCGGGTTCGCCGTCAGTTTTCCATGATCGGGGCTTTGAGTATCTCGTTAAGGGCCCCGCCTTTCCCGAACTCCTTCAACGCCCTGACATATTGATTGAGCCTGCGAAAGTCTGCCTGGTTCGTTAAGTCATCCTCGTTTTCTGCGAACCACTCTTTACGGCCCAGCTTGCGCTTCCTTATGGTATCCCAGTTTTTTCTCATTCCCTGTAATCTGGACACCCCTGAGATGGCATATTGGAGTTTGACCGCTTTGGGGCTCGATTTAACGACCATGTTCTTTTCGATCCACCCGGGCAGCACCACTGCCTCTTTCTCATACTCCGAACTGCTGTTTTCCCTGGGGCTGATCCTCGCGTGAACTATAAAAGGGGGCTGGCTCAACGCATACCCCGCGGAATCGAGGAGCTTATAGATTGCCAGAATCGCGGTCCTGCCGTTCCCGTCCTGAAAAACGTCGTGTCCCAGAATCCTCGTCGCCAGGGTCGCGGCGCGGACATGCAAGGGCTTACTCGTATCATTGGCCTCTCTGACGTACCCGGCCAAGAAAGACCTCCACGACAGAGACCTATACTCAGTACTTGTTACTGCAATCTGTTGCCTAAGCGTGAGTATGTCCTCAACCGTTAAGTTGGTTCTCTGATAGGTAGTAATAAACGTGCGGGGGCCGCTGTTCCCGTATACGTCGCCCGCGCTGCCGCTCAAGGACAACAGGTGGCGGTTTTCAAACATTGCCTGGATCGCACCCGCCGCCGAGATGTCCGAGCGGTTACGCGTTTGAGGTGCGGCCTGCGCTCCCTTCTGGGGGCCGGGCCGGGGCGCGGCGTGACCCGCGGGGCGGGTCGGCGTCACTAAACGCGGAGCCACGACGTTTTTGTTGACCGGGGGGCCGCCTTGCGGCGTATGTTTCACAATTCGACCGCCTGCCGGGTCCGTTCCGACTTTCTTCGCCTGTAAAACTTTTGGTCCCGACTGTAGGCGGTGACGCGGAAGCCCTGTCGATGACCGGGTTGGAGGTTTAGCAGGTTGACGAGAAATGCCCGTATTAGCCTGCGGGACTTTCGGAGTGGCTCCGGGGCGGGCAACGGGCACGCCTTGTGCCGCCCGGCTTTGGTGGGGCGGATGCCCGGCGTTGACGCTTCCCGCTTGTTTGGCCGTGTTGACGGGTTGCTGCCGACACGCTTGTTGTCCCGGAAGGCTGCTTCTTAACTGCTGCTTCTGCGGCTGAAGGCCGCCGACCTCCTTTTTCTGTAAGACCTTCGGGGTAGGCTGCGGGCGGTAGATAGGTGGAGCGACCGGCAGAGTTCGCCTCTGTTGTATCGAGGGCCCATTGGCCGTCTTCTGACATGCGGCGGCGGGCGGCTGCGGGCGTGTCGGCTTACTCATGGGTGAATCTCTCGTGAGATGACGTGGATGCGGGCGTAAGGCCGGTGAGTCGTCCGCCGGCCGGAAATCTACTCGACGCGGGACAATATGCCTATCCGTCACAGGTGTCAAATGGGTTTGCGTCTAAATTCCCCGCCCGTACAGGCCGACGCGGAGAGGCGCGGCGTAGGCGTTCGTCCGACGGAAACGTCCGACGGAAAGAAGAGGGGCGAGCCCCGCGTGTGAGTCCGCCCCTGTAAACTATTCACGCCTGCCCTGGCTTTCGCTCGCGGGCGTCTCTGGCGCGACCACGACCTCGTCTTCCCGCGCCCGACGGGCGGGCCCCTGGACACGCGGCTCGCCTACGCCAAGCGGCTGCGGACACCCGGACGCCCGCGGTATAATGTAAGTCGTTGAATCCCTGACGCCTTAGTTCTTCCCGCAAAATAACTCTTGCTTTTATCCCCGCCGGTGCTAATCTCGCACGAGCTTTCACATCACGTAAACGGCAGACGGTTCCCAATCATCATGAGCAAGCGCAAACGGGTTCGGCTCCGGCCGGCGTGGGCGTGCGCCGCGGCCGTCCTCTGCCTGGCGCTGGCAGCGTCCGCGTGGCCGGCGTGCGAGCCGGCGGGCGCGTCGGTGAAGGGCGCGTCCCCCGCGCGGCAGGAGCCGCAGCGCGTGGACATACGGCTGCGCTCTCTGACGACGCGCGCGACGGGGCAGTTGACGGTCGAGGCGAGCGAGTCGGGCGGGCGGGCGCGGCTGACGGCGATGAACCTGCCCGACCCGCAGACGGTCGCGGCGGGCGCGACGACCTACGTCGTCTGGGCCGTGAGCGGCGGGCGCGTCCTGCGTTTGGGCGAGCTGCGCCGCGACGAGCGCGGCAACGGTGGGCTGGCCTTCGAGCGCCCCGGCGGGCTCGAACGCTACGGCGTCATCGTCACCGCCGAGACTTCCCCCGATACGGAGCGACCCGGAGACCCCGTGCTCACGACGCGCGCCGACGAGGCGGCCGCGCTCTACGCGCCTACGGCTCAGCCGGCGCGCGCGCCCGAGTCGGCCGCGGAGCCGGCGCGCGCGCCGTCGAGGCCGCCCGCCGCGCCCGTGCCCCCGGCCTCTTCCGGCACGCGCGCGCGCCGCGCGGCCGGTGACTTCTATGCAGAGGTCGAGGACGCGCTCGGCGCGCGCGGCGGCGGCCGCGTGATCGAGTTGGAGGGCGACCCGGCGGCGCCCGAGGCGCGCGGGTCGGCGCGCGCGACGCTCGCCGAGAGCCGCGCCTACGTGCGCGCGAACTTCCGCGGCGTCCCGCTCCCCCCTTCGGTCGGCGCCGCCGTCTACATCCTCTGGGGCGTCATCCCCGACGGGCGCATCGTCTACATGGGGAGCCTGCCCGCGACCGAGGACATCAACCGCGCCGAGGTCTACGTCCGCGTCGCCGGCTTCGAGTCGGACGACTACACGCTCTTCGTCACGGCCGAACGCCGCCGCCCCGCCGCCGCGCCCGAAGGCCGCCGCCTGCTCAAGCCCAAGGACTCGTCCTCCATCAAGTGAGGTGACCCCGCTCGGTTCGCCGCCGCGCCGCCCGCCGGGGTAGAATGAGTGATAAGTGATGGGTGATAAGTGATAAGGGAAGGCAACCCCCTTCTTCTTTCTTATCACTTACCAGCCATCGCTTATCACTTTTTGCCGAGGTTCGGATGGCGAGAAAAGGTTCCGTCCTCGTCGTGGACGACGAGGAGATCATGCGCGACGTGCTGGAGACTCTGCTGTCGGCGGAGGGCTACCGCGTCGATCTGGCGAAGACGGGCGAGGAGGGCCTGGAGTGCTACGGCCGCCGCGCCTACGACGTGGTGCTCCTCGACGTCTCGATGCCGGGCATGGGCGGCCTGCGCGCGCTCGAAGAGATTCTCAAGGCCGACCCCGAGGCCGTCTGCATCATCATCACGGCCTACGCCACCTTCGACACCGCCATCGGCGCGTGGGAGCGCGGCGCCTTCAGTTGCATCCGCAAGCCCTTCCAGAACGAGCAAATCTTAGAGACGGTCGCCTCCGGCATCAAGCGCCGGCGCAAGGAGGAGGAGCGGCAGAACCTGCGGCGCGCGATGAGCCGCAGCGTCGAGCGCGGCTCCATCATCGGCCGCTCCGAGAAGATGCACGTCATCTTCCGCCTCGTCGATCAGGTCGCGCCCGCGCGCTCGACCGTGCTGATAACCGGCGAGAGCGGCACCGGCAAAGAACTCATCGCGCGCGCCATCCACATGCAGAGCCCGCGCGCGGCGAAGACCTTCGTCCCCGTCAACTCCTCGAACATCCCCTCGGAGCTGCTGGAGTCGGAGCTGTTCGGCCACACGCGCGGCGCCTTCACCGGCGCGGTCGCCGCCAAGAAGGGCTACTTCGAGGTGGCCGACGGCGGCTCGATCTTCCTCGACGAGATAGGCGACATCCCGCCCGAGACGCAGGCGCGGCTGCTGCGCGTCATACAGGAGCGCGAGTTCACCCCCCTGGGCGACACCGCGCCGCGCAAGGTGGACGTGCGCATCATCGCCGCCACCAACGTCGACCTGAAGGAGGCCGTCCGCCAGGGCGCGTTCCGCGAAGACCTCTACTACCGCCTCGCTGTCGTCCCCATCGAGCTGCCGCCCCTGCGCGAGCGGCGCGAGGACGTGCTGGCGCTCGCCCAGCACTTCATACGCAAGTACAACGAGGAGAACGGCCGCGAGGTCTCCGACCAGCTCGCGCCCGACGTGCTGGCTCTGCTTGAGCAGTACACGTGGCCGGGTAACGTGCGCGAGCTTGAGAACGTCATCGAGCGCGCCGTCGTCATCGCGCCCGGCAAGGAGGTCACGCGCGAGTGCCTGCCGGCCGAGATCGCCGACCCCCCGAGGGCGGCCGGCTCCGCCGCGCTCTCGCAGGCGGCGGGCAGCCTCGACGTGAGCCGCGGCGTCAACTTCTACGACGAGGTGCGCCGCTTCGAGATAGACATCATCCGCCGCGCCCTCGACCAGACCGGCGGCCACCAGTCGCGCGCCGCCCGCCTGCTCGGCATGAACGCCACCACGCTCAACTCCAAGATCAAGACCTACAACATCCAGCTCCGGTCTTAAATGGGTTCCGGGTGCCGGGTGTCAGGGGCGGTTAAAATCGAATGCCTTTCCCCGGGGCCCAGAACCCAAAACCCGGAACCCTCCTCCTGCCGGCCGCCATCTGCCTGCTCGCCTTCGCGCTCTACGCGGCCGACGTGCCCGCCAACCCGCCCGGTTTCTACATCGACGAGTCTTCGATAGCCTACAACGCGCTGACGGTCGCCCGTGCCGGCCGGGACGAGCACGGCGAGGCGTGGCCGCTCTACTTCCGCGCCTTCGGCGACTACAAGAACCCGACTTACGTCTACCTGCTGGCGGCCGTCTTCCGCGCGGCGGGGCCGGGCGTCTTCGCGGCGAGGCTGTTGAGCGCGCTGCTCGGCGCGCTGGCGGCGTTGCTGTTGGGGCTGCTGGCGGCGCGCATGACGCGGAGCGCGGAGGCGGGGGCGGTCGTGGCCTTCTCGGCGCTCCTGACGCCCTGGCTCTACGAGTGCAGCCGCATGGTCTTCGAGGTGGCGGCCTACCCGCTGGCGGTCGCCCTGTTCCTGCTGGCGCTCGGGCGCGCGTCCCGGCGCGAGAGGTGGGGGGCGTCGGACGCGGCGGCGCTGGCGGCGACGCTCGGGCTTTTGACCTACACCTACTCGGTCGGGAGGCTGCTCGCGCCGCTGCTGGCCGCGGGGCTCGCGCTCTTCGCCACGCGGCGCAACGTCGCGCGCGTGGCGCTCGCGTGGGGCGCATACGCGCTCTCGCTCGTCCCGCTCCTCGCCTTCTCTCTGCGGCACCCGGGCGCGCTCACGGGGCGGTTCGCCGCCATCACGTACCTCGGCCCCGAAACGAGTCTGGCGGGTTCGGCGCGCGGGTTCGCGCTCCACTACCTCGCGGACGTGAACCCCTGGCGCTGGCTCGTCACGGGCGAGCAGAACATCCGCGACCACCTGCCGGGCGCGCCGGCGCTGCTGGCGGCGACCGTGCTGCTCGCCGCCGCGGGGCTCGCCCTCGTCCTCGGCGGCCGCGTGCGCGAGCCCTTCTGGCGCTTCCTGC
>DASVWB010000328.1:0-11604 GCA_036389815.1 Pyrinomonadaceae bacterium | reverse complement strand
AAAGGCAAAAGGGAGTAGACAGTAGACAGTAGACAGTATACAGTAGACAGTAGAAAAAACAGGCGGCGCGTCCGAAGCCTCCGGGCCGGGCGCGCCGCTTTGTATTCCTACTGTCTACTGTCTACTGTCTACTGTCTACTTCCCCCTCACTTCAATCACGTTGTTCACGTTCCCGGCCTCGTCCTCGGCCGTGTCGGGGTTGGAGGGGTCTAGCATCCAGTCGCCGTCGACGATGAACTTGTAGCGGTAGACGCCGGGGTCGAGGTCCAGGCGGCAGACCCACTCGCCGCCCTCGCGCCCGAAGAGGAGCTGCGACTGGTTCCAGTCGTTGAAGGAGCCGGCGAGGGCGACGACCGTGGCATCCTCGTGCCCCTTCAGGCGGAAGGCGGTGTTGCCCTTCAGGCTCGGCGGCGGGAGTTCCACGCGGCGTGCCGTGTAGGGCTCGCCCCCGTAGGTGAAGGTGAGGCTGACGACCTTGCCCTCGTCGTCGCGGTCGAAGGTGACTGGCGTGCCGCCGACCTCGTCCGTGAAGGCCGCCCCCGACTTGCGCAGGAGACGGCGCCGCTTCGCCCCCGTCGGCTTCACCCACAGCTCGCCGTCGGCGAGCGTCACGTCGAGCGTCGAGACGGGGATGAGCCCGGCCTCCAGCTCGTAACGCCCCGCGTACTCCTTCAGCGCGGCCCCGGCCTTCGGCCCCCGCGCCCCCGGAGACTTGGCCGGCGCCTGCCCGCGCGGCGCGACCCGCGCGGCCGCGCCGTGCGCCGCGAGCGAGAGCAGGCAGGCGAGCGCCGGGGCGAGCGCCCTCACGGCTCGACCCCTCCGACCAGTATCATGCGCGTGTGCGCGGTCTGCTGCCGCAGCGCCTTCGCGGGCGCGTACTCGGGCGAGCCCCACCAGGCCCGCGCCTTTTCGGCGGAGGGGAACTCCACCACGACGACGCGGCCGGGCGACCAGTCGCCCTCAAGCGTCTCGGCCGCGCCGCCGCGCACGATGAAGCGCCCGCCGTACTGCGCCAGCGTCGGCGGGACGAGCCGCTTGTAGTCCTCGTAGCGCGCCGCGTCCCGCACGTCCACCTCGACAACGATGTATGCCGCCATCCCCTTAAGCCCCCGGAGTCAGTACTGCCAGTTGACGTTGACGAAGCCCGTGCCCGAGGTGGGCACGGTGTACGTGTGGTTGGCGCCCGCCTCCCAGGTGACGGCGCCGCCCGCGGCGATCTTGATGAACTTGAACTGGATGGTCTGGCCGGCGGGGACGCTCGCCGTCAGGAACCAGTTCGGGTAGTTCGGCGTGAGCATCGGGCCCACGGCGGCGTCCCACGTCGTCGCCCAGTTGCCGAGTTCCACCGTGTTGCCGGTCAGGAAGATGTAGTCGCCCGTCTGCGTCGGGCTGGCGTTGAAGACGGTGAAGGTGACGGGGATGAGCTTCGCCGCCAGCACCGTGAACTGGATGCCGTTCGAGACTTGACTGGAAGCGTTCGTCACCGTCACCTGGTAGTCGCCGTTCGTGACGGCCGGGACGGTGGCGACGATTTTGTTCGCCGACCACGAGTTGACCAGGGCCGTCGTCGTCCCGAACTTCACAGTCCCCTGCGTCGCCCCGAAGTTCTTGCCGCCGATGGTGACCCGCACGCCGGGCTGCCCCACGGTCGGGCCGACGGAGCCGACCTGCGGGGCGCCGCCCGCCTCGGTCGCCTGCCAGACGGCGACGCCGCCGGCCGGGAGCGAGAAGGCCGCCACGGGGTTGTTGCCGCCCGTCCCCGCCGTGACGTTAATGCTCACGCCCGAGAGCAGCCCCGTCAGGTAGTCGCCGTAGGTGCCGGCCGGGAGCGACGTGTTGAGCCCCGTGATGCTCGCGGCCGACGCGCCCTTGTTGATGGCGACGAGGACGACGTTCCCGTAGAACTTGCGCTCGTAGACGTAAACGTCCGGGCTCATCCAGCGCTGCTGGTGCGAGCCGTAGGGGACGGCCGCGTTGTTGCGCCTCAAGGCCGAGAGTCGGCTCGTCAGCGTGTAGGCGGTCGTGGTCGTGCTGAAGGAGTTCATCATCGGGCGGTTGTAGGGGTCGCCGCCGCCCGCGGTGTTGTCGACGAGGTACTGCTCGGTGCCGTAGTAGATGCAGGGGATGCCGCGCTCGGTGAGGATGAAGGCGAGCGCCTGGTGCAGGCGCGTCTGGCTGCCGTTGAGCGAGGGGAAGCGCGTCATGTCGTGGTTGTCGATGAAGGTGACGAGGTCTTCGTCCCAAGTGAAGTTCGACGCCTCCTGCGTGATGACGTTCTCCAGCTCGGCGAAGCTGTTGTTAGAGCCGAAGACGTTGCGGATGGCGGCGTTCAGGGGGAAGTCGAGCATCGAGATGCCGCTCTTGTTGGCGTACTTGTAGGAGTCGCGGTAGAGCGGGTCTGACGTGGAAGCCTGATACCACTCGCCGAAGAGGAAGCTGTCCTTGTAGCCGTAGACCGAGTTGGCGAGGCTGTACTGCCAGCCCCAGTTGAGGTGCTTGATGGCGTCGATGCGGAAGCCGTCCACGCCGTGATCCTGGAAGAGCTTGGCCGACGCCTTGAGGTAGGCGTCCACGGTGGCGTTCTCCTGGTTGAGGTCGGCGAGGTTGAAGAGCGTGTAGTACTGCACCTGATAGCGGTCGTCCCAGTTCGAGATGTTGCCGTTGTGGTGGAAGTACCCCTGCGTGTCGTTCGAGTAGTTGCCGACGAAGACGCCGTTGTCGTAGAAGGCGCCGAACTCGCCCGCGTTGTCCTGCGTGGTGTGGTTGGGGGCGAAGTCCACGATGACCTTGATGCCGTTCTGGTGCGCGGCCGTCACGAGGTTGTCGAAGTCCGTCCAGGCGTTCGACGAGTTGCCGAAGTGCTCCTCGATGCGCTTGAAGTCGCGCCCCTGGTAGCCGTGGTAGGAGGCGGTCGGGTTGTTGTTGGCGTCGGGGATGTTGGCGTTGAGGTTGTCCACGGGCGGCGAAATCCAGACGGCGGTGACGCCGAGGCCCGCGAGGTAGGACATCTTCTGCTGGATGCCGGCGAGGTCGCCGCCCCAGTAGGCGCGCCAGTTCGACTTGGTGGAGTCGTAGAGGCCGGCGGACTGCGGCGGGTTGTTGTTGGCGGTCGAGCCGTCGAAGAAGCGGTCGGTGATGATCTGGTAGACGACCTCGCGCTTGAAGTCGGCGGCCGTCGCGGCGGCGGGAGCGAGGAGCGCGAGCAGGAGCGCGAGCGCGGTCGTGAAGGCGGCGGCCTTCCCCCTGGGCGTTCTGTGCATGTCGGGACTTACCTCCTTGGAGTCTCGTCGAGAAAGAGGCGGGCGCGGGGCCCGCGGCGCGAGGCGGCTTTTGTCGCAAGCTCCGACGGGGCGGCTGACGCGTGAAGCTTCGGGTCGGTCGGAGGGCGGGAAGTATAGCGCGCGGCGGCGGGAAAGGGGAAGGGGGGAGGAGGGAGTAGGGAGTAGACAGTAGACAGTAGACAGTAGGTGAAGACGATTACGGCGGGCGTCGCGCATTCAAACGCGGCGCCCGCCGATGTTTTCTACTGTCTACTGTCTACTGTCTACTGTCTACTGTCTACTGCCTCTTGTACTTGTCTATGAGCTGCTGCATGCCGTCGGTGTTCTTGTGGCGGTACTTGTAGTACTGCTCAAGGTTCTGCCTGACGGCCGCGTTGACCTGCTGGTACTGCGCGTTGCCCTCGGTGACGGCGACGGCGCGGGCGTAGGAGTCGATGACCTTGTCGAGGGCGGCCTCGGCCTTCTTCATCGCGGCGTCCTTCTCGGCGGCCGTGGCCACCTTGTACTCCTTGGCCGCGAACTCGTAGGCGTCGTTCAGCAGGTCGCTCATGATGAGGTAGACGCCCGGGTCGGGCGAGTTGAGCGCCACGGCCTTCTCCAGCAGCGGCATCGCCGCCTCCTTGTCGCCCGCCTTGTAGGCGAGCACGCCCGTCTCGCGGTAGAGCGTGACGAGCGCGGTCTTCTTGTAGTCGGCCCACTTCGCGGCCTCGAAGCCCGCGGGCATCTTGTCGGCCTCGATCAGCTCGATGGCCTTCGCGCCGTACTGGCGCCCCTGCGCGGCGAAGGCGTTGTTGCCCTTGATGGCCTGACCCGAGGCGAGGATGGTCAGGTTCTGCATCGTCTGCACGTCGTCCGGGTGCTGCGCGAGCCAGGCCGTGCCCGCCTTCATCGCCTCCTCGGTCTGCCCCGTGTTGATGTAGGCGTTGAGGAGCGCGGCGTTGACGAGCGGCGCCTCGTCGGGCTGGTTGAAGATGTCCTGGAAGACCTGCGCGAGCGAGAGCGACTGCTGCGCGTCGGTGACGGCGCCGATCTCGGCGGCGAGCACCTCGGCGACCTGGTGGCGCAGCGCGCTCTGCGGATACTTCTTGACGAAGGCCGCGGCGGCCTGGAGCCGGGCCTCGGTGCCCTTGGCCTTCTCGATCTTCAGCGCCGCGTCGCGCTCGCCGCCCGAGATTTTCGGCCCCTCCTGCTTCGCCTTGTCGCCCTGCGCCGCCGCCCCGACAGTCAGCGCGCAGGCGAGCGCGCACGCCGAAAGAATTCTGAACATCATCTCCTCGCTCCTTATCTAAAATTGCTTTGCTGAATTCTGGTCGCCGGTGCCGACTAGGTTACACCAGAACCAAACATTGATGAAGCGTTCGGGTCAAAGGATGCACGGGGAGGGGAGCAGGCAGTCGACGGTCGGCAGTCGGAAAGACTAAGGGACGCGTCTCGTCCTTCGGCCGGGACGCGCCGGCTGTGTATTCCTACTGCCGACTGCCAACTGCCTACTGCCTACTGCCCCCACTCAGGCTCTGCCCGCGACCTCGCCGGTCTGCGTGTTGACGCGGACGCGCTCGCCCTCCTTGATGAAGAGGGGGACGCGCACCTGGAGGCCGGTCTGGAGGGTGGCGGGCTTGAGGTCGCGGCCGGCGGCCGTGTCGCCCTTGACGCCGGGCTCGGTCTCCGCGACGGTCAGCTCGACGAACTGCGGCAGCTCCAGCGCGACCGCCTCGCCGTTGTACTTCAAGACCCTGACGGCCAGCCCGTCGGTCAGGTAGCCGCGGTCTTCGCCCACCTGCTCGGCCGGGAGGCGGAACTGCTCGTATGTCTCGTCGTCCATGAAGTGGAAGCCTTCGGCGTCCGCGTACATGAAGGAGGCGGCGGCGTAGGCCACGTCTGGCTCCTCGAACTTCTCGCCCGTCTTGAAGCTCTTCTCCAGCACCGCGCCGGTCAGCAGGTGGCGCAGGCGCGTCCGCACCATCGTCGAGGCGCCGCGCGCCGAGGGCGACGCGAACGTCACGTCCACCACCGCGTAGGGCTCGCCGTCCACCTTAATCATCATCCGCCGCTTCAACTCGTTCGCACCCGTAAGCGCCACCTCAATCCTCCTCCAATCTCCTTGAGAATTTCCGAACCCGCGAGACGCGCAGCAGGTGTCGGAACTTTGCTGCGCCGCGCGGCCGCGCCCCGCGCCCGCCGCCCCGGAAACCGCGCCGTTCACGCGCCCGTCGAAGTGGAACGCGCGTTGCCCGAGGGCGGCGTGGGGCGCCGCGCCGCCGCGCCACTTAAAAAGGACTTAAGGTTAGAAAGGCTATCATGAGAAACAGACTCTACGCACTCGGGCTCGCGCTCCTCTTCGTCTCCGCGCAGGCCGCGCCCGCCCTCGCGGCGGGCCGGGCCGCCCCGGCCGACTGGTCGGCCGTCCGCTCGCTCTCGCCGGGCGAGAGGGTGGCCGTCCGCACGAAGGACGGCGACCGCCTCAAGGGGCGCTTCGACTCTGCCACCGAGACGGACATCAGCTTCACGCACGACGGCCGCAAGGTCACGCTCACGCGCGAGAGCGTCGGGCGCGTCGAGGCCGCGCGCGGCAGGAACCGCTGGAAGGGCGCGCTCGTCGGCGCGGGCGTCGGCGGCGGCGCGGGCACCGGCGCGGGCTTCGGCCTCGTCGGGGCGAGCGACCACTTCGGGATGACGACCATCCCGGCGGGCGCGTTCGTCGGCGCGGGGATAGGCGCGGCCGTCGGCGCGGCCGTCGGCCTCGGCACGGACTACGAGACCGTCTACGAATCCCTCTGAACGCGAAGGGAGGTTTGACGTGACACACAGACTCCTTGCTCTCGGGCTGGCGCTAGCCTTCGCGCTGGCGCAAGCCCCGGCGGCCGCGGCGCAGACGCGCGCGCGGGCGGCCGACGACTGGTCGGCGGTGCAGGCCCTCCCGCCCGGCGAGAAGATAGTCGTCCGCACGAAGGACGGCGACCGCCTGACGGGGCGCTTCGACTCGGCGAGCGACCTGCTCGTCAACTTCACCGACGGGCGCAAAAAAATCTCGCTCACGCGCGAGAGCGTCCGCCGCGTGCAGCTCGACCGCGGCAACTCGCGCGTGAAGGGCATGCTCGTCGGCGCGGCCATCGGCGGGGGCGTCGGCTTCGCCGTCGGCTCCGTCCTCTACTTCCCCTACAGGGACGACATGACCGGCTCGACCGTGCCGGGCATGACGGCGCTGGGGCTCGCCTTCGGCGCCGGCATCGGCGCCGCGGCCGGCAAGGGCAGGAAGAACGAGACCGTTTACGAAGCCCCTTGAAGAAGTAGACAGTAGACAGTAGACAGTAGACAGTAGGAAAGATAAGGCGGCACGTCTCATCCTTCAGCCGGGACGCGCCGTCCTGCTTTCCTACTGTCTACTGTCTACTGTCTACTGTCTACTGTGTCGTAGTCGAACCTGAGCGGCGCGTCCGACGGCCGGACGGTGATGGGGATTGATTTGGAGGCGGGCGTGTTGCTCTTGTCGGCGACGCTGCGGACGGGGACGAGGACGTTGGCCTCTGGGAAGTAGGCGGCGGCGCAGCGGCGCGGGACCGGGTAGGGCACGACGAGGAAGCGGCGCGCCGTGCGCGTCTCGCCCTCGAAGTGGCTGAGGAGGTCTACGACCTGGCCGGCCGAGAGGCGCTGCTCCGCGATGTCTTCGGGGTTGAGGAAGACGACCCGGCGCTCGTTGCTGACGCCGCGGTAGCGGTCGTCGAGCCCGTAGATGGTCGTATTGAACTGGTCGTGGCTGCGCACGGTCATCAGCAGGAACTGACCCGGCGCGAGGTCGTGGCGCGGCAGCCCGTGGACGGTGAAGTTCGCGCGCTCGGTCGAGGTCTTGAACACGCCCTCGCGCGCGAGGTTCGGCAGGTAGAAGCCGCCGGGCTCGCGCACCCTCGCGTTGTAATTTTCAAACCCCGGGATGACGCGCTCTATCAGGTCGCGCACGCGGTCGTAGTCCTCGACCAGCCACTCCCAGTCCACCGCGCTCCTTTCGCCGAGGGTCGCACGCGCGAGCCGCGCCACGACGGCCGGCTCGCTCAGCAGGTGTTCCGAGGCCGGCTCTAACGCCCCGCGCGAGGAGTGGACGACGCCCATCGAGTTCTCGACGCTGACGAACTGCTCGCCGCCTTTCTGCCGGTCGCGCTCTGTGCGCCCGAGACACGGCAGTATCAAAGCCTGCTCGCCCGTGACGAGGTGCGAGCGGTTGAGCTTCGTCGAGACCTGCGCGGTCAGGCGGCAGCCGGAGAGAGCGCGGGCGGTGAACTCGGTGTCCGGGGTCGCGGAGAGAAAATTTCCGCCGAGCGCGAAGAAGACTTTCACCCGGCGGTCGTGCATCGCCCTGATGGTCTCGACCGTGTCGAGGCCGTGGCGGCGCGGCGGCTCGAAGTCGAACTCGCGCGCGAGCGCGTCGAGGAAGGTGTCGGCCGGGCGCTCCCAGATGCCCATCGTGCGGTCGCCCTGCACGTTCGAGTGCCCGCGCACGGGGCACGCGCCCGCGCCGGGGCGGCCGAGGTTGCCGCGCAGCAGCAGCAGGTTGACTATCTCCTGAATGTTGGCGACCGCGTTCTTGTGCTGCGTCAGCCCCATCGCCCAGCAGACGATGACGCGCTCCGACCCGGCGTAAATCTGCGCGGCCTCGCGCATCAACTCGCGCGACACGCCGCTCTGCTCGACCAGCTCGTCCCAGCCGACTTCATCCAGCGCGCGCGCGAACTCGTCGAAGCCGTGCGTCTTCTCTTCGACGAACTTCCGGTCGAGGACTTCGCCCGGGCGCCGCGCCTCCTCCTCCAGCACCTCCTTCATCAAGCCTTTGAGCAGCGGCACGTCGCCGTTGACGCGGACTTGCAGGAAGAGGTCTGAAAGCTCCGTGCCGCCGCCGAGGAGGTCGCCCGGGTGCTGCGGGTGCTTGAAGCGCGCGAGCCCGGCCTCGGGCAGCGGGTTGACGTGCACGATTTTGCACCCGCGCCGCTTGGCCGCGCGCAGGGTCGAGAGCATCCGCGGGTGGTTCGTGCCCGGGTTCTGGCCGACGATGAAAATCAGGTCGGCGAGGTCGAAGTCTTGAAGGGTGACGGTGCCCTTGCCGACGCCGATGGTCTCCGTGAGAGCGCGCCCCGAAGACTCGTGGCACATGTTCGAGCAGTCGGGCAGGTTGTTGGTGCCGAACTGTCGGACGAAGAGTTGATAAAGGAACGCGGCCTCGTTCGACGTGCGCCCCGACGTGTAGAAGGCGGCCTCGTCCGGCGAGTCGAGAGCGTTCAGCTCGTCCGCGACGAGCTTGAAGGCGTCGTCCCAACTGATAGGCTCGTAGTGCGTCGCGCCGCGTCGGAGGACGACGGGGTGCGTGATGCGCCCCTGCTTGCCGAGCCAGTAGTCGGACTTGCGCGAGAGGTCGGAGACTGACCACTCGCGGAAGAAGTCGGGCGTGACGCGCCGCGTCGTCGCCTCCTCGGCGACGGCCTTCGCGCCGTTCTCGCAGAACTCGGCGTGCGAGCGGCGGCCGTCGGGGTCGGGCCACGCGCAGCCGGGGCAGTCGAAGCCGTCCTTCTGGTTGACCTTCAGGAGCGTGCGCGCGCCGCGCACGAGGCCGGCCTCGCCCACGACGTGCTTCGTCGCAGACCACACGGCCGCGAGGCCGCCGGAGACTTCCGACGCGCCCTCAAACCCACCGCCCGTGAACTCCTCGGGCGGCTGCGCCCGCACGCGCGAAGGCGGCGCGCCGGCCTGCCCGCCGAGCGGCGGCGTCGGCGCGGCGTCGGCGCGCGCGGGCTCCTCCGCCTCCATGCGCGAGTGCCAGTGCGTCGCCTGCGCGGCCGAAGACTCTTCCGCCGCCTCGGCGCGCCCGGCCGCGGTGTCCCGCCCCTGCTCTTCGTTCGCTGACATCTCGGTTCGTGACCCCCCGGAAGTTTACTACAGGCCGCCGGGATTCACGTTGTCACGGTCGGGGGCGTGTGCTAGAGTCTGCGCGCTTTTCAAGCCCGCAGTTTTCGTCGCTCTTTCGTCCCGTTCCTCAGTCACGGCGCGACCCTTTTCGTCGTCCGGGGAACGGGTCTTCCCCCTCTCTTCAGCCCACACGCGCGGAGGTGCGCCAATGCCCAGTGCCAACCGGCTCGACAGCGTCGAGCACGTCGTCCTGCTCATGCTTGAGAACCGTTCCTTCGACCACATGCTCGGGTTCCTCTACGCCGACCTCGGGAACCGCTCGCTCGCGGGCCAGCCCTTCGAGGGGCTGACCGGCGACGAGTCGAACCCCGGCGAGGACGGCAATCCCGTCCGCGTCTTCAAGATTCAGGCCGCGACCGCGAACGCCTACTTCATGCCCGGCGCAGACCCCGGCGAGGGCTACTCCGCCACCAACAACGAGCTGTTCGGGACGACGACCGCGCCGGCGCCGCCCGTCGCCACCAACCAGGGCTTCGTCAAAGACTTCGCCTACACGCTCGGCTGGGAGACGAAAGACCCGAAGAGGTCGAAGGAGATTCTGCCCGGCACCGTCGCCGCGAACATCATGGGCTGCTTCACGCCCGAGACGCTGCCCGTGCTCTCCGCGCTCGCGCGCGGCTACGCCGTCTGCGACCACTGGTTCAGCTCCGCGCCGACCGAGACGTTCCCCAACCGCGCCTTCGTCAGCGCGGCCACGAGCCAGGGGCACATGGACGACCACACGGCCGTCTTCACCGTGCCGACCATCTTCGGGCTGCTGGGGCAGAACGGCCTGAGCTGGTCGATCTACGGCTACGACAAGCCGCCGCTCACGCGCCAGAACTTCCCCGACACGCAGGCGGCCGACGAGTCGCACTTCGGCCTCTTCAAGGACTTTCAGGCGGCGGCCGCCGCCGGGACGCTCGCGGCCTACACCTTCCTCGAACCCGAGTGGGGCACGACCGGCAACAGCCAGCACCCGAACTACGACGTGGCGCTCGGCGAGCAGCTCATACACGACGTTTACTACGCGCTCCGCAACGGCCCGGCGTGGGACAAAACGCTGCTCGTCATCACGTACGACGAGCACGGCGGCTGCTACGACCACGTCCCGCCGCCGCAGGGCGCGACGCCGCCCGACGACAGCGTCGGGGAGTACGGCTTCGACTTCAAACGCTTCGGCGTGCGCGTCCCGGCCGTCCTCGTCTCGCCGCTCGTCGCGCCGGGCACGGTCTTCCGCGTCCCAGACGGCTCGACGCCTTTAGACCACACGTCCATCCTGAAGACCTTGGAGAAGCGCTTCGGGCTGCCGGCGCTGACGGCGCGCGACGCCGCCGCGCCCGACTTCGGCGACGTGCTCACGCTTGAGACGCCGCGCACGGACGACCCGCTCGCGGGCGTCGCCGTCCCCGTCTCGGGCAGACAGCACCCGACGCCGGACGCGCCCTCGCACCTTGAGCGGGCGCACGCCGAGCTGGTCTCGCGTCTCCCCGTCGCCGACGGGCACGGCCCCGCCCGCCCCTCCGAGACGGGCACGCTCCGCACCGCCGCCGACTACAAAGCCTACATAACTTCGCGCACCGCGGCCTACGACGCGCAGCGCCGCGCGGCGGCCGGCGGTCGGGGCGAGGGCGCCGGCAAGAAGCCTTTGAAGAAGAGGACGGCGGCGAAGAAATCGGCGAAGAAGTCTGCAACGAAGAAGACGGCGGCGAAGAAGCGCGCGGCGAAGAAGACCCCGGCGCGGGCCATGCCGTCGAAGAAGTCCGGGCGGCGGTAGCGCCGCGGCCGCGGAAGAGCCTCCGCTGGCACCGCGCTTGACTGTCTACACGTGGCAAGCTCTGTTCACGTACGGTAATAGTTCAAGGGCGGGTCAGAACCGACACCATGAGGAGGACACAATGAACGCTTTTCAACTGCTGAAGGAGGATCACCAGAAGGTCTCCGGCCTGTTCCAGCAGCTCGAACCGACGACCGAGCGCGCCGAGAAGACGCGCACCGAGCTGTTCGCCAGACTCCAACAGGAGCTGGACGTGCACGCCAAGATCGAGGAGACGGTCTTCTACCCGGCCATCAAGCAGGCGGCCGAGACGCGCGAGATAGTGCTCGAAGGCTTCGAGGAGCACCACGTCGTCAAGATGCTCCTCAAGGAGCTGGAGGCCGTGCCCGTAGACACCGAGCAGTGGACGGCCAAGCTCAAGGTCTTGCAGGAGAACGTCGAGCACCACGTCGAGGAGGAGGAGGGCGAGATGTTCCAGAAGGCCCGCCAGGTGCTGAGCGAGGACGACATCAACCGGCTCGGCGAGCAGATGGCGGAGGAGAAGAAGCGCCTGCTCCAGCAGACCAAGTCCGCCGGCGCGTAAACCGGCAACAGATTAACCGCGGAGACGGGGACGTG
>DASVWB010000327.1:0-2567 GCA_036389815.1 Pyrinomonadaceae bacterium | reverse complement strand
CGTCTCGCTCGACGCGCGCCTCGCCAACCTCCTGCAACTGACCGCGGGCGCCGACGCCGGCATCGACGAAGTCGACCTGACCATCAAGGGCGTGCGCGCCGAGGTGCTCCTGAAGGTCAGGCTCGACAACGTCGCCGCCATCATCGACCGCACGCTGACGACCGTTGACCGCAACCCGCAGATACTCGAACGGCTCCTCCAGAGCGTTGACAACACGGTCGGCACCGTCGGCGGCGTCGCCAACACGGCGCTCCAGCCGGGCGGCGTCGTAGACCGCACGGTCGGCACCGTCGGCCAGACCCTGAACAACGTGACGCAGCCGGGCGGCCTTCTGAGTTCGACCGTCAACAACCTCGGCCAGACCGTGCAGCGCCTCGTCGACCGCTCGGGCAACATCGTCGAGCGCACGCTCGACACGGCCGGCTCGGTCGTCGGGCAGCGCACGGTCGGCAACGTCTCGTCGCTCGCGCAGCAGGGCACAGACGCGACCAACGCCACGGGGCAGACCGTCCGGCGTGTGCTCGACACCTCGGGCGCGGTCATCGAGCTGACGCTCGACGCCGCCGGCCGCGTCGTCAACTCGCGCGTCGTCAGCCAGGCCACCGGCCGTCCGTGAGGGGAGTGGGCAGTAGGACTAGTAGGCAGTAGGCAGTAGGCGGTAGACAGTAGGGGCCGCTTCGGCGGGGGCGAAGATGGCGGCCGCGGTGTCCGGGCGGCGACTGTATTTCTACTGCTTACTGCCTACCGCCTACTGCCTACTTCTTTTAATGCAACCGGGCGGGCGGGCGCGCGTGTAGACGTTGGCCTGAGGGGGCTCGCGCGGGGCGCGGCCGGGCGGCTGAGGGGCTTCGTTAACCTTTCGCCCTTTGCCCTTTGCCTTTTGCCTTTTGCCTTCTCAGCGGGGTATCCTTTTCACGTCCGGTGAAGTCCCCCGGCGGCCGCGCCTGAGCCTCTTCGGAAAGCGAAAGAGCCAGTGATCTCCAGACTCAACCTAGCCAGCGAGCCGTTCCGGAACCGCACGCTGCCGTGGACGGTGGCCGCCATGGTCTCGGCCGTCTCGCTGCTCGCGCTCGTCTACACGCTCGCGCAGTACCGGGACATCAAGGCGCAGGTAGACGCCTCCGAGCGGCGGGTCGAGGCGATGCGCCGCGAGCAGCAGGACTACGAACGCCAGGCGCAGGAGATTCGGCAGAACATCCCCGTCGAGCAGCGGCGGACGCTCGACGCCGCGCACGCGCTCGTCAGCCGCAAGGGCTTCTCGTGGTCGCAGCTCTTCTCCGACCTCGAAGACTCGCTGCCGCAGAGCGTGAAGGTCTCGCGCATCAACGTGCGCGAGGTCGCGCAGGTCGGCGACCAGACGCGCGCCGACCTCGACCTGACGGTCGTCGGCCGCGCGGCCGCCGACGTGACGGGCATGATCACGGAGATGAACTCGGCCGGCACCTTCAGCGCCGTGCCGGTCAGCGAGAACCAGAAGTCCGGGCGCGGCGAGTCGGGCTACGAGTGGGTGCTGCGCGTCTCGTACGTGCAGCGCTCGCGGCGCGGCGGGCGCGCGGGCGCGGTGGGCGACGCGGGCGCCTCGGCGCGCGTCGGCGCGCTCCGGGGCGCGGACGCCGGGGCGGGGGGGCGCGAATAGCTTTGAGGGACGACACGGCGGTGACGGGGGCTACTTCGGACGCGCGCGGCGGCGCTGCGCTGCGCGCACGCCTCGGCGCGATGCGCGCCTCAAGGCGGCGCGGCCCCTTCGGCCTGCCCGAGTTGGCCGCGCTCGCCGTCGCGGCGCTGCTCCTGCTGGCGGCCGTGCTCTCGTACCTCCTCCTGCTCGTCCCCGCCAGATCGCGCACGCAGTTGCTCGACGCCGAGCGCCAGCGGCTGGAGCGCATGCTCCAGAGCCAGCAGGCGAACCTCGGCGAGAGCAAAGACACGCAGCAGCGCGTCTCGGAGATTCTGACCAGCCTCGACCGCTTCGAGATAGACCACCTGGGGCTCGCGTCGAGCGGCAGCAGGACCGTCTACGAAGAGATCAACCGCCTCATCGGCAAGAACGGGCTGCGCATCAGCGGCGGCATCCAGTTCACGCAGTTGCAGGAGGCCGCGCCCGGCGCCGAGGGCTCGCCGCGCGCGCGCCGCGCGCAGTCGGGCGAGGAGTCGGGCCAGCGCGTCGTGCAGAGCATCTTCCCCGGCATCGGCGTCACGCTCACGGTCGAGGGCACCTACGCGAACCTCCGCCGCTTCATCCGCGACATCGAGGCCGACCGCCAGTTCGTCGTCATCAACACGGTCGAGCTCGAAGGCGTCACCGACACGAACTCGGGCTCGGCGGGCGTGCCGGGGTTCGCGGGCGTGCCGGGCGTCGCCGACGGCGTCCCGGCTCCCGCCGCCGCGCAGCCGCAGGCGCCCTCGCGCGGCGCGCTCGTCAGCCTGCGCCTCGACATGGCCGCGTACTTCCGCCGCGCGGCCGCCTCGGCCCCCGCGGCGCAGTAGAGGGGGCGCGCGAGTTAAAGTCATGGCACTCTTCGAAGGAAAGACTCCCGCCGAGCGCAACAAGATGATCGCTGCCGTCGTGC
>DASVWB010000326.1:0-11612 GCA_036389815.1 Pyrinomonadaceae bacterium | reverse complement strand
CCGACTCCACGCCCGTGAGCACGCCCGCCGGCACGTTCCCGCCGAAGGCCACGAAGTCGCCCGCGCCCCTCGGGAAGTTCAGGAGGCCCATGTCGGCGCGCGCGCCGCGCCCGGCGTGCGAGTCGATGGCGGCGCGCACGTCCCCCGGCTCGCCCAGCGCGAGCGTGTTCGCGTCGAGCACGGCGAAGGCCAGCTCGCGCACGCGCATCCGCGCCAGCCCGAAGAGCTTGAGCTGGTCGTTGACGGCGGCGACGTAGACGGTCTTCCCCGCGTGGGTCTGTTCGGTGAGCGCGCCCTTCGCGGCCGCGCGCGCCGCGGAGACGAGCGCCTCGGCGCGGAACGTGCCGCGCGCGACGGCCGTCACGCGGTCGACCTTGACCTTGCCCGACGCGAGCGGGACGATGCGCGCGCCGACGGCGAGCGTGTCGAACTGCCGCGCGTCTATCCCCGTCCTCGCCTTGAACGCGTCCACGTCGGCGTTGACCTGCGCGAGCCTCGCCGCGTCGGAGGCGAGCGAGCGCGGGAGGACCTCGGTGAAGAGCCTGCGCACGTCAACCGTCAGGTAGGCGTCCGAGGCCGGCAGCGGCATTTGCGCCGACGGCGCGGCCGCCTGCGCCGCGCCCGCGCGCGACGCGGCCGCCCGTCCGCGCGAGTCCTGCGCCGGCGCAGGCAGAGCGAGCGCGGCGGCGAAGAAGAGTGCGAGCGTCGAAGCGTAAAAAGTCCTTCTCATAAACCTCTCGTCCGTAGTCTCAGGCGAAGCGCGGCCCGCGGGCCGCGCCGGAATAGTTGTCGGGGGGTTAAATTTTGCGGGGAGCTGGCGCGAGGGTCGGATGCGCGCCCGCCGGCCGGGGGTTGGCCGCGCGGCGCGTGCGGCGCCGCGGGCGTTTCAGGGCGCGCCGCCGGCCCCCGCGTCTTCGCCCTGCCGCCCCTCCTCGCCCCTCGCCCACTCGCAGACGACGCGCTTGTCCTCCTCCGACAGCCGCGCCGAGGGGTGCAGCGGCAGGTAGGACTTCAAAGGCATCTCGCCCGACTCGACCTGCTCGCAGATTTCGTGGAGCTTCCGCTCGCGCTTGCGCTTCGAGTAGGTCGCCCACTCCGAGAAGTTCAGCTCGCGCCGCCCCTCCTCGACGTGCCCCTTCAGGAACCAGTTGACGGGGGTGAGCTGGCTGTACCACGGCCACGCCGTCTCCGACGAGTGGCAGTCCTTGCACGAGCGTTCGAGGACGGCCGCGACCTCGGGCGTCATGCGCGTGTTGGCGCGCATCGTCTTCGACTCGTCGAAGGCCGGGTTCGCCCGCTCGGGCCGGTAGAACTGCGCCCCCAGGAAGAGGAGCGCGAGCGCGACGGCGAGCCACTTCACCACCTTCTTCATCAACACTCTCACGAATGACGGCCGCCGCGGTTCCTCCGTTAACCGGAAAACCTTTCAGACGCGCTCGACCAGCAGCGCCGCGCCCATCCCGCCGCTCACGCAGAGCGTGGCGAGCCCCGTGCGCGCGCCGCGCCGGCGCATCTCGTGGACGAGGGTGGTCGTGATGCGCACGCCCGTGCAGCCGATTGGGTGCCCGAGCGCGATGGCGCCGCCGTTGACGTTCAGGCGCGCCGGGTCGAAGCCCAGCTCGCGGTCGCACGCGATGACCTGCGCGGCGAACGCCTCGTTCAGCTCGACGAGGTCGATGTCTTCCAGCGTCAGCTTCCGCCGTTCGAGCAGGCGGCGCACGGCCGGCACAGGCCCGACGCCCATCACCTCCGGCGCGACGCCCGCGAACTCGTAATCGACTATGCGCGCGAGCGGCTCCATGCGCCCGCCCGAAGCCTCGACGGCCTCCTCGCCCGCGACGACGACGGCCGCCGCGCCGTCCGTGATGCCCGAGGAGTTGCCGGCCGTCACCGTCCCGTCTTCCGAGAAGACGGGCGCGAGCTTCCGCAACCCCTCGGCGGTCGTGCCGGCGCGCGGGTGCTCGTCGCGCGAGACCGTGACCTTCTCGCCCTTCCTGCCTTTGACCTCGACGGGGACGATCTCGGCGTCGAAGCGCCCGCCCTCGATGGCCTCGGCCGCGCGCCGCTGCGAGCGCAGCGCGAACTCGTCCTGCTCGTCGCGGCCGATCTCGTACTGGCGCGCGAGGTTCTCGGCCGTCTCGCCCATGACGAGCCCCGAGAGCGGGTCGAGGAAGCCGTCGCGGTACATGCCGTCCACCAGCTCCGCGTCGCCCATCCGCAGGCCCCAGCGCGCGCCCTCCGCGAGATACGGCACGCGCGACATGCTCTCGACGCCGCCCGCGAGCACCGCGCGCGCGCGGCCTAACAAGACCTCCTGCGCCGCGAGCACGACGGCCTTCAATCCCGAGGCGCACGCCTGGTTGACGGTCGCGGCCGGCACGGTCTCGGGGACTCCGGCGCGGTATGCGATCTGCCGCCCGACGTTCGGCCCCGTGCCGGCCTGACGCGCGCAGCCCCAGAAGACCTCCTGCACGTCGCCCGGTTCGAGCCCGGCACGGCGCAGGCTCTCGGCCGCGGCGGCGGCGCCCAGTTCCGCGGCCTTGAGGGAGGCTAACGCGCCGCCGTAGCGCCCGATGGGCGTGCGCACGGCGCCGGCCAGATAGACGTTCTTTGTCGTTGAACTCATCGATTTTTCCCGCAAATTTTCGTCCGGCTGAAGTGTTTCGATGTTAGCATACGCGCGCCGACCCCCGCGAACCGAGCCGGGGCCGACGGCGCCGCCACGCCTCAAACGCCCCACGACAATGAACCGATCTGAGAGCCCCGAAGAGGTCGAGGCCGCGCTGCGCCTGCTCGCGCGCGTGCTCGGCGCGCGCCCCGCGTGGTTCCTGCGCGAGGGTTCGGGCGCGCGCACGCTCGAAATGCGCGCGGGCGAGTGGGGGCTGTCGGCGGCGGGCGGCGCGCTCGTGCTCCGCTGCCGTGGCGAGGCGGGCCGGCGCGCGTGGCGCGTCGCAGCTTGGAAGCTGGAAGGGGAGTCGCTCTTCCTCGAAGCGCGCGGCCCGAGGGGGCGTGCTCTGCTCAGCCTCGTGCCGCGCGCGCTCGTCGCCACGGCGCGCGCGGCGTTGGCCGAGGCGCGGCGCGCGGAGTGCGAACGTCTCGCCGCGCTCGTCTCCGGGTTCGCTCGCGCGCGGCTCGAAAGCGCCGGCCTGAGCGCCGGGGCGCGGCGCGGCGAGCCGGGACGTTGGGCGCGCTTGCTGTTGAAGCGCGGCTCGGGCGCGCGGGTCGCGGCGACCGCGCCGGTCGTCCCCGCGGGCGCGGACGAGTCGGAAGACTTCCTCGCCTCGGCGCTGCTCTGGCTCGCGCGCCTCGAAGACCGCGCGGGCGCCGCGCAGGTGGGAGGGCTCTGGCTCGTCGCGCCGCCCGCGCTCGCCGCGGCCGTGCGCGAGCGGGTCGCGCTCCTGCGCGAAGACCTGCGCGCGCGCACCTCGGTCTACGAGTTGGACGCAGAGGCGCGCACGCTCGCGCGCGTCGAGGCGCCCGCGCTCTCCGAATTGCTCGACGCGCCGGCCGGCCGACTCTCGCGCCCCGACTGCGCCGGGCCGTTCGGGCTGACGGCGGGCGTCCTCGCGCTCGCGCCCGGCGAGATCGACTTCGTGCGCGCGCGCCGCGGCGAGACGCTGCGCTACCTCGGGCTCCCCTTCGCGCGCGTGCGCCGCGTCGCGGGGCGCGAGCACCTCTGGTTCGGGGTCGAGGGCGCGGGCCGACGACTGCTCGACGACGCGGGCGCGCACGACCTCCTCAAGCTCGTCGCCGAACTCCGCGAGCACAGGCGCGCCGACGCGCCCGACGCGAGGCACGCCCTCTACCGCGCGGCGCCCGAGTCGTGGCTCGAAGCGCTGCTGCGGCGAGACGTGACGCGGCTCGACCCCGGGCTGAGGCTCGCCCCGCTGCACGCGCAGCTTCGCACCTCACGCGCGCGCGGCTCGGCGCGACCCGTAGACCTCCTCGCGCTCAGGCGCGACGGCCGCCTCGTCGTCGTCGAGCTGAAGGTCTCGGAGGACGCCTCGCTCGCGCTCCAGGGCGCAGACTACTGGCGGCGCGTCTACAACCAGCACCGCGCAGGCCACGTCGCCCGCGCGCGCCTGTTCGGCGACGCCGAAATCTCTGACGACCCGCCGCTCGTCTACCTCGCCGCGCCGCTGCTGCGCTTCCACCGCTCCTTCCACACGCTCGCCCGCTGCGTCCGGCCGGAGGTCGAGATCTACCGTTTCGATTTGAACGAGGACTGGCGCGCGGGCGTGCGCGTCGTGCGGCGTCAGCGTGTAGACTGAGCAGGCGGGCTCGTCAGTCTTATCCGCCGGGGGTTCGTGTCTGATGGTTAAGGTTCACAGGCCGACGAAGGAGGAGCTGCTGGCGGCGGCGGGGAAGGCCGTGCCGGACGTGATCGCGCGGGACTTGCGGGTGCTCTTCTGCGGCATCAACCCGGGGCTCTACACGGCGGCGGTCGGCCACCACTTCGCGCGGCCGGGCAACCGCTTCTGGCCGACGCTCCACCGCGCGGGCTTCACGCCGCGGCTGTTCGCGCCCGCGGAGGAGCGCGGGCTGCTCGACTACGGGTACGGCATCACGAACGTCGTCGCGCGCGCGACCGCCGCGGCGGCCGAACTCGCGCCCGAGGAGTTCGTGCGCGGCGGCCTCGCCTTGCGCGCGAAGGTGAGGCGCTACCGCCCGCGCTTCCTCGCCGTCCTCGGCGTCGGCGCATACCGCGCGGCCTTCCGCGCACCGAAGGCGAAGGCGGGGCGGCAGGAGGAGAAGCTTGAGGCCGCAAAGGTCTGGGTGCTCCCCAACCCGAGCGGCCTCAACGCCAACTACCTTCCGGCAGACCTCGCCCGCCTCTTCAGCGAGCTGCGCGAGGCGGTCGAGCGTGAAACTTAACCCCCGCCGCGGCGGGCGAGCCAGTCTTCGCGCCCGATGCCGTAGACGAGCGCGTCGGCGCCGAAGACCTCCACGGTGCCTTCGAGGCGCTCGCCGAGGCGCTCGGCCACCCGGACGGATGGCTTGTTGTCGGGGCGTATGAGGCTGATGACGTGGTCGCGCCCCAACTCCGTGAAGGCGAACTCCAGCGCGCGCCGCGCGCCCTCGGTCGCGTAGCCGCGACCCCAGAACTCGCGCCCGAGCGTCCACCCCAGCTCGAAGCCGGGCCAGCCCTCCGGGTTGAGGAAGCCTATGCGGCCGGCGAGCCTGCCCGTCGCCGCCTCCTCGACCGCCCACATCCCGTAGCCGCGCAGGTGCCAGTGGCCGACGACGAAGGCCATCTGCCGCCACGCGTCGCCGCGCGACAGGGGCCTGCCCTCGCCGAGGTAGCGCATCACCTCGGCGTCGGCCGTGATGGCCGCGTACTGCTCGAAGTCCTCCCCGCGTAGCATGCGGAGGACGAGCCTTTCAGTCCGGAGCGTCTGCATAGTCTTCTTTCACGCCGCCGCGCTCACGCCTTCAGCCTCTCCAGAAAGTGTTTGCGGAACTTGGCCACCTTCGGCGCGACGATAGCGCGGCAGTATGGCTGGAAGGGGTTTTTCTCGAAGTAGTCCTGGTGGTAGTCCTCGGCCGGGTAGAACCGTTCGAGCGGCACGACCTCTGTGACGACGGGCGCGTCCCAGACTCCTTCGGCCGTCAGCCCCGCGACGACCTGCTCGGCCGCCTCGCGCTGCGCGGGCGTGTGGTAGAAGACGGCCGAGCGGTACTGCGTGCCCACGTCCCCGCCCTGCCGGTTGAGCGTCGTCGGGTCGTGGATGGTGAAGAAGACTTCGAGCAGCTCGCGGTAGGAGACCTCGCGCGGGTCGAAGGTTATCTGCACGACCTCGGCGTGCCCCGTCGTCCCCGAGCACACCTGCTCGTAGGTCGGGTTCTCGACGCGCCCGCCGGCGTAGCCCGACACGACGCGCTCGACGCCGCGCAGCCCCTTGTAGACCGCCTCCAGACACCAGAAGCACCCGCCCCCGAGCGTCGCCAGCTCTCTCGTCTGTTCAATGCTCATGAATCTTTCGTGACCGCCCTCGTAAGTTTTAACCGTCCGCCGAGTATAACGCGGGCGGCGGCGCTCGTGCCCGCGCGCGGCCGAAAAAAACTTGCGCGGCGGTGGCGGCTCCGTTAAAACGTCCGTTGAGTTTGTAAGCCGGTTTCGACGAGGACGTTGATGAGAGCAATGCTGCCGAAAACGTTGAGCCTGTGCGCGGCCGTGCTCGCCTGCCTGCCGGCGTTCGCGGCAGAGGCCACGTGTCAGTCCAAGACCAAACCCGAGGGACTTGAGCCGAGGGTCAAGTCCCTCATCGAGGCGAGCGGCGCGGAGACGGTGGGCGTCGCCTTCCAGGACCTTGAGTCGGGCGGCTATCTTTTCATCGACGCGGACGAGAGCTTCCACGCGGCGAGCACGATGAAGGTGCCCGTGATGCTCGAAGTCTTCAGGCAGGCGCGCGAGGGGCGTTTCACGCTGGACACGCGGCTCCCCGTCAAGAACGAGTTCCGCTCCATCGCCGACGGCAGCGCCTTCTCCGTCTCGCCCGAAGACGACTCGGAGCGGACGCTCTACAAGAAGGTCGGCTCGACCGAGACGGTGCGCGAACTCGTCCGCCTGATGGTCACGGAGAGCAGCAACCTCGCCACCAACATCCTCGTCGAGCGCGTCACGCCCGCGCGCGTCATGGAGCTGAACCGCCGCCTGGGCGCGCGCGACATGAAGGTTCTGCGCGGCGTCGAGGACGGCAAAGCCTTCAAGCGCGGGATGAACAACACGACGACGGCGCGCGACCTCCTCGTCCTACTGCGCGCCGTCGCCGAGGGGCGCGCCGTCTCGCGCGCGGCTTCGCGCGCGGCGGCCGACGTGCTCGCCGCGCAGAAGTTCAACGAGGGCATCCCGGCCGGGCTCCCCGCGGGCGTGCGCGTCGCGCATAAGACGGGCTCGATTACGAAGATCGAGCACGACGCCGGCATCGTCTACCCGCCCGGCCGCAAGCCCTACGTCCTCGTCGTCCTCGTGCGCGGGATCGCCGAGGCGCCGCGCGCGCACCGCCTCATCGCCGACATCTCGCGCGCCGTCTACGAGGAGGCGGTAGGCAGTAAAGAAGTAGGCAGTAGACAGTAGACAGTAGACAGTAGGCTCCGCTTCGGCGGGGGGCGAAGATGACGGCCGTAGTGTCGGGGCGACGAAGGTTCTTCTACTGTCTACTGCCTCCCAACTGCCCACTGCCCGCTGCTTAGTTTCGCGCAACCTGGGCCGCCCGCCTGCGTATAAACCCCTTAACGCACGCCAGCCGACTCGGTTCAAGCCGGAGAGGATTCGAGATGCCCGACACGACGGAAGTAGTGCAACCCACGGCCGAGCGCGCCGAGCCCGGACTGTTCGCGGCCGTGCGCGAGGCCGTGCGCGGCGCGCACCCGAAGTACGACTACACGGAAGGCTCCATCGGCCGCGCCATCCTCCTGCTCTCCGTCCCGATGGTTTTGGAGATGGTGATGGAGAGCGTCTTCGTCGTGGCCGACGTCTTCTTCGTCGGCCGGCTCGGCAAGGAGGCCGTCGCCACGGTCGGCCTGACCGAGTCGATGATGACGCTCGTCTACACGCTCGCCATCGGGCTGACCATCGGGACGACGGCGATGGTGGCGCGCCGCACGGGCGAGCACGACGCGGAGGGCGCGGCGCACACGGCGGCGCAGACCATCCTGCTCGGCCTCGGCCTCTCGCTCGCGCTCGGACTCGCCGGCGTCCTGCTCGCGCCGCGGCTGCTCCAGTGGATGGGCGGCGAGGCGTCGGTCGTCGAGACGGGGAGCAACTTCACGCGCGTGATGCTCGGGGCCAACGCCTCGGTCGTGATGCTCTTCCTCATCAACGCGGTCTTCCGCGGGGCGGGCGACGCGGCCGTGGCGATGCGCGTGCTGTGGCTCGCCAACGCCATCAACATCCTGCTGGGGCCGTGCCTCATCTTCGGGCTCGGGCCGTTCCCCGAGCTGGGCGTGACGGGCGCGGCCGTGGCGACGAGCATCGGGCGCGGGACGGGCGCGCTCTACGCCTTCTCGAAGCTCTGGCGCGGGGGCGGGCGCATCCACGTCGCGCCCCGCCACTTCCGCGTGGACGCCGCCGTCATGGCGCGGCTCCTGCGGCTCTCGGGGCACGCGACCTTTCAGGTCTTCGTCGGCATGGCGAGCTGGGTCTTCATGACGCGCCTCGTCTCCAGCTTCGGGAGCGCGGCCGTCGCCGGCAACATCATCGGCATGCGCATCATCATGTTCGCGCTGCTGCCGTCGTGGGGGATGTCGAACGCGGCGGCGACGCTCGTCGGGCAGTCTCTGGGCGCGGGGAAGCCCGAGCGCGCCGAGCGCGCCGTGTGGCGCGCGGGCTTCTACAACATGATCTTCCTCGGCGTCGTCGGCCTGCTCTTCTTCAGCTTCGCCGACGCCATCGTCGGCGTCTTCACGCACGCGGCCGCCGGGCCCGAGGTGCACGCCTACGGGGTGGACTGCCTGCGCATCATCTCGTGCGGCTTCCTCTTCTACGCCTACGGGATGGTCCTGACGCAGAGCTTCAACGGCGCGGGCGACACGCGCACGCCGACGCTCATCAACCTCGTCGTCTTCTGGCTGTGGGAGATACCGCTCGCCTACGTCCTGGCCTTCCACGCCGGGATGGGGCCGCGCGGCATCTTCCTCGCCGCCGCCGTCGCCTTCTCGACGCTGGCGGTCGTGAGCGCGTACTTCTTCCGGCGCGGGCGCTGGAAGACGAAGAGGGTGTAAAATTTCGAGGGGAAGGGGGCGGCCGAGCAGTGTTCGACAAACTCGTTGAGCAGAAGATACGCGAGGCGCAGGAGGCGGGCGAGTTCGACCGCCTCGAAGGCGCTGGGCGGCCCGTCAACCTCGACGCGTACTTCGCCGCGCCGGAGGAGCTGCGCGCGGGCTACGCCGTCCTGAAGAACGCGGGCGTCCTGCCCGAAGAGGCGGCCGTGCTCAAAGAGTTGAACGAGCTGACGGCGCGCGCCGACGCCTGCCGCGACGGGGAGGAGCGGGCGCGGCTGAAGGGAGAGGCCGCCCGCCTCAAGCTCAAGTACGACCTGCTCGTCGAGCGCTACCGCGTCAAGCGGGGGTAGAGTCAGGGCTCCGACCGGGAGGCCGTTTTTTTTGAATTTCCCGCCAATTCCGCCGCTTTCCGCCCCCGACATTTTTTCTGAAACCTTCCGCGCCCGACCGCCACTTACTAGCGGTGTTGGACGATGAACGAGCGGCTGGCATTCGACACGATGAGTCTGGATTTGGGGCGGCCGGGCGCGCACGCTGGGGCCTTGATGAACAGCACGGAGGAGCTGGTGGCGCGCGTGCGTGCGGGCGACGAGGAGGCTTTCCGCCAAATCTTCGACCGCTACTCGCGCCCCGTCCTGAGCTTCATCTTCGACATGGTAGGCGACCGCCCGCTGGCCGAAGACCTTGCGCAGGAGACCTTCGTCCGCGCCTTCCGCGGGCTCTCGGCGCTGCGCGAGGAGACGAAGCTCTCGACCTGGCTCTTCGGCATCGCGCGCAACTGCGCGCGCGAACATTTGCGCTCGCGCCGCCGCGCCGAAGGGAACGTCGAGATCGACGCCGAGCCGGCCTTCGAGCTGAGAGACCAGGCGCGGACGCCCTCGGGGCAGTTGCTCGACAAGGAGCTGAGCGGCGTCATCCAGACCGCGCTCGGGAAGCTCGACGAGGACAAGCGGACGGTCTTCACCTTGAAAGTTTTGCAGCAGCGCAGCTACGAGGAGATCGCGGAGATCACGGGCTTCTCCGTCGGCAAGCTCAAGACCGACTTGCACCGCGCGCGCGCCGAGATGCGCAAGCGCATCGGCCCGTACCTGGGGGGTGAGCAGTGATGAGATGTGAGGATTGTCTCCCGCTCGTCGAGGAGTATTTCGACGGCGAGGTCGGAGAGGGTCTGGCGGCGCGCATGGGCGCGCACCTCGCGGCCTGCGAGACGTGCGCCGCCGCGCTCGACGCGCTCTCGCTGGAGCAGGAGGTCTACCTGCGCTACGACCGCGGGCTCGAAGTCACGCCGGACCTCTGGTCGCGCGTCAGCGCCGAGATAGCCCGCGCCCCCCGGGCCGAGAACGCCCCCGCGCCGCGCCCCTTGCCGGGCGGCTGGCGCGAGCGGTTCGCCGCCGCGCTCGGCGCGCTCACCGCACGCCCGGCGCTCGCCTCCTCGCTCGCGCTCCTGCTGGTCGCGGCCGCCGCCGGCTCGCTCTGGCTCTCGCGCAGGTCGCCGGACGCCGCCCCCGCCGAGGTGGCGCAGAACTTCCCGGCCGCGGCCCCGGCGCCTCCCCCGCAGGCCGGCGGCGTCGTCGAGACGCCCGACCCTTCTTTGAACGTTGAAGTGCGCGCTGAGGAGTCACCCGCGCAGCCCGGGCCGGGCCGCGAAGAGCCGCGCGAGGCCGCGGCCGTGCGGGCGGTGAATACCAATCGGAACCGCGCCGACGCCGCGGAGGACGCTGAGACGCTGCTGGCGCGCGCCACCGCGCCGCAGGCGAACCTCGACAGCGGCATCGTCGAGCTGGCGCCCGAAGAGCACGCCGCGGCGGACGACACCGCGCTCTTCGTCAGCGCCTCGGCCCCCGTGGGCGAGCGGGTCGCCGCCGCCGCGGGCGGCGGGCGGCTGCTCGACCCGGGCGAGAAGGAGGTCGCGCGCCACCTCGAACAGACCCAGATGCTGCTGCGCTCCATCAAGAACTCGCCGGCCGCGGGGACGGCCGCCGTGGACGTGGCCTACGAGAGGGGGCTCTCGCGCAGGCTCCTGGCCGAGAACGCCACGCTCAAGCTCGAAGCAGAGGTTAAGGGCGACAAGGAGACGCGCGAAGTGCTCGACCGCATCGAGCCCTTCCTGCTCGACATCGCCAACCTGCGCGACCGACCGTCGCGCGACGAGGTGCGCTCCATCGGGGAGCGCGTGAGGAAGAACGAGATCGTCGCCGCCTTGCAGGTTTACTAGGAGGGTGCCGGTACGGGCGCGCGACTCTCATCAAGACAGTAAGGAAGACCAAAGCCATGATTGACCCCAAGAACCTTCAACGACAGCACGCGGGCTCGCGCCTCCTGGCCGGCGCCCTGGCCGCCGCGGGCCTCCTGCTCGCGCTCGCCGCGGCCCCCGCTCCGGCGCGCGCCCAGCACAAAGACCTCATCAGCCGCCTCGTCCAGGGCGACACGGACGCCGCCACGAAGGCTTACGTCCAGGGGCGCGCCTACCTCTCCGAGGAGAAGTGGGAGCGCGCGGTGGCGGCGCTCAACAACTACATCAACGGCTTCCCGACCGACCGCAACCTCGACGCCGCGATGTACTGGCTCGCCTACGCCTACGAGAAGCAGAACAAGAACGCCGAGGCCGACGGCGTCATCCAGGCGCTGATCGGGCGCTTCCCGAAGTCGCAGTGGGCCGACGACGCGAAGGTCCTGAGCGCGCGGCTGAAGGCGAAGGCCGGCGGCGTCGTCACCGTCGACGAGAACGACCCGAACGTCGAGCTGCGCATCGTCGCGCTCCAGACGCTCTGCCAGAACGACCCGGCGAGCTGCCCCACGCGCGCCGGCGAGGTGCTGCGCGCCAACAGGTCTCTGCGCGAGAAGGAGGCGGCCATCATCCTGCTCGGCCGCTACGGCGGGAACGACGC
>DASVWB010000325.1:0-5396 GCA_036389815.1 Pyrinomonadaceae bacterium | reverse complement strand
CAACGACCCGAAGAACGCGAACAAGCCCGAGCAGGTCGTCGAGAAGATCGTCGAGGGGCGCCTCAACAAGTTCTACGAGGAGGCCGTCCTCGTAGACCAGCCCTTCGTCAAAGACCCGGCCAAGACCATCAACGAGTTGCTGACGGAGAAGATCGCCAAGACGGGCGAGCGCATCACCGTCCGCCGCTTCACCCGCTACAAGATGGGCGAGGGCCTCGCCAAGCGCGAGGACGACTTCGCCAGCGAAGTCGCCTCGATGAGCGGCGGCGGCCAGTGAGCTGATTTAGAGATCGCCTCGCCGGCTCGGCGATTCGTCGAAGAACGTCTTGACCTTCTTTTAATGAATCGACGAGCCGGCGGGGCGATGAATCAATCCCGGAATATGTCATCAGCCAACACACGGGCGGCGGGCGCGCCGGCCTTCAAAAGGATTCTGCTGAAGGCGTCGGGCGAGGCGCTGATGGGCGCGCAGAATTACGGCGTGGACGTGAAGGTGGCGCGCGCCATCGCCGGCGAGATCAAGGCCGTCCACGACCTCGGCGTCGAGGTCGCGGTCGTCGTCGGCGGCGGCAACATCTTCCGCGGCGTCTCGGAGAGCGCGGGCGACATGGACAGGTCGTCGGCCGACTACATCGGCATGCTCGCCACCGTGATGAACGCCGTCGTCCTGCAGGACGCGCTGGAGAAGGTGGGCGTCCACACGCGTGTGCTCTCGGCCATCCACATCCCGCAGGTCGGCGAGCCCTTCATCCGCCGCCGCGCCATCCGCCACCTGGAGAAGGGGCGCGTCGTCATCTTCGCCGCGGGGACCGGCAACCCCTACTTCACGACCGACTCGGCCGCCGCCCTCCGCGCGCTGGAGATCAGGGCCGACGCCATCCTGAAGGCGACGAAGGTGGACGGCGTCTACACGGCCGACCCCGTCAAAGACCCGACGGCCACGCGCTACGACTGCATCACCTACCGGGAGGTTTTGGAGAAGCAGCTCAAGGTGATGGACGCCTCGGCCATCAGCCTGTGCATGGACAACGACCTCCCCATCGTCGTCTTCAACATGCGCACCTCCGGCAACATCGTCCGCGTCGTCTCGGGCGAGGACGTGGGCACGAGAGTCTGCAACGAAAGGCCAGAAGAAGGTGATAAGTGATGAGTGGTGAGTGATGAGAAATGAGAAGCGGGCCTGATTCTTTCTCACCACCCACCACTTTGGAGAAGCTATGAGCGAAAAGGATGTCATCAAGGAGACGCGGCCGCGGATGGACGGGGCGGTCGAAGACCTGCGGAAGAAGCTGGCGACGATCCGGACGGGGCGCGCGGCCGTGAGCCTGCTGGACAACGTCGTCGTCGAGTACTACGGCACGCCGACGCCGCTCAACCAGATGGCCTCGGTGCACGCGCCGGAGGCGAACATGCTGACGGTGCAGCCGTGGGACCAGACGCAGCTCAAGGCCATCGAGTCGGCCATCCGCTCGGCCGACCTCGGCCTCAACCCCTCGAACGACGGCAAGCTCGTGCGCGTGCCCGTCCCGCCGCTCACGGAGGAGCGCCGCAAGCAGCTCGCCAAGCAGGTGCACGAGGCGGCCGAGGAGCACCGCACGGCCATCCGCAACGTCCGCCGCGACGCCAACGACCGGCTGAAGAAGATGCTCAAGGAGAAGCAGATTTCCGAGGACGCCGAGCGCGACGCCCTCGCCGAAGTCCAGAAGCTCACCGACTCCTACATCGCCCGTGTGGACGAGCTGGCCAGGTCCAAGGAGCAGGAACTGCTGACCGTCTAGCGGAAGGAAAGGCCGGGGGGAAAGTAGACAGTAGTCAGTAGTCAGTAGTCAGTAGGAATACGAAGGCGGCGCGCCCGGTTCACGACCGAGACGCGCCGCCTCTTTTTTTCTACTGACTACTGACTACTGACTACTGTCTACTGTCTACTGTCTACTGTCTACTCCTAGAAGCTGAACCTCACGGACGCCTGCACGCGGCGGTTGCCGGCCGCGGGGTTGCCGCCGCCGAAGCCGAAGCCGCTCACCGAGAAGAGCGACTGCCCGAAGCTGGGCGAGCGCAGGTTGCCGACGGGCTGGCTGAAGTTCGTGTGGTTGAGCAGGTTGATGAAGTTGAGCGAGAAGTTGAGCGAGTACTTCTTGCCCTCCGAGCCGCCGGGCGCGCCCATCATTATCATCATGGGGCCGCCGGCCATGCCGCCCATCATCGCCGGGCCGCCGCCGCCGGGCCCGCGCCCGCCGCCGCCCGCGCCGCCGCGGCCGCCGCGCCCGCCGTCGCCGCCGCGACCCTCGCGCCGCGCCTGCTGCTGCTCGGCCCGCTGCGCCTGCTCCTGCTCCTTCTGCTTGGCGCGCGCCGCCGCGGCCGCGCGCGAGGCCGCCGTGTCGCCGAAGGCGAACGAGCGCCCGACCCTCAGGTTGACCGAGAAGAAGCCCGGCCCCTCGGCGTAGTTGCGCGGGATGATGGTCTGCCCCGGCTTGGGGTTGATGTCGAAGTTGCCGAAGCGCGACTGGACGAGGTCGCAGTCGCGCCCGAGCTGCTGGCCGGCCGAGCAGGGGCGCGTCTGCGCGTCGGCGAAGGCCGGGCGGTCGTTGATGATGCCGTCGAGGTTGTTATCGGTGCCCGTGATGACGTTGAAGGGGCGCCCCGTGTTCGCGATGATCATCGGGTTGAGCGAGAGGTTGAGCTTCGGCACGCCCAAGGAGGCGAACAGGATGAAGCGGTGGCGCGCGTCGAAGCTCGTGCGGCTGTACTCGCCCGTCAGGTCGTACTGGTTCATCGGGAAGGCCCCGAAGTCGGCGTTCGACTGCGCCTTGCCGATGGTGTAGTTGGCCGTCAGCGAGACGCCGGGCATGAACTGCTTGCTCACGCTGACGTTGAGCTGCTTCATGCTCTGCGTGCCCGAGGTCTCGTACTGGTAGATGTCGCCGAGCGTCGTGTCCGGGCGGCGGAAGACGCCGCCGATGGTCGTCGGCGCGTTGACGTTGCGCGAGCGCAGGAGGTGGCGCGTGTCGTAGGTCGAGAAGAAGACGTTGAGCGTGGCCGTCTTCGTGAGCTGGCGCGTCATCAGGAAGCCGCTGATGTAGCTGTAGGGCGCGGTCGCGTCCGGGGCGAGCCGGCGCGTCGCCTGCGAGAGGCTCCCGACGGACGCGAGGTCGGCGGCCGTCAGCCCGCCGCTCGCCACGTGCCCCGAGGCGTCGAAGACCGTGTGCGCGAGGAGCGCCGGGTCGCGGACGACGTACTGCTGCTGGAGGCCGGCGCCGCCGAGGCGCTCGTTCTGGAGCGCGATGTTCTCGCCGATGCGGTCGTAGAAGAGGCCGAAGCCGACGCGGATGACCGTCCTCGCCTGCCGCTGCGCGCCGCCGTCGGGCGACCACGCGAGGTAGACGCGCGGGGCGAAGTTGAAGGAGCTGTCGAGGTTCGTCTGCCGCTCGTAGCGGACGCCGCCGCCGAGCGTCAGGTTCGGCCGCACCTTCCAGTCGTCCTGGACGAACCCGCCGAAATCGACCTGCTTAATCTCGGTCAGCGGCGCGCCCGCGTTGATGGTGAACTGCGTGGGGACGACCCTCTGGCCGTCGACCAGCTCGCCCGTGACCGCGCGGCGGAAGTCGGCCAGCGAGCTGAAGGTGTAGGTGCCGTTGAAGTTGTTCTCGGAGAAGTCCGAGAGGCGGATGCCGCGCACGCGCGCGCCGAACTTCAGCGAGTGCGCGCCGTGCGCCTGCGTCGTCGTGTTCGTCACCTCCCAGCGCGTGCTCTCGCTGAAGGAGTTGCCGACGGGGGCGGCGCCGCTGAAGAAGGCGTCGAAGACGTTGACGGCCGGCAGGCCCTCGACCAGCGGCGTGTTGCCGAAGCGCGTGCGGATGAACTGGAAGCGCGTCTCGTTGACCGTGGACTTGTTGACGACGGCCGTCTCGGTGAGCTGCACCGTGTGGTTGCTCGAAGTCGAGTCGAACGCGCGCTCGGGCAGCGAGTACTGCGAGACGCCCTGGTTGAGGTCGTCGTTGTGGAAGAAGCTGTAGCGCGCGACGAGCGTGTGGCGGTCGTTGATGGCGTAGTCGACGCGCGGGTTGATGCTCCAGTTGCGGCGCGGGCTGAGGATGGCGATGTTGACGGGCAGCGTCTCGGCCGGGTTGGCCGGGTTGAGCCGGAAGCCGTTGACGAGGTCGTTGTCGTCCGTCTCGCCGCGGAAGAAGTCGAGGAAGAACGAGGCCTTCTTGGGGACGATGGAGCCCGAGAGGTTCCCCGAGTACTGGCGGAACTGGAAGGGCGGGCGCTTCTCGCTCCGGAGGAACGGGTTGCGCGAGTTCAGGCTCTCGTCGTTGAAGGTCACGCCCAGGCTTCCGCGCAGCTTCTCGGTGCCGGGCTTGGTGAAAATCTGGATGCCGCCGAAGCCGGGGCGGTCGTTCTCGGCCGAGAGCGGGTTGTCGTTGACGCGTATCTCGCGGATGGAGTCGCGCGAGGGGATGCGCCCGCCCTCGAAGCCGTCGATGGTGATCTGCCCGCCGTTGGGGCCGGCGGCCGGGCCGGCCAGCGCCTGGAGCGCGGCGGCCAGCTCGTCCGGGTCTTCGGGGAGCGATTCGAGGTCTTTGCCCTTGAGGACGATGGCGCCGGCGCTCGCGTTGTCGACGCTCAGCGCCTCCTCGGCGGCGACCGTCACCTCCTCCTTGTCGAGCGAGACGCCGAGGACGATGGTCGGCAGCTCGTTGCGGCCGGCGGCCACGTTCACCTCGGCGTTCTCGTAGAGCGCGAAGCCCTTGGCGTAGGCGCGCACGGTGTAGCGGCCGGGGGCGAGGCCGCCGACCTGGAAGCCGCCGTCGTTGTCCGTGACCACGGTCTTCGGCCGCCCCGAGGCGTCCGCGACCGTGACGTTGGCGCCGACGATTGCGGCCTCGAACTCGTCCGTCACCTTCCCGTGCAGCGTGCCCGCCGCCTGCTGCGCCGCCGCGGCGCCCGCGCACGCGGCGAGGGCCAGCATCAAACCGAGCCCGCGCCCGAGTGCCTTAAGAGTTGCTTTCATGATCGATACCTTATTCAGAGGGATGAAGGATGAGGGATGAGGGATGAAGGGCAGGCAGTCCTTACTTCCGCCTTCATCCCTCATCCCTCACCCTTTCTGCTACGGCGTGCCGATGCCGAAGCCGAAGTTCATGCCGGCGCCGCCCCCGGCGCCGAGGCCCCCGCCCCCGCCGCCGGGGCCGCCCGCGCCGCCGGCCCGGCGCGACATCATCGCGACGAGCGGCTCGACGTTCGAGACGAGCTGGATGGCGGTGACGCGGGTCGGGTCGGCGCCGACCGTGCTGGAGACGACAATCATCTGGCCCGGCTTCAGGTCGGCGAGCGCGACGGGCGGCAGGCGCTCGAGCATCTGCTGCGGGTCCATCATGCGGCGCACGGGGCCGCCC
>DASVWB010000324.1:0-2613 GCA_036389815.1 Pyrinomonadaceae bacterium | reverse complement strand
AGCCTCTCCGCGCCCTGCCGTCTCCTGTGCTCGATTAACGCAGTACGTACGGACGCTGGGAGCGGGATATTGCGGCGGCTGCGGGCCGTCTTAGGCTCCCCGAAATACCACTCCCCGCCTTTGCGCCAGACGAGCGCGCGGCGGATTGTCACGACGCCGCGCTCAAGTTCAGCGTCCTGCCATTGAAGCCCTAGATACCCTCCGGGACGCATACCCGTCGCCAGTGCCAGGGCAAGGAGTACGTGCCAACGGTCTGCGGCCGCCGCCGCAAGGAAGCGTCCCGCCTCTTCGGGGTAGAGGGCCTGCATTTCGCGGCGCTCATGACGCGACAGCTCTGCCAGCTCGGCCGGGTTATGTGCGTGCATCCGCCACTTTACCGCCTGCTTGAATGCGGACGAAAGAACGGCGTGCGTGTAACGCACTGTGCGGGATGGCAAATCCGGGTTAGAAGGTGCTGAAAAAATTTTCCGCCCGGGTGATCCCACCCCGCGGGGCCTTGCGCGTTAGAGGTTGGGGTGACCGCGGGGCGGCCCCTGGCAGATGCCCGGACTGTGGGAGGTCTCGATGCGGTTCATTCATAGATTCATACCCGTGACGGCTCTTTCATCTACCCGAGGGCAGTTTCATCCGCGCAGTCCGTTCGCCGCACGGCCATCTTGACCCCGTCGCCAAGACCCGGCGGGCAGACGCCCCCGGGCAGGGCCAGACAATCTCCCCGACCGTTGAGGGGGCGGGCCGGCGCCGAAAGGCGAGACCCGCCCCCTCGACGTTTTCAAGCGGGTGCGGCCGTGAGTCGAGCTAGATGGCGGCGACGGGCGTGAACTTGTCGGCGAGGACGAGGCTGAGGGCGCCCATCAGGCTGGCCTCGTCGCCGATGGTCGAGGGCGTGAGGCGCGCGGCGGGCAGGTCGCGGCGGATGCTGCGCTTGACGGCGTCGTCGAGGATGCCCGAGACCAGCTCCCACGCGCGCGTGATCGCCCCGCCGACGACGACGATCTCGGGGCTGAAACCGACGATGAGGTTCGAGATGCCGCGGCCCAGGTACCGCGCCGTCTCCAGCAGGGCCTCGCGCGCTGCCGCCTCGCCGTCGAGCGCGCGGTCGATGAGCCGCGCGAAGCTCATCTGCCTCGCCTCTTCGTCCCCGACCAGCGCCGCGTAGCGCGCAACGGCCGCGCGCCCCGAGGCGAACGCCTCCCAGCAGTCGTAGCCGCCGCACGAGCAGGGCACGGGCGCGCGCTCGCCGATGACCATGTGGCCGAACTCGCCGGCCGCGCCGCCCTCGCCGCGGTAGATCTGCCGGTCGAAGATGATGCCGGTGCCGACGCCCTCGGCGATGAAGACCATGATGAAGTCCCGCGCCTCGGAGACCTCCGCGCGCCCGAACCAAAGCTCCGCGAGCGCGGCCGCGTTCGCGTCGTTGTCCACGGCCACCTTCAGCCCCGTCGCCACGTTGATGCGCCGCCCCACGTCGAGGTCGCGCCACTTGAAGTAGGGGACGTAGACGAGCCGGCCGGTCGAAGGGTCTACGAGGCCGGGCAGGCTCACGCCGACGCCCTCGATCTTCCCCGGGCTCTGCCCGATCAGGCGCGTGGCGGCCGAGACGGCGCGGCGGATGGCCTGCTCGAAGTCGTGGGGCGTCTCGAAGACCTCGCGTTCGAGCACGGAGCCCGCGAGGTCGCACGAGGCGACGGTCGTGTGCGTCGGCGTGATGTCGATGCCGACGGCGGCCGCGCCGCTGGCGCGCAGGGCGAGGAGCTGCGGGCAACGCCCGCCCGTCGAGGCCCCGGCGCCCACCTCCTCGATGAGCCCCTCTTCCAGCAGCGAGTCCACGATCTCGGAGATGGTCGAGCGCTGGAGCGAGGTGCGGCGCGCGATCTCGGCGCGCGAGATCGGCCCGCGGTCGCGCACGTAGTTGAGCACGATCTGCCGGTTGATGGCGCGCATCGTGCCGAAGTGCGCCGTGTGTATCCGCTTTAAGTCGATCCTGCGCGTCATTGTAAAACCTGAGTACTGAGTACTGAGGACTGAGTTATAGAGCAAGCCGGAGAGACTGGGTTGCTGCTCAGTCCTCAGTCCTCAGTCCTCAGTCCTCAGTACTCGACCCCATCACCTTGAGATTAAAACGAAGCTGCGGCCGGCGTAGAGGCGGACTCCGTTGCGCGCGTCCGTCATCATGAGCGGGCGGGGGCGCTGGAGGCGTTCGTCGTTTCGGGCGCGCACCGACAGGACGCGGCGGCCGCCCACGTCCATCACGTTCAGCCAGCCGTCGGGGGTGAACCCGAAGCCGTAGGCGCCCGTCGGGAGGCGCGAGCCGCCGACGGTGACGGGCGAGTCGGTGACGATGAAGCCCTGGTACTTCGCCTGCACGTCGGTCGAATAGCCCGACGTGTCCACGAGCCCGGCCATCACGAAACGCCTCGGCCCCAACTGCGCGGCCGCCGCGTTGCGCATCTGCGTCGCCGCGCTCTGCCCCTCGAAGTAGAAGCCCGGCGGGACGACGCGCTCCAGCTCCGCGCCTTCGAGAACCCTCGGCCAGCCCTGGGCCGACGCGGCGGCCGGGAGCAGCAACAGGAGCAGCAGCGCCGACAGGGGCGCGCCCGAACGTGGCTTGAG
>DASVWB010000323.1:0-6747 GCA_036389815.1 Pyrinomonadaceae bacterium | reverse complement strand
CGCGTGAACGCAGACACCATGCAGCAGGGGCCGCTCTCGCAGGAGCAGGCCGAGCGCATCGCCGAAGCCCTCAAGGACAACAAGTCCACCGAGGGGCTCGTCGAGGTGCGCCACGAGGACGGCTCGGTCGAGGTCAACCTCCAGGGGCGCTTCCAGAACGTGATGCTGGCGAAGAAGAACGAGGACGGCACCGTCTCGACCGCCTGCGTCGACACGGCCGAGGCGGCGACGTCGTTCCTCCGCGGCGGCGGCGACGACCAGACTCCGGCGACCGGCGGCGAGAACGGCGGCACCAGAAAGGCGGCGGCGAAAGAGTGATGAAAAAAGCCACCCTCCTCCACAAACTCGCCGTGGCCGCGTTCGCCCTCTTCCTGACGGCGGCGGCCTCTCGTGACGCGCTCGCCGCGGCGACCATCGTCATCCAGAACAACGACGCGGCCGGCCAGGGCTTCAACGACCCGACCCCCGTCTCCCCCGTCGGCGGCAACACCGGCACCACCCTCGGCCAGCAGCGCCTCAACGCCTTCCAGTTCGCGGCCAACATCTGGGGCGCCACCCTCAACAGCGGCCCGACCATCGTCATCCGCGCGAGTTGGAGTTCCACACTAAGCTGCTCGGCCAACGCGGGCACGCTCGGCGCGGCCAACGCCGCGACCAGCTTCCGCGGCTTCGCGAACGCGCCCTTCGCGAACACCCTGTACCCGGTCGCGCTCGCCAACGCGCTGGCCGGCGCCGACCTCAACAACGCCAACCCCGAGATCAACGCGCAGTTCAACTCGAACCTCGGCAACACGGGCTGCCTCGAAGGCAAGCCCTTCTACCTCGGCCTCGACGGCAACCACGGCTCCGGCATCGACCTCGTCGCCGTGCTCATGCACGAGTTCGGGCACGGCCTCGGCTTCCTGACCTTCACCAACTCCAGCACGGGCGCGCAGGCCGGCGGCTTCCCGTTCATCTACGACCGCTTCCTCGTGGACAACACGACCGAAAAGGCGTGGGTCGAGATGACGGACGCCGAGCGCCAGGCTTCGGCCGTCAACACGGGCCACCTCGTCTGGAAGGGGCAGAACGTGGTCAGCGACGCGCGGCTCGTGCTCGCCACGCCGCGCCTCAAGGTCAACTCGCCCGGCCCGGCCGCCTACGCGGTCGTCATGGCCGACTTCGGCGGGCGACTCTCGTCCGCGGGCGTCACCGCCAACGTCGCGCAGGCGTCGCCGGCCGACGCCTGCACGGCGCTCGCCAACGCCTCGGCCGTCGCCGGGCGCATCGCGCTCATCGACCGCGGCGGCTGCAACTTCGACGTTAAGGTTAAGAACGCGCAGGACGCGGGCGCGGTCGGCGTCGTCGTCGTCAACAACGTGGCGGGGGCGCCCATCACGATGGGCTCCGCCACCGCCGGGCTCGCCTCGGCGATCACCGTCCCCGCCATGATGGTCTCGCAGGCGGACGGCGCGACGCTCAAGAGCCAGCTCGCCTCGGGGCTGAACGCGACGATGCTGCTCGACACCGCCGTGCCCTCGGGGACCGACGCGCAGGGGCGGCCGCTGATGTTCGCGCCGAACCCCGTGTCGGGCGGCTCGTCGGTCTCGCACTGGGACACGAGCCTCTTCCCGAACCAGCTCATGGAGCCGAACAACACGGCCGACATCATCCACACCGTCTCGCTCGCGTCCGACCTCACGGGGTCGCTCATGCGCGACATCGGGTGGAAGTACAACCCCATCGGCGACATGAACTTCTTCGTCCGCCAGCACTACCTCGACTTCCTCAACCGCGAGCCCGACGCCTCGGGGCTCGACTTCTGGCGCGAGAACGTTCTGGGGTGCGGGCTCGACCGCGCCTGCGCCGAGGTCAAGCAGATCAACACGAGCGCCGCCTTCTTCCTCTCCATCGAGTTCCAGGGGACGGGCAACCTCGTCTACAACATGTACAAGACCGGCTTCGGCAACGTCGCGGGGACGCCCGTCCCCGTCCGCCGCGCCGACTTCGTCAACGACTCGCGCCAGATTCAGAGCACGCCCGCGCAGGTCATCGTCGGGCAGGGCGCCTGGCAGGCGCAGCTCGAAGCCAACAAGCAGGCCTTCGCGCTCGCCTTCGTCCAGCGCCCGGCCTTCCAGGCGGCGCACGCCGGCCAGGACGCCGCGACCTTCGTGGACTCGCTCTTCGCCAACGCGGGCGCACAGCCGACGGCCGGCGAGCGCGCCGCGGCCGTCTCTGCCTTCGGCGGCGGCGCGGCCGCGGGGATGGCGGCCGCCCTCCGCTCGGTCGCCGAGAGCGCCTCGGTCACGGCGGCGACCAAGAACGAGTCGTTCGTGCTGATGCAGTACTTCGGCTACCTGCAAAGGGACCCGGACGCCGTGGGCTTCGACGGGCAGCCCGACCCGACCTTCTCGGGTTACAGCTTCTGGCTGGGCAAGCTCAACCAGTTCGGCGGCAACTTCGTCCAGGCGCAGATGGTCAAGGCGTTCATCGACTCCATCGAGTACCGCCAGCGCTTCGGCCCGGCGTAAGCGTGAAGTAGACGGTAGACGGTAGACGGTAGTCAGTAGAAAAACCTTTGCCGCCCGGACGCCTCGGCTGTCATCTACGGCCCCCGCGGGGCGGGGTCTACCGACTACCGACTACCGTCTACTGTCTACCGTTTCTTTCCCCGGTTGCGCGGGCGCGCGGCTTACGCGTAAAATGCGGTTTCTTTACTCCAGCGGCGCGCCCCGCCTAGAGGGGGCGGCCCCGCCGGGGCCGCCGCCGCCGCGGGCGCCCGCATCGTGCCTGCGCCGAAAGTCTCCCTTGGGCTTATTCGTTAGCTGTCATATGCTCCCGTCCGGAGGATTTTTCGTGAAGCACGCACTCCGTCTGTCGCGCGCGACCGCGGCCTTTGCCGCGCTCGCCGCCTTCGTTTTCGCGGCCGCAACGGCGCGGCCCGCCCTGGCGCAGACGCTCTCCCCCACGCCCGACACCGCCATCTTTCAGGTCACCTCGTCGTTCGTCCCGGCGCAGCCGTCGCCCACGGCGACCCCGACCCCGACGCCGTCGCCCGTCGCGCGCGACTCCTTCGCCGGCGACGTGAGCGGCAACGGCCGCTTCGTCGTCATCGAGTCGTCGGGAGACATCGCCACCGACCGCACGCCGGCGCGCAACAACGCCGACGGCAACCAGGAGATATTCCTCTTCGACTACGCGCAGCGCCGCATCTTCCAGCTCACCAACACGACGAGCGTGCTCAAGGACGCGGCCAAGTCCTCGCTCGACCCGACGAACATCGACGTTCAGGTCGTCAACCTCCAGCCCTCCATCAGCCGCGACGGCCGCTACGTCGTCTTCATCTCGAACGCGTACAGCAACGCCGACGCGTCGCAGACGCCCCGGAACTTCGCCGGCGCCGGCAACGCCGCCGCGCTCCACGCCGACGGCAACACCGAAATCTTCGTCTACGCCGTCCCCGAGGCGCCGGAGACCGACCTCTCGCAGGGGACGGAGGTCGCGCCCGTCGACCTCGCGGCTGGCACGTTCACGCGCCTGACGAACACCCCGGCGACGGCCGTCCCGCGCCCCGCCTCGGGGACGAGCACGCCGGCCTTCTTCGCCCGCGACAACGACGCCCCCTCGGTCAACGACGACGGCACGCTCGTCGCCTTCTACACGGCCGTGAGGTCGGGCATCCCCAACTTCTCGAACGCTGACCCCGGCCGCATTCCGAACAAGGAGGTCGTCGTCGCCAAGATCACGCGCGCCTCCGACGGCACGCAGACCTTCGCCTTCACGCAGGTGACGAACACGGCGGACATCCCCATCACGGGCAGCCCGCTCGGGCGCAGTATCTTCAACATCAACCCGTCGCTCTCGGCCTGCAACGGCGTGCTCCCGTGCCGCGTCGCCTTCTTCTCGAACGCCGCGCTGGTCGCGGGCGAGTCCGATGCCAACCAGGGCAACGGCGAGGTCTACGTCGCCGACCTCAACCCGTCGTCGGGCGCGGTCGCGGGCCTGCGGCAGGTGACGAAGACGCCGCCCGAGACGCGCCCCGGTTTCGAGTTCATCAGCGTCAACATCCTCAGCCCCGGCCGCCGCATCAGCCGCGACGGCGCGCGCGTCGCCTTCGAGTCCACGGCCGTCTTCAACACCAACGGCACGCTCAACGGCGCGCTCGCCAACAGCTTCGGCATCTACGTCGCCACCGTCCCGGCGAGCGGCGACGCGACCTTCGAGCAGGTCGCCTCGCGCCCGCCCTCCGACCAGGCCGACCTCGGCACGCGCTGGCCGACGTTCACGGGCGACTCGGCGCGCGTGGTCTGGGCCTCGAACCTGAACCTGAAGGCGGACGGCACGGTCTCGACCTCGACGACCGAGGGGCTCAACCCCAACAACCACTCGCAGGTCTTCTCGGCGCCCGTCACCGCCCTCACCTCCGTCTCGCGCGTGACGAACCTCACGACGACCGCCTCCTTCACGGCGCTCCAGCCGCTCCCGACCGACAACCTCCGCCGGATGGCCCTCACGGTCTGCACGGCCAACTGCGACCCCCTCCTCGGGGGCGACCCGTTCAACGAAGCCTTCTACCAGCTCATCCCCGTCGCGGCGAGCGAGACGGCCGGGACAGTCTCGTTCTTCACGGGCGCGAGCAACCGCGCCGTCGTCTCGCCGAGCCCGGCGCCGACGCCGCCCGACGTGACGGGGCTCGCGCCCGGCATGCTCGGCATCGCGCGCTCGACGCTCGTGCTCTCGCCCGCGACGCGCGAGGTTGACAAGAACAACGCGCACGAGACGCAGCGCCGGCCGCCGCTGCCGGTCGAGCTGGCCGGGGTGACCGTGACGGTCTCGGGCTCGGCCGCCGGGCTCTACTTCGTCGCGCCGAACCAGATCAACTTCGTCGTGCCGACCTCGCTCACGGCCTCGACGACGGCCGCGCCGGTCGTCGTCTTCAACAACGGCGCGCTCGTCCGCTCGTCCGTCCTGCTCAACGCGGCGCAGCCCGACATCTTCACCTCGACGAACGGGCCGGGCGGCCGCGCGGCGGCGCTCAACGTCACCAACAACTGCGTCAGCCCGACGGGCGAGCCCTTCACGGTCACCTCGTCGCGGCCGACGGGTAACGTCTGCACCGCGACGACGACCGAGACCGTGCCGACGCAACTGCTCTTCATGGTGACGGGCATGCGCGGCGTGACCTCCGGGGCCGGCGTCACCGTCCGCATCGGCACGACCGACATCGCGGGCACGGGCGCGGCGGACAGCCCCGTCAGGGTCAGCCCGTCGAACACGCCCGGCTTCGACCAGGTCGTCGTCACGCTGCCGGCCTCGCTCGCGGGCGCCGGGGACGTGCCGGTCATCATCTCGGTCACCATCTCCGGCAACACGTTCACCAGCCGCCCGGCCGACACCGCGCCGCGCATCACGATTCTGTGAGAGTAGACGGTAGACGGTAGACAGTAGGAAAAACAACCTCGGCGGGCGGCGGGACTTCACCCGCAACGCCCGCCGAGTCTTTCTACCAGCTACCGTCTACCGTCTACCGTCTACCGTCTACCGCTCCTATGCTTTTCGGTCTCGACGCCATCCCGCTGACGGAGCCGCGCGCGGGCGTCGGGCACTACACGCTGGAGCTTGCGCGCGCGCTGGCCGCGGCCGCGCCCGGGGAAGAGTTCGAGCTTATCTACCCCTCGCGCTTCGCGCCGGTTGACCTGGGGGAGGGGGGCGGCCTGCCGCCGAATCTGCGGGAGGCGCGCGTCCCCGTGGGCGCGGCGGGGCGGCGCTGGTGGTCGGTCGGGCTGCCGCGCTACGCGGGGCGCCGCGGCGTAGACCTCTTCCACGGGACGAACTACGACGTGCCCCTGTGGGGGCGCGCGGCGCGCGTCGTCACCTTCCACGACCTCTCGCAACTCCTGCACCCCGAGACGCACGTGCGCCGCAGCGTGCGGCGCGCGCGCCTGCGCCTGCCGCTGATGGCGCGCGCCGCTGCGGCGGTCGTCACCCCGACCGAGGCCGTGCGGCGCGAGGTCTGCGAGCGCCTGCGTGTGCCCCCCTCGAAGGTCTTCGCCGTGCACGAGGCGGCGCGCGCCTGCTTCACGCCGCTTGAGCCGGGCGAGGCCCGGGCGGCCGTCAGGGAGTTGGGAGTCGGGGGGGGCGAGTTCCTGCTCGCGGTCGGCACCGTCGAGCCGCGCAAGAACCTCCTGACGCTGCTGCGCGCGTTCGAGGGGGTCGTGCGCGAGCGCCCCGCGTCGCCGCCGTGGCTGGTGCTGGCCGGCGGGCGCGGGTGGCTGAGCGAGGGGCTGTTCGCTGAACTCGCGCGCTCGCCCGCGGGAGGGCGCGTCGTGATGGCGGGCTACGTCGCGGACGCGACGCTGCGCGCTCTCTACTCGTCGTGCCTCGCCTTCGTCTACCCTTCGCTCTACGAAGGCTTCGGCCTGCCGCCGCTCGAAGCGATGGCGTGCGGCGCGCCGGTCGTCGCCGGCCGCACGCCCGCGGTCGCGGAGGTCACGGGCGGCGCCGCACACCTCTTCGACCCGCGCGACCCCGCGGCGCTCACGCGCACACTCCTCGAACTCCTCGACGACGCCAGAGCCCGCCGCGCGCTCTCCGAGGCGGGAGTCCGCCGCGCCGCACGCTTCTCCTGGGAGCGCACCGCCCGCGCCACGCTCGACGTTTACCGCGAGGTGTTGGAGAGAAGTAGACAGTAGACAGTAGACAGTAGACAGTAGGGGAGATGAAAGCGGCGCGGCCCTCATCATCAACCGATGAGGGCCGCGCCGACGC
>DASVWB010000322.1:0-6645 GCA_036389815.1 Pyrinomonadaceae bacterium | reverse complement strand
CTGTCTACTGTCTACTGTCTACTGTCTACTGTCTACTAGCTTCTCGGCGCGACGTAGGTGCGGCGGGTCTTGACGGCGAGCTTGCCGTGCGGCTTCTCGGCCGCGGCCGAGAGTTTGAGCCTGAGCTTGCGCACCGTGCCGTCGTGCTTGCGGTTCGTCGGGACGAAGGCCATCTGGTAGCGCGTGCGCAGGTGCTCGAAGAGCGTGTCGAAGGTGCGGCCGATGTTCTCCGGCTTTTCGTCGAGCACCTCGCCGCCGGTCTCGTCCGCGAGGTTGTTGATGCGGATCGTCGGCAGGCCGACGGCGCCCGCGATGCCGGTCATCGCCCTCATCATGCCGCTCTCGGCGCGCTGCCCCGGCGAGCGCGGGATGAGCCCGCAGACGACGCTGCCCGACTCGTAGACCTCGCGCCTCGCCTCCGGCACCGACGGGTCGCCCTCGCAGTCGAAGTTGCTCGTCACGCCCGTGATGACGACGATGACGCGGCGGCCGACGGGGTTGCCGGCCCTCACCATGTAGCGCGCCGCCTCGTAGAAGGCCGTGTCGAGGCAGTGGTTCGCCTCCTCGTTGTGCCCGGGCACGCGCGCGAGCAGCGCGTCCTTTATCCGCTCGCGGTCGCGCGTGAACTCCTCTACAAGCTCGGCCGTGTCGTGGTAGGTCATCACGGCCACCTCGTCCGACGGCTTGAGGCGCGAGACGGATTCGACGGCGGCGCGCGTCACCTGCTCGCCGAACGGGTCGAGGCAGCCGCCGCGGTCTATCAGGAGCAGGACGGAGAGCGGCAGGCTGTTCTGGCTGAACTGCGTGATCTGCTGCGGGACGCCGTCCTCGGTGAGCGCGAAGTCCTCGCGGCGGAGGTCGCCGACCACGCGGCCGGTCTTCTTCTGGACGACGAGGGCGTCGAGGACGACGAGGTCGACGTCGGTCTTCACCACCTCCTCGTCCCCGCGCGTCGGCGGGGCCTCTTCCCTGGGGACGACGACCCGGGGCCGCGTCTGCGCCGCGTCGGCCGCGGGGCGTACGAGGGCGAGGGGCAGCGCGAGCAGCGCGAGCGAGAGCACGAGTATCTTCATGGCGGGTGTCCTTCCGGGTCCGGGCTTCCCGGCCGCCGTCGCGGGGCGCGTCCTTGAACTGCGGGGCGGGCGGCCCCCGGGGCCGGGGAGCTTCCCAATACTTCGGGGCTTGCGGGCGGGGTTCGGAGCAAGGGTCGTGCCCCGGGGGAGGTCTCGCGCCGGGCTCGGGGAAAGACTCGTGATTAGAGCGCGGCCGGACTCTCCTCGGCGGCCGCCGGATGCGAAACCGTGCAGCGCCGACACGATTTCGTCGGCCGCGCTCGCGCTAGCCGCGAAGCACCGGGCGCGCCTCGGCCGAGCGGACGTGCGTGGGGAAGGCGCGGTGCGTGCTCATCAGGAAGGCGTGCGAGCTTGAGCGCAGGGCGTTGCCGTGCGTGGCGAGCAGGCGCACCATGCGGCTGAACGCCGTCGCGCCGTAGTAGTAGCCGTCGCGCAGCGAGACGAGCACGTCGGCCGTGTGGCGCACGCGCGGCGAGTAGACCGAGCAGTAAAGGTTAGCGAGCGCGTCCGGGTAGGTGTGCCCCCACGTGCGGGAGAGCCAGTCGGCGTCGCGCGCGAAGCCATCTTCGTCGAGCCGCCCCTCGGCGCCGAGCGAGAGCGACGCGGCGGCCAGCCCCAGCGGGTCCCCGTCCAGACGCTCGTAGCGGTAGAAGGTCTCGCCCCCGCGCTCGCGCCGCAGTATGCGCGCGCGCCCGGCCGGGCCCGCGACGACCGCCGCCCCCTCCGACTCGTCGCGGTAGACGCCGAAGTCCACGCCTTCGAGTTCGCAGAGCCCCGCGGCCAGCTCGCCGCGGTCAGTCTCCTCGCCGCAGTAGAGCGCCGCGTAGCCGCACAGGCCGAAGCCCGGCGCGGAGACACGCCTGCGGCCCCGCGGGCGGCGCATGTGGCTCACGACCTCGTAGCCGTTGCGCGCGAGGTGCGAGAGGAGGTTCACGCGCCGGTTCTCCAAAAGGTTCATGCCGTGGTCGGAGAAGAGGACGACCTCGGTCTCGGAGCCCGCCGCCTTCTGTATCTCGCGCAGCAGCCGGTCCAAAGACTGGAGCGCGACCGAGAGGCGCGCCGGGCCGCCGATGTGGAGCAGTCCGTCGGTCGCCTTGAGGAAGCCGAAGAAGTCGCGCGAGGGCGGGGCCGAAAGGAAGCGCTCGCGGAAGCGGCGCATGTCGGCGCGCCACACCGCCTCGGTCGCCACGTAGATGAGGAACTCGAAGGCCAGAGGCTCCTGGTAGTCCAGCTCGTCCATGTAGGACGAGGGCACCTTGTCGGGCGTGCGGCGGCCGACGTACTTGCGCACGCCGCCGCGGAGTTCTTTGGCCTCGCGGTCGAAGTAGAGACTTTCGTAGCCGGCGGGCGGCGTCGCGCCGAGCATCTCGGCCAGCGCGACGTTCGTCAGCGTGGGGAAGGGCGAGAGCAGGGGCGCGGGCTCGCCGAAGTTGTCGAACATGCCGCGCGACTTCGCCTCGCGCACCACCTCGAACGGCACGCCGTCGAGGCACAGCAGCAGGCGGCGCGGCCGCTCCTGCGGGCGGACGACGCGCAGCGACGGCCGCGCCAAAGCCTCTTCGGCTCTCGCCGCGAGCCGCGGCGTGGGGTCGTGCGAGGGACAGACTTCACTCATAAAAACACCTTCCCGCCGGCTCGTCCTAGTTCGTCTCCTGCGCCTTCGCGCCGCGAGCCCCGTCGCCGTCCGCGGCGTTCTCGCTGACCTTGTGCGTCAGCTTGTAAGGCTCCTTCAGGCCGCGCTTCGCGTCCTCGTGCGAGTCGTAGACGTTCGGGCGCGCGAGCACGGCCTTGTAGTGCGCGAGCGCCTCCTCGCGGCGGCCCGCCACGTCCAAAGCCTGCGCGGCGCGCAGCCGCGCGCGCGTCACCATCGAGGCTTCGGCGCCGGGGACGGCCGCGGCCGCCGCGAACTCCTTCGCCGCGCGCTCGGCCTGCCCGGCGACGAGCAGCGCGTCGCCGTAGTTGTAGCGCACCAGGTCAAGGGGCACGCGCGGGGCGTTCGGCCCCGCGGCGGGCGCGAGCAGCGAGTCGAAGACGGCGAAGGCTTCGGCCTCCGTCTTCTTCGCGGCCTCGGGGTCGGTCGCCCTGTCCACCTCGGCCTGCGAGACGAGCGCGTCCGCCGCCTCCATCTTGAAGAGGTAGTTGCGCGGGTACTTCGCGGCCAACTCCGAGGCGTAGGCGTGAGCCTCGCGGTAGCGGCGCTCGCGCTTCAGGAGCGCGATGAGCAGGGTCTTCGCGTCGTCGCGCGTCCAGCGCCCCGCGCGCGCGACCTCTTCGAGCGTCGCCAGCCCGCGCTTCTTCGAGCCGCGGAAGCCGATGAAGGTCGCGCCCAGCTTGACGAGCGGCGGAAGCGTCCCGACCACGTAGTCGTACATGCCGACCGTCACCTTCGCGTCCGTGTAGCCGGGGTCTATCTTGAGCAGGTCGCGGTGGTGGTCTACGGAGTCCTTGCCGTTCGAGAGCGCGGACATGAAGCTGCGCTCGACCATGCTGCCCCACGCGGCCTTCAGCCCCTCGGTCGCGCCGAGGTAGTAGAGCGCGTCGGTGTCCTTCGGGTCGGCCTTGAGCCGCGCCTCGGCCAACTCCTTCGCACGGCGCGTCAGCTCGCGGAACTCGTCGGCGACCTTCGGGTCCACCTTGTCGTCCTTCTCCTTGTAGAAGCCCTCGTTGTTGTAGAGCGACGCCTGGAGCCGGCGCGACTCGTTGAGGGTCTTGAGCCAGACGCTCGCGGCGAGCAGCTCGTAGCCGGCCGGGTGCGCGGGGAAGGCGGTCGTGATCTCGCGGAAGTGGCGGCGCGCGCCCTCGTAGTCGAGGTTGTAGAGCGCTTCGAAGCCCGCGCCGCGCAGCGTCTCGAAGCGCTTCCGGTCGAAGGCCCCCGACTCGGCGGCGCCGCGCTCGGCCGCCGCGGGCTGCGCGGACGCGGCGCCAGCGCCCCCGGCCTTCTTCGCCTGCGCGGCCGCGAAGGGTGCGACGGCCGCCGCCAGAAAGATGGTCGCGAACAGGTTCTTAAACTTCATAAAATCCCCGCCGACAAAACGCGGGCCGGCTCACACCGCCCCGCCGAAACTCTCAAGGTACTTCACGCCCGCGCCCGTGTTGAAGAGCACGACGCGCTCGTCCTCGCCCACCTCCCCGCGCTCGATCAGCTTCCGCAGCGCCGGCAGGCAGGCCGCGCCCTCGGGCGCGACGAACAGCCCCTCGGCCGCGCCCACCTCGCCGACCGCCGCCATCAACTCCGCGTCGCTCACCGCGACGGCCGCGCCGCCGGACGCGCGCAGCGCGTCGAGGATGAGGAAGTCGCCCACCGCCTTCGGCACGCGCAGGCCCGAGGCGACCGTCGCGGCGTTCTCGAACTCTTCCGCGAAGCGCTTCCCCTGCTCGAAGGCGCGGACGATGGGGGCGCAGCCCTCGGACTGAACCGTGACCATGCGCGGGCGTTTGCCGCCTATCCAGCCCATCGCCTCCATCTCGTCGAACGCCTTCCACATGCCGACGAGGCCGGTGCCGCCGCCCGTCGGGTAGACGACCACGTCGGGCAGCTCCCAGTTCATCTGCTCGGCCAGCTCGTAGCCGAGCGTCTTCTTGCCCTCGACGCGGTACGGCTCTTTCAAAGTCGAAACGTCGAACCAGCCTTCGGCTTCCTTGCGCCGCGCGACCTCCGCGCCGCAGTCGGTTATCAAACCTTCGAGGAGCGTGACGCGCGCGCCCGTCTGCTCGCACTCGACGACGTTAGCCCGCGGCGTGTCCTTCGGCATGAAGATGTGCGCCTCCATCCCGGCGCGCGCGGCGTAGGCGGCGAGCGCGCCCGCGGCGTTGCCGGCCGAGGGGACGGCGAGCTTCGTGACGCCCAACTCCTTCGCCATCGAGACGGCCGCCGTCATCCCGCGCGCCTTGAAGCTCTGCGTCGGGTTCTGCGACTCGTCCTTGACGTAGAGGTGCCGCAGGCCGAGCCGCGCGCCCAGCCGCGACGCGCGCAGCAGCGGCGTCCAGCCTTCTCCGAGCGAGACGATGTTTTCTTCGCGCTCGACGGGCAGCACTTCCGCGTAACGCCACAGGTCGGCCCTCCTCGCCTTCAGACTCTCGCGCGTCAGCGCGCGCGCCGCGGCCTCCAGGTCGTAGCGCACCAGCAGCGGCCTCGCGCACTCCGTGCAGAGGTTGTGCAACCGCCGTGCCTCGTACGTGCGCCCGCACGCGGCGCATTCCAGGTGGGTGACGTTCATCCCTTCCGCTCCCTTCCGACCCGAAGGATTAGCCGCAAAACGCCGGCAGTTTCGCGCGCCGCGGCGCCGCGGGCGGAAAGTCTTTCTCCCTACTTTACGCCCCGAAAAGTCCCGCGCCCGCGTGCCTGTGACACTTTGAAGTCTCTCACAACGCCGCTCGACCTGTCAGGTGGAGCGCGCCTGCTGCGCCCCGCGCGGCGGCGCGCCGGGGGCGGACGGCGGGAGCGCGACGGCGGCGCGGCGGCCCCGCCTACTTCCTCTTTTTCTTCGTGGTCGTCACCAGGAACGTGCTCTCCCTCTCGGCCTTCTGCGTGAGCCGCAGGTCGTAGGCGTATTCGGTGTAGCCGGCCCACCAGGTCTCCAGGCTGAGTTCCACCGTGTAGATCGCGTCCGGCGGCAGGTCGGCGAGCGTGACAGTCTTCGTCTCGCCGAGCGTCGTCTCCCACCCGGAATCGAAGACCTTCGTCGTCGCCCCCGCCGAGTCCAGCGCCGTTACGAGGAGGCGGCCCTTGCCGCCGTAGCTCGGCTTGTCGCCCTTGTCGCCGAAAGAGTAGCTGAGGCTGCCCGTGACGTTCTTGGTCGTACGCTCGTCCAAGAGCGTCCCGCCCTTCGGGGTAGCGACCGGGTTCGGGTCTACGAACAGCCACCCCTCGTTCGGGCTCAACGTCATCGTGCCCTTCGGGCCGCCGTCGTAGAAAGCGTTCCCGTGGGCGGTGACGTCCCGCGTGCTTCGCGAGACGTGTTCGGTCTCCTCCGCGGGCGTGCTCTTCAGCTTGACGACCTTCTTCTCGGTCGTCGTGACCCACTCCGGCTCCTTCCGCTCCCCGCCATCTTTGCGGCGTGAGAAGGGCCACGCGCGGTGGCGCAGGTACTTGCCCGTCCTGATGCCGAGGGCGGGGAGCAGCTTCGCGCCGAGGAAGTTTCCCGCGCGCGTCTTGCGCCGCCGGGTGGCGGGCTTCTTCTTCTTCTTGCCGTCCGGCGAATCCCCTTCCTCGGCCGCTTCGTCCTCGCCGCTTAACTGCTCGGCGTCGGAGTCCGTGCCCTCCCCGTCGAAGCCGTCCTGTGACAGCCCGTCCTCGCCCGCCTCCTGCGTCGTGCTGGCGGGAACCTCCTCGGTGCTCTCCTCGTCCGCGGGCGCGACCTGCGCCGCGCCGAGCGTCAGGTCTTGCGGAACGCTCTGCTGCGCCAGCGCGTAGGCGGGAACCTTCGCGGCGTCGGAGTCCTTCCCCCCCGAAGGGTCATGCCGCGCGTCGCCCTCACGCCGGTCGGCCGCCGCGCGCCGTCGGCGCGGCCTCTTCCGTAGCACGAAACTCATACGCGCCTCCCTCTGAACTAAAAGTGGCGGGGCAGAGGCA
>DASVWB010000321.1:0-3303 GCA_036389815.1 Pyrinomonadaceae bacterium | reverse complement strand
CCTCGCCATCGACCTCGGCACGGCCAACACGCTCGTCTACGCCAAGGGGCGCGGCATCGTCGTCTCGGAGCCCTCCATCGTCGCCATCAACAAGGTCACCAACACGCCCGAGGCCGTCGGCAAGGAGGCCAAGGAGATGCTCGGGCGCACGCCCGGCAACATCGTCGCCATCCGGCCGATGAAGGACGGCGTCATCGCCAACTTCGAGGTCACGGAGAAGATGCTCCAGCACTTCATCCGCAAGGCGCACAACGGCAAGACCTGGGTCAGCCCCCGCGTCGTCATCGGCATCCCCTCCGAGATCACGCAGGTCGAGCGCCGGGCGGTCGAGGACTCGGCCTACCGCGCCAAGGCTTCCGAGGTCTACCTCGTCGAGGAGGCGATGTGCGCCGCCATCGGCGCGGGGCTGCCCATCACGGAGCCGCACGGCAACATGATCGTGGACATCGGCGGCGGCACGACCGACATCGCCGTCATTTCCCTGTCCGGCATCGTCTACTCCCGCGCCGTCCGCGTCGCCGGCAACGAGATGGACGAGGCGATTACGCAGTACATCAAGCGCAAGTACAACCTGCTCATCGGCGAGCGCACGGCCGAGGCCATCAAGATTCAACTGGGCAGCGCCTTCCCGCTCGACGAGCCGCTCTCGATGGACGTGCGCGGCCGCAACCTCATCGAGGGGATACCCAAGACCATCACCATCACGGACGAGGAGGTGCGCGAGGCGCTGGCCGACTCGGTGGCGACCATCGTCAACGCCGTCCGCGTCGCGCTCGAACGCACGCCCCCGGAACTCTCCGCCGACATCGTCGAGCGCGGCATCGTGCTCACGGGCGGCGGCGCGTTACTCAAGAACCTCGACAAGCGGCTCTCCATCGAGACCGGCCTCCCGGTCTCCATCGCCGACGACCCGCTCTCCTCCGTCGTGCTCGGCGCCGGCAAGATGCTCTCGGACTTCGACCTCCTCAAGCGCGTCCGCTGGGACAACAACCTGACGGGCGGCATGTAAGGTTGGTGAATGGTAAATGGTGAATAGTAAATAGAGCCTCTCCGCCGGCTGTTCACCATTTACGATTTACCATTCACTATTCACCAGATGGCTCGCAGCACGCAGAAGGAGATCAGGCAGCGCGCGCCGCTCTGGCTGGGCGTCCTGCTCTTCCTCAACTTCGGGCTGATGACCTGGAACTCGAAGGACGCCGAGACGGGGCAGCCCGTCATCAAGGCGTGGGCGCAGACGGCCTTCTCGCCCGTCCAGCGCGCGACGACGGGGGTGGGCGGCGCGGGCGTCGGCTTCTTCCAGGGGCTCTGGGACATGCGCCGCGCGCAGGGCGAGAACGAGTCTTTGCGCCGCCGGCTGGCCGAGGCCGAGAACGAGCTGCGCGAGGCGCGGCAGGCGCGCGACGAGAACGAGCGGCTGAAGCGCCTGCTCGACTTCACGAAGGACGTCTCCTACCAGTCGACGCCGGCGCGCGTCATCTCGCGCGACCCCTCGATCTGGTTCAACTCGCTCATCATCAACCGCGGCTCCGCGTCCGGCGTCGACCTCGACATGCCCGTGGTGACGCCCGAAGGGATCGTCGGCCGCGTCGTGGGCGTCGGGCCGGCCACCGCCCAGGTCATGCTCATCACGGACGAGCGGTCGGCCGCCGGGGCGCTGGTCGGCCAGTTGGGGCAGTCGAACGCCATCGGGTCGGTGCGCGGCTACGGCAAGAACGGGCTGCTGGAGATGCGCTACGTCTCGGGGCTGGAGACGGTCAACGTCGGCGACTATGTGGTTACCACGGGTCAGGACCGCATCTACCCACCGGGACTGAGCGTCGGCACCGTGGTAGAAGTCGTGCCGGGCTCGGCCACCACGCCGCACACCATCCGCGTCAGGCCGGGCGCGCGGCTCGACTCGCTCCAGGAGGTCGCGGTCCTGAACTACCGCGCCCCGCAGCGCACCGCCCCCGAGCGGACGCTGCCGAACGTGGACAAGGGGAAGAAGTAGTCTGGAGTCTGGAGTCCGGAGTCAAGACACGAGGTCGTCTGTCTTGACTCCGGACTCCGGACTCCGGACTCCAGACTAGACCAGTATGAAGTGGAAAATCGCGGTCTGCGTCGCGCTGGCCGTCATCGCGCAGTCTAGTCTGGGCATGTGGCGGCCGTTCGCCTACGCCGACCTGGCGCTGGTCGTGGTCGTCTACTTCGCGCTCCACCGCGACGCCGTGCAGGCCGTCTTCATCGGCACGGCCGCGGGGCTCCTGACCGACGCGCTCTCGGGCGGCCTGCTCGGCGCGCGCGGCTTCTCGCTGACGCTGACGGCCTACCTCCTGGCCGCGCTCGTCACGCGCGTGGCGCTCGACAACGCGCTGATGCGCATCCCCGTGCTGGCCGGCTCGGCCGCCTTCCACGCGGTCGTCTACCTGCTCTGGCACCAGTTCTTCGGCCAGCCGGCCAACCCGCCCGGGCCCATCGCCGAGACGATGGCCTACGGCGTCATCTGGACGACGGTCGTCGGCACCGCCCTCGCCTTCGTCCTCGACCTCTTCTTCAGCGAGTCCACGCGCATCCGGCAGCGCCGCGCCTTCGCCTTCCGCCGCCGCATCGCGCGGCGCGGCCTCGGGCGGAGGAAGTATTAGGAGGAGTAGACAGTAGTCAGTAGTCAGTAGCCAGTAGAAAAACATCTCCTGCGGGCGACTGACGGCATCTCTCCGGGGACGCGAAGCGTCCAAATCTACTGTCTACTGTCTACTGTCTACTGTCTACTGTCTACTGTTTACCGTCTACCGTCTACCGTCTACTGAGTTATGAAATTCGAAGACGACACACAGAACCTGAAGATGCGGATGGCGGTCATCCACGGGCTGGTGGTGGCCATCCTCGTCGTGCTGGGCGCGCGCCTCTACTTCCTACAGGTCGTCAGCGGCGGCTACTACGCCGAGCGCGCCGAGAACCAGCGCATCCGCCGCCTGAAGATCCCCGCCCCGCGCGGCGCCATCTTCGACCGCAGAGGCAAGCTCCTCGTGGACTCGCGCTCGACCTACAACATCCTGCTCTCGGGCGAGGACATGAAGGGAAAGGACTGGAACGAGCTGCTCGCGCCGCTCTCCGACGGGCTCGGGCTCGACCCCGGCCTGCTGCGCGAGCGCTTCGACGAGGCCAAGCGCCAGGCCGCCTTCGAGGAGGTGACGGTCAAGGAGGGCGCGAGCCCCGCGGACATCGCCTGGGTCGAGGCGCACACGCTGGAGCTGCCCATGCTGCTCGTGCGCGAGCAGCCGCAGCGGCGCTACCCCGACAACGGCACGCTCGCGCACGTCC
>DASVWB010000320.1:0-22830 GCA_036389815.1 Pyrinomonadaceae bacterium | reverse complement strand
CTCGCCGGCGGGGCGTCACCCGGATGATCGTTTGAAAACACGCCGCGCCCGACCGCGGGGGCGCGGGGTCAAATCTCGTACTTCTGCATGCGGCGGTAGAGGGCGCTGCGGCTGAGGCCGAGGGCCTCGGCCGCCTGGCTGACGTTGCCGCCGAAGCGGCGCAGCGCCTTCTGGATGAGGAGGCGCTCGACCTCTTCGAGGCTCATCTCTTCGAGGCGGCGCTCGCCGCCGCCGCCCGGGGCCTGGAGGCCGAGGTCGGGCGGCTTCACCTCCTCCGTGCGCGCGAGGAGCACGGCGCGCTGGACGACGTGGTCCAGCTCGCGCACGTTGCCGGGCCACGCGTAGGTGCGCATCACTTCGAGCGCCGCGGGGTCGAAGCCGCGCAGGGCCTTGCGGTAGCGCTGCGAGTGTTGGCGGAGGAAGTGCTCGGCCAGCGCCGCGACGTCTTCGGGCCGCTCGCGCAGGGGCGGCAGGTGTATCTCGACCGTGTTGAGGCGGAAGAAGAGGTCTTGCCGGAAGCGGCCCGCGGCGGCCTCCTCCTTGAGGTTCGAGTTCGTCGCCGAGAGCACGCGCACGTCCACGCGCCGCGTCTGCGAGGAGCCGACCCGCTCGAACTCGCCCGTCTCGATGACGCGCAGGAGTTTGGGCTGGAGGTTCGTGGGGACGTTGGCGATCTCGTCGAGGAAGAGCGTGCCGCCGTCGGCCAGCTCGAAGCGGCCGACGCGGTCGCTGCGCGCGTCGGTGAAGGCTCCGCGGACGTGGCCGAACAGCTCCGACTCGAAAGTCCCTTCGGCGAGCGCGCCGGCGTTGACGGCGACCATCGTCTTCTGCGCGCGGGGGCTGGTGGCGTGGAGCGTGCGCGCGACGACCTCCTTGCCCGTGCCGTTCTCGCCCGTGATGAGGACGTTGGCGTCCGACGGGCCGACGTGCCGTATGAGTTCGAGGACGGGCTGCATCGCGGCCGACTCGGCGATGAAGGGCGGGAGCGCGCCGTCGCCGCCGTCCTCGCGCAGCATCTTGTTCTCGGCCTCAAGCCGCTCGCCCTTGCGGAGAGCGCGCGCCAGCTCCGCCTGCGTGCGCAGTATCGTGAGGAGCCGCGCGTTGTCCCACGGCTTCTGCACGAAGTCGCTCGCGCCGCGCTGAAGGGCCGCGACCGCGAGGTCGACGCTGCCCCACGCCGTCATCACGACGACGGGCAGCGTCGGGTCCAGCTCGCGCATGCGCGAGAGCAGGTCTAAGCCCTCCTGCCCCGACGTGGTGTCGCGCGTGTAGTTGAGGTCGATGAGCGCCACGTCGAACGTCTGGCGCGCGAGCGCCTCGGCCGCGTCCGCGGGCGACGCGACCGTCCGCGTCTCGAAGCCCTCGCCCTTCAAAAGGAGGCGCAGCGCCTCGATCACGGCCGGCTGGTCATCTGCGATTAGTACGCGGGGCATAGTTTTGAACAGTAGACAGTAGACAGTAGACAGTAGACAGTAGGCTCCGCTTAACGAAGGTCAAAGCCGACTGCGGGCGGTTCGCCGCCGAGAGATTTTCTACTGTCTACTGTCTACTGTCTACCGTCTACTCCTTTTCATTCGTACCGGAGCGCCGTCGTCGGGTCTACGCGCGAGGCGCGGCGCGCGGGGACGTAGTTGGCGGCGAGCGCGACCGCCGCGAGCAGGACGGGGACGGCGACGAAGGTCGCCGGGTCTGTCGCCGAGACGCCGTAGAGCAGCCCCTCCATCAGGCGCGTGAGCGCCGCCGCGCCGACGAGCCCGACCCCGACGCCGGCGAGCGCCAGCGCCATGCCGCGCCCCACGGCCATCCGCACCACGTCGCGCGGCCGCGCGCCGAGCGCCAGCCTGATGCCTATCTCGCGCGTCCGCTGGCTGACCTGGTAGCTGAGCACGCCGTAGAGGCCGACGGCCGTCAGCACGAGCGCGAGCCCCGCGAAGACGCCCATCAGCGTCAGCACGAAGCGGTGCGAGGTGATCGAGCCGCTGACGACCTCGTCCATCGTGCGGACGTTGGCGACGGGGAGCGCGGGGTCTGCCTCGCGCAGCGCCGCGCGCATCTCCCGCGCCACGTCCGCGCCGGCCTTGGTCCGCACGACCCACGAGGTCAGGAACCAGCGGCTTGTCATCACGCCCATGCCGTCCGAGACCTGCGGCGCCGGCACGTAGACCGTCGGCCGCACGGGCTGGTCGAGCCCGGCCTCGCGCACGTCGCCCGCGACGCCGACGACCTCGCGCCACTCGTGGTCTACGTAGACGCGCTCGCCGAGGCCCGCGCGCCCCGGCCAGAAGCGGCGCGCCAGCGTCTCGTTGACGACGACCACGCGCGGCGCGCCCGCGTCGTCCGAGTCGGAGAGAGCGCGGCCGCGCCGGACGGGTATGCGCAGCGCGCGGAAGTAGTCGCCGCCGACGCCGCGGCTCTCGACCGACGCGCCCTGCTGCGCCGCCGGGCCGTCGAGCGAGAGGAAGTTGTTCAGGCCGCGCTCCAGCGGCAGGCTCGGCACGGTCGCCACCGCCTCGACGCCCGGCACCGAGCGCAGCCGCTCGACGACGCGCCTCTGCGTCTCCCAGAGTTGAGCCGTCGAGGTGTACTTCGCCGAGTTGAAGGACGCCTGCATCGTCGTCAGGTTCGAGGGGTCGAAGCCCAGTTCGACCGAGCGCAGGCGCAGGAAGCTCTGCACGAGGAGGCCGGCGCCGACGAGCAGCACGAGCGAGAGCGCGACCTCCGCGACGACGAGCGCGCCGTGCAGCGCGCGGCCGCGCGAGGCGGCGCCCTTGCCCGACGCGGCCTTGAGCGACTCGTTCAAGTCCACGCGCGAAGCCTGCCACGCGGGCACCGCCCCGAAGAGCAGGCTCGTCGCCGCCGCGGCCGCGAAGGCGAAGGCGACCGCGCCCGAGTCAACCCCTATCTCGCCCGCGCGCGGCAGCCCCGCCGGGCTCAAAGAGACGAGCACGGGGACGCCCCACAGCGCCACGACCAGCCCGGCCGCGCCGCCCGCGAGCGCGAGCAGAAGGTTCTCCGTCATCAACTGCCTGACGAGGCGCGCGCGCCCCGCGCCCAAAGCCGCGCGCACGGCCATCTCGCCGCGCCGCTTCGCGCCCCGCGCGAGCAGGAGGTTGGCGACGTTGGCGCACGCTATCAAAAGCACGAACGCGACCGCCCCGAAGAGCGTCAGCAGCAGGCGGCTCACGCCGCCCGTCACGGACTGCTGGTAGGGCACGAGCTGTACGCCCAGCTCGTTCGCGTGCGCGTGGCCGGGGTAGGCTTCGCGGAACCGCGGCATCAGCGCGTCCATCTCGACCTGCGCCTGCTCGGGGCTCACGCCGCGCCCGAGGCGCGCGATCATCGACGTGTTGCGCCCCTGGTCTTTCGGCTCCACGCGCAACTGCATCGGCAGCAGCACGTCGGCCGGCACGGCGAACTGGAAGTCGGCCGGCAGCACGCCGACGACCGCGCACGCGCGCCCGTTCAACTCCACCTGGCGGCCGAGCGCGCCCGAGCCGCCGCCGAGGTAGTCGCGCCACAGCGCGTGGCTGACGAGCGCCGCGCAGGGGCCGCCCGGCCGGTCTTCCTCGGCGGCGAAGTCGCGGCCGAGCGCCGGTCGGACGCCGAGCGTGCGTAGGAAGCCTTCGGAGACCTTCAGGCCGCGCACGCGCCGCGGCTCCGCCCCGCCCGCGAGGTTGAAGCCCGAGTTGGTCGCGGCGTACCCGGCCGACTCCTCGAACGAGCGCGCGTGCTCCTTCCAGAAGGCGTAGGTGGCCGCCGAGACGGAGTCGCCCGCCCCCTTGTCCCAGCGCCAGTAGACGTGCACCAGCCTCTCCGGCTCGCCGTACGGCAGCGGCCTGAGCAGCACCGCGTTGACGACCGAGAAGATGGCCGTGTTCGCCCCCACGCCCAGCGCCAGCGTCAGCACCGCCACCGCGGTAAACCCCGGGCTCTTCAACAGCGTCCGGGCGCCGTACCTCAAGTCCTGCCACAGAGTCCTCATAAGCTCACCCCGCTCACTCGTACCTGAGTGCCACCATCGGGTCCACCTTCGTCGCGCGGCGCGCCGGCACGAGGCAGGCGAGGAGCGCGACCGCGCCGAGCAGCGCCGCCACCGAGGCGAAGGTCAAGGGGTCGCGCGCGCCGACGCCGTAGAGCAGGCTCGAAAGCGCCTGCGTCAGCGCGAGCCCGCCCGCGAGCCCGAGCGCGATGCCGAGCCCCGCGAGCCCGAGCCCCCGCCCCAGCACGAGCCGCAGCACGTCGCGCGGCCGCGCGCCGAGCGCGACGCGCACGCCTATCTCGCGCGTCCGCTGCGCCACCGTGTAGGAGATGACGCCGTAGACGCCGACGCCCGCCAGCGCCACCGCCACGCAGGCGAAGGCCGCGAGCAGCAGCATCGAGAAGCGCCGCAGCGCGACCGAGTCCGCCAGCAGGCTCTCCATCGTCGCCACGCCGAAGACGGGCAACTCCCTGTCGGCCGCGGCCACCTCGCGCCTCACCGCGCCGAGCAGCGCCGCGGGCTCGCCCTGCGAGCGCACGACCAAAGTCATGTATGAGGTCGGGTACTGCGCCTCGGGCAGGTAGAGCTGCATCAGGTCGCCGCGGTCGAGCCCGTAATGCTTCACGTCGCGCACGACGCCGACGACCGTCCGCCACGGCTGCGGGCTCTTCTCCGAGCCGGGGAACTTGACGCGGCGGCCGAGCGCCGTCTGCCCCGGCCACAGCCTGCGCGCCGCCGTCTCGCTGACGACCGCGACCAGAGGCGACTCCTTCGCGTCGCGCTCGTCGAGCGCGCGCCCCTCGACGAGCGGTATCTGCATCGCGCGCAGGTAGCCGGGCGTCGAGATGAAGAGGTCGACGCTCGCCTCCTGCCCGCGCGGGACGGGGTGGTCTTCGACGGCGAGCGAGCGCCCGTCGAAGTTGCCGCTGAACGGCAGCACGCTCGTGAAGCCGGCCGCCTCGACGCCGGGTAGCGACTCCAACTGCCGCCCCAGCCGCTCGAAGAAGGCCGCCTGCGCCGCGCCGTCCCTGTACCGCGCCGAGGGCAGCGTGAGGTTCATCGTCAGGAGGTTCGACGGGTCGAAGCCCGCGTCCACGGCGCGCAGCCGCACGACGCTCCTGACGAGCAGCCCCGCCCCCGCGAGCAGCACGAGCGCCAGCGCCACCTCCGCGACGACGAGCGCCGAGCGCAGGCGGCCGCCCGCCCCCGCCCCGCCGCCGGAGCGGCCGCCGGCCTTGAGCGCCTCGTTCAGGTCGGGCCTTGAGACTTGCAGCGCCGGCGCCAGCCCGAAGGCGAGCCCCGCCAGCACGGAGACGAGCGCCGTGAAGCCGAGCACCCGCGCGTCCACGCGCACGCCCGAGAGCAGGGGCGTGACGCGCGAGCCGAGCGACTCGACGAGCCCGACGCCCCACAGCGCGAGCAGGAGGCCGGCCGCGCCGCCCGCGAGCGCGAGCAGCACGCTCTCCGTCAACAACTGCCGGACGATGCGCGCGCGCCCCGCGCCCAGCGCCGCGCGCACGGCGAACTCGCGCCGCCGCGCCGAAGAGCGCGCGAGCAGGAGGTTGCCGACGTTGGCGCACGCTATCAGCAGCACGAAGAGCACCGCGCCCGAGAGCGCGAGCAGCGCCGGGCGCAGTGTGCCCACCGTGTCCTCCGTCAGCGTGACGAGGCGCACGCCGTAGCCGGTGTTCGACTCGGGGTGCGCGCGCTCGATGCGCGAGGCGATGACGCCCATCTCGGCCTGCGCCTGCCCGACCGTGACGCCGTCCTTCAGGCGCGCGAGCGCGCGCAGGTGGCGCGAGGCGCGCTCCGTCTCGTCGTGCGGCTCGGCCACCGGCCTGTAGAACTGCCCCGGCGGGTCGTTCAGGCTCGGCGGCAGCGGGCGGAACTCCGCGGGCATGACGCCGACGACTGTGTAAGGGCGCCCCCCGAGGTTGACGGCGCGGCCGACGACCGAGGGGTCGCCGCCGAAGCGCCGCCGCCAGAGGCCGTGGCCGAGGACGACGACGTTGTCGCGCCCCTCCTCCTGCTCCTCGGGCAGGAAGACGCGCCCCAGCATCGGCGTCCCGCGCATGACGCGGAAGAAGCCGTCGCCGACCTGCGTGCCGGGCACGCGCTCGGGCTCGCCGCCGTCGAGGAAGGTCGCGCTCCAGTCGCCGAAGGTCGTCACCTCCTCGAAGACGCCGTTCTGATGCCGCCAGTCGTCAACGTCCGTGGCCGAGACCTGTTTGCGGCGGCTCCCCTCGGCCGGCGAGTCGCCCCACAGCAGCACCACGCGGTCGGGCTCGGCGTAGGGCAGCGCCCTCAGCAGCGTCGAGTTGACGACCGAGAAGATGGCCGTGTTCGCCCCCACCCCGAGCGCCAGGCTGACGACCGCCGCCAGCGTCACCCCAGGGCTCTTCCACAACACGCGCAGCCCGTAGCGTATGTCCTGAAGCAGTGTCGTCATCGCTCACCCCCAAGCCACCAAGTCAGTACCGCCCGCGGTACTGACCCGTTATTCGTACCGCAAAGCGACCATCGGATCGACCTTCGTCGCGCGGCGCGCCGGCACGAGGCAGGCGGCGAGCGCGACGAGGAGGAGGAAGCCCGTCAGCGTGGCGTAGGTCGCGGGGTCGGTCGCGCTCACCTTGAAGAGCAGCGACGAGAGCAGCCGCGTCAGCGCGAACGCGCCGAGGAGCCCCGCGGCGAGCCCCGCGCCCGCCAGCGCCATCCCGTGGCCGACGACGAGCCGCAGCACGTCTCTGCCTTGCGCGCCGAGCGCGACGCGGACGCCTATCTCGTGCGTGCGCTGCGCGACGGCGTAAGACATCACGCCGTAGACGCCGACGCCCGCCAGCACCAGCGCCACCGCGGCGAAGACCCCGAGCAGCGTCGCGCTGAAGCGCGCCCGCGCGACCGACTCGGCCAGCAGCCGCGTCATCGGCCGCAGGTCCGCGACCGGCTGGTCGGGGTCTATCGACTGGACGGCCGCGCGCGCCGCCGCGCCCAACCGTTCGGGGTCGCCCTTCGTGCGGACGACGAAGGTCATCGTGGAGTAGACCAGCTCGGCGTGCGGCCAGTAGACGGTCGGCTGCGGCTCCTCGTCGAGCGAGTGGAGCTTGATGTCGGCGACGACGCCGACGATCTCGGTCGGCTCCGGCTCGTCCTTCATGTTGACGACGACGCGCCGGCCGACGGGGTCTTCGCCGGGGAAATATTTATCCGCGAACGACTGGTTGACGACGGCGACGCCGCGCATCTGCGTCGCCTCCTGCGCCGTGTACATCCGCCCGCGCAAAAGGGGTATGCCCATCGCGCGGAAGTAGTTCTCGTCTGTGACGCGCACGTCCGTGTCGAGGTCTTCGCCGGGGGGCGGGTCGGGGCGGCCGACGATCTTAAAGTTCGTCGCCGAGCCGGGGCCGGCGAAGGGCAGGTAGTTGACCGCGCCCGCCGACTCGGCGCCGGGCAGCGCCGCCAGCCGCTCGGCCGCCTGCCGGCAGAAGGCGACGACCTGTTCGTCCTCCTTGTACTTCCCGGCGGGGAGCGAGACGCGCATCGTCAGCAGGTTCGCGGGCTCGAAGCCGGGGTCGACGGAGCGCAGCCGCGCGAAGCTCTTCAGCATCAGCCCCGCGCCGACGAGGAGGACGAGCGCCAGCGCCACCTCGGCGACGACGAAGGCGCCGCGCAGGCGACCGCCGCGGCGGCCGGCCGTAGTCCCCTTCGCGCCCTCCTTCAGGCTCTCGCTCGTCGAGACGCGCGACGACTCGAACGCGGGCACGACGCCGAAGACTATCCCCGTCAGGAGCGAGACGGCGAGCGTGAAGCCGAGCACGGGCAGGTTCAGCCCGACCTCGCCGAGGTCGAGCACGTCGCGCGGGCTCAGCGCCACCAGCAGCTCGACTCCCCACCACGCGAGCATCAGCCCGAGCGCGCCGCCCAGCAGCGCGAGCAGCAGGCTCTCCGTCAACAACTGCCGGACGACGCGCCAGCGCCCGGCGCCGAGCGCCGCGCGGATGGCCAGCTCCTTGCGGCGCGACGCGCCGCGCGCGAGCAGGAGGTTCGCCACGTTCGCGCACGCGATTAAAAGCAGGAAGCCGACCGCGCCGAGCAGCACCCACAGCACGGGGCGGATCGGCCCCGCGAACTGTTCGCGCAGCGGGACGGCCTCCGCGCCCCAGCCCTTGTTGAAGTCCGGGTACTGCCCTTCGAGGCGCGCGGCGACGTGGCCGAGCGCCAGCTCGGCGCGCTCGCGCGTCACGCCCTCTTTGAGCCGCGCGACGGCCGACATGTAGCGCCCCTGCCGCTTCCGGTACTGGTCGCCGAGCGCGAACGGCATCCACATCTCGGGCGGCGCGGCCGTGCGCGAGCGCCTGCGCACGAACCACTGGAAGCGCGCCGGCATGACGCCGACGACCGTGACGGGCGAGCCGTTGACGTTGAAGCTCTTGCCCACGACCGCCGGGTCGCCGCCGAAGCGCCGCAGCCAGAAGCCGTGGCTCAGCACCGCGACGCGCGCGGCGCCGGGCGGGGTGCCCGGCGCGACTCCCGGCGGCGCGTCCTCCGCCGTGAAGCCGCGACCCTTCAGGGGCTCGACGCCGAGCACGGAGAAGAGGTTGGGCGTGACCTGCTGGACGACGACCTCGTAGGGCTCGCCGCCGCCCGTCAGGTTGGCGCGGTCGTCGTAGAAGGCGGCCACGTCCTCGAAGACGTCCGTCTGCTCCTTCCAGTCGATGAGGTTGGCGGGGCTGAGCGTGTTCTGCTGCGCGCCGCGCGCGGCGTTGCGCTCCCACAGCTCGACGAGCCGGCCCGGCTCCCTGTACGGCAGCGGCTCCAGCAGCACCGCGTTGACGACCGAGAAGATGGCCGTGTTGGCCGCCACGCCCAGCGCGACCGCCAGCACCGCCACGGCCGTGAACCCCGGGCTCTTCCAAAGCACCCGCACCCCGTAACGCACGTCCTGAAACAGTGTCGTCATAGCTCACTCCCGAGGCCGCACGCGGTAGCGTGCGGCACTGGCCTGTCACTCGTACCGAAGCGCCTCCATCGGCTCGACCTTCGTGGCGCGGCGCGCGGGGACGGAGCAGGCGAAGAGCGCGACCAGCGTCAGGAAGAGCGCGATGAGGCCGAAGGTCAGCGGGTCGGCCGGCACGACGCCGTAGAGCATCCGCCCGACGCTCCCGAGGTAGCGCGAGAGCGCGTAGGCCCCGGCTAGCCCGAGCGCGACGCCCGCCAGCGCCAGCGCCATCCCCTGCCGCAAGACCATCCGCAGCACCGCGCCGCGGCTCGCGCCCAGCGCCATGCGGATGCCTATCTCGTGCGTGCGGCGCGAGACCGACCACGCCAGCACGCCGTAGAGCCCGACGGCCGCGAGCGCCTGCGCGAGCAGGCCGAAGAGGCTGAGGAGCTTGGCGAAGAGCCGCTCCATCGCCATCGTCTCGTCCGCCTGCTCGACCTGCGTCTTGACGTTGTTGACGGGCAGGCTCGCGTCCACCTCGCGCACGGCGCGGCGCACGGCCGCGACCGCCTCGGCGGGGTCGCCCGCCGTGCGCACCTCGAAGACGACCGAGCTGACCGCGCGCAGCTCCTGAAGCCACGGCAGGTAGGCGGTCGGCGGCGTCTCGGCGCGCTGGCTCGCGTACTTGGCGTCGCGCGCGAGGCCGACTATCTCCACGTCGCCCGGCGTCTCCGGGTCGAAGGCGATGCGCTTGCCGAGGGGGCTCTCGCCGCCGAAGAACTTGCGCGCGAAGGTCTGGTTGACGACCGCGACCTTCGGCGAGCGCGCGTCGTCGCGCTCGGAGAGCGTGCGCCCCGAGAGCAGCGGAATCTCCATCGCTTCGAGGAAGTTCTCCCTGACCTGGTGGATGTAGACGTCGCCGGCCGGCGCGGGCCTGCCGTCGGGGCCGGGCGCGGCGCCGGGCAGGTAGAAGCTGCGGTCGCTCGAAGCGAAGGAGAGCAGCGGCGTGCGCGAGAAGGTGACGGAGCGGACGCCGGGCACGGCTTCGAGCCGCTCGGCCGTCCTGCGGTAGAGGTCTGCCAGCCGCTCGTCCTTGTAGCCGGCGAGCCCCGGGTCTACCGAGAAGAGCAGGAGGTTGCGCGCGTTGAAGCCGGTCTCGACCCGCCTGAGGTTGACGAGCGTGCGCAGGAAGAGGCCGGCGCCGACGAGCAGCAGGAGCGAGAGCGCGACCTGCGCGACCACCAGCGACTTCGACAGCCAGGAGCGCGCCGGCCCGCCCGCCGCCCGCGCGCTCTCCTTGAGCGCGGGCGTCAGGTCGACCTTCGTCGCGCGCCACGCCGGCGCGAGCCCGAAGAGGACGCCCGTCAGCAGCGAGAGCCCCGCCGTGAAGGCGAGCACGCGCAGGTCGAGGCGCGGTTCGAGCGCGCCCATGAACCTCCCGCCCCAGTCGCCCACCGACATCAGCCCGTCCTTTATCCAGAAGGCGAGCAGCACGCCGAGCCCGCCGCCGGCCGCCGCGAGCAGCAGGCTCTCCGTCAGCAGTTGCCTTATCAGGCGGCGCCGCCGCGCCCCGAGCGCGAGGCGCACGGCGATCTCCCTCTGGCGCGACGCCGCGCGCGCGAGCAGGAGGTTGGCGACGTTGGCGCACGCGATCAAAAGCACCAGCCCGACGACGACGAGCAGCATCCGCAGCGGCCGCTCGTAGTACTTGCGCGTGTTCATCTCGCCCTGCGCGCCCGAGCCGGCGTCGAGGTGCGGCACATCTTCGGGCGCGAGCGGGCGCGAGCGGGCGCGCTGCGCGTCCGTCTTCGCCTGCGCGAGCCGCGCCGCGCGGTGCTCGACGACCGACTGGCGGAAGACCGTGTCGAGCGCCGCGGCCGCCTGCTCCGGCGTCGCGCCCTCCCTGAGCCTCCCCATCAGGCGCAGCCACCACTGCCCCGCGCCGGCCGAGCGCGAACGCTCCGTGCTGACCTGCGGCTCCCACGCGAGCGGTATCGTCACGTCGGGCGACGCGCCGACCTGCCCCGTCCCGTCGAAGCCGGGCGGCGAGACGCCGACGACAGTGAACGGGACGTTGTTGAGGTTTATCTGGCGGCCGACGACGGACGCGTCCGAGCCGAAGCGGCCCTGCCAGTAGCGGTGGCTGAGCACGGCGGCGGGCGCGGCCGAGGCGCGGTCGTCCTCGTCGTTCAGCAAACGCCCCGCGTGCGGCGCCAGCCCGAGCGCCGCGTAGTAGTTCCCCGACACGACCTGCCCCGACGCCACGTCGGCCTCGCCGCCCGCGCTCACGTTCAGGCTGAGGCTCCCGAAGGCGAACACGTCCGAGACGGGGCCGCCCTGCTGCTCGCGCAGCCGCTGGTAGGTCTGGAAGGGGAACGAAGTCCTGACCATCCGCCCCGACTCGTCGCGCTCGGCGTTGCCGTGGTAGCCGCCCGCGTCAAAGTTCGGCCCCGACACGGACTTGAAGAGCACGAGGCGGCCGGGCTCCTTCACGGGTAGTTCCCTGAGCAGCACCGCGTCCACCACGCTGAAGAGCGCCGTGTTGGCGCCGATGCCGAGCGCCAGCGACAACACCGCCACGGCCGTCACGCCCGGCGTACGCGCCAGCGTCCGCAGCCCGTACCGCACGTCCTGAAGCAGAGTCCTCATAAGCTTACTCCGTTCGAGTCAAGCGATGAGCGACGAGCGATGAATGAGAGGCACGCCGCTCTTCATTCATCATTCAACGTTCATCGTTCATCACTCGTATCTCAAGGCCACCATCGGGTCCACCTTCGTCGCGCGGCGCGCGGGCAGGAGGCAGGCGACGAGCGCCACGCCGAGCAGGAGCGCGACGACGAGCGCGAAGGTGAAGGGGTCGGTCGCGGAGACGCCGTAGAGCACGCCCTCCATGAAGCGCGTCAGCGCGAGCGCGCCCGCGAGCCCGAGCGCGACGCCCGCCCCGACGAGCAGCATCCCGCGCCCGGCCACGAGCCGCAGCACGTCGCCGCGCTGCGCGCCGAGCGCCATGCGGATGCCTATCTCGCGCGTCCGCTGCGCCGCCGCGTACGAGACGACGCCGTAGATGCCCGTCCCCGCCAGCACGAGCGCCAGCAGCCCGAAGCCGCCCAGCAGCGCCGCCGCCACGCGCGCCGGGAAGAGCGAGACGCCCATGTGCTCCTCGAACGTCTTCACGTCGTAGAGCGGGAGGGCGGCGTCGAGCGCGCGCGCCTCCGCCCTCAGCGCCGGGACGAGCGCCCGCGGGTCGCCGCCCGCCGCGCGCACGACGAGCGTCGCCGTCGAGGTGTAGCGCTGCGCGAGCGGCGAGTAGACGAACAGCTCCGGCGCCTCGCCTATCGTCCAGTACTTCCCGTCCTTCGCCACGCCGACTATCTCGGCCCACGGGCCCTGGTCGCCCTTGAAGCCGATTCTCTTCCCGACCGCCTCGCGCGCCGGCTCCGCGCCGGGGAAGAAGCGGCGCGCGAACGTCTCGTTGACGACGACCACGCGCGGCGCGCGCTCGTCGTCGCGCTCGCCGAAAGGCCGCCCCGCGACGACGGGGATGCCCATCGCGTCGAAGTACGAGGGCTCGACCGACGAGGCCATCGCGATGGGCACGTTCGCGCCGCGCGCGCCCGGCCGCCCCTCGACGTAGACGCTGTTGCTCGTGTAGTTCAGGCTCAGCGGGAAGAGGTCTGTCAGCGACGCGGCGCGCACGCCCGGCATCGCGCGCACGCGCTCGACCAGCCGCCGCCCGAACTCGCGGCCGCGCGCCTCGTCGTAGCCCTGCAACCCGAGGTCGAACGAGGCGACGAGCCCGCCCTCGACCTCGAAGCCGGGGCTCGCCGTCTGTAGCCGCGCCAGCGCGCGCAGCGTCAACCCCGCGGCCACGAGCAGGACGAGCGAGAGCGTGACCTGCGCGACGACCAGCGCGCCGCGCAGCCGCGAGCGCGTGCGCCCGTCGCCCCGGCCCGCGTCCTTGAGCGCCGGCACGAGGTCGGTGCGCGTCGCCTGCAAGGCCGGCGCGAGCCCGAAGAGCAGCGTCGTCAAAAGCGACGCGCCGAGCGCGAAGGCGAGCACGCGCCAGTCCACGCCCGCCTCGATCCACACGGGCACGTCTATCGGCGGCCGGTAGGCCGCGACGAGGTCTAAGAGCCAGGCGGCCAGGAGGAGTCCCGCCGCGCCGCCCGCGAGCGCGAGCAGCAGGCTCTCCGTCAGCAGTTGGCGCACGAGCCGCCAGCGCGACGCGCCGAGCGCGACGCGGAGCGCCATCTCCTTGCGGCGCGAGGAGGCGCGCGCGAGCAGGAGGTTGGCGAGGTTCGTGCACGCTATCAAAAGCACCAGCCCGACCGCGCCCATCAGCACGGCCGCGAAGCCGACGACCGCGCCGCGCAGTTGCGGGATGACGAAGCCGGGCGGGACGAGGACTATCCGCTGCCCCTCGTTCGTCTCCGGGTACTCGCGCCCCAACTGTCCGGCGAAGAGGTTGAGCGCCGCCTCGGCCTGCTCGCGCGTGACGCCGTCCTTCAGGCGGCCGACGGCGAAGATGTTCTGCGTCTCGCGCCTCTCCAGCCAGAGGTTGCCGGGCTCGACCCACTCCTGCATCGTCATCGGCACCCAGACCTCGGGCGTGTAGACGATCTCGGTGCCCGCGAAGCCCTCGGGCATCACGCCGACGACGCGGAACGGGTGGCCGTTCAGCTCCACGTCGCGGCCGACGACGCCCGGGTCTCCGCCGAAGCGGCGCAGCCAGCAGGCGTGGCTCAGCACGGCGACCGGCGCGGAGAGCGGCGCGCGGTCTTCTTCCGGGGTGAACGTGCGGCCGCGGGCGGCGCGCGCGCCGAGCACCTCGAAGTAGTTCCCCGTCACGAGGTAGCCCCAGACGCGCTCGCTCGCGCCGGCGCGGCTGAGGCTCATCGGCGCGAACCGCTCGGCGAAGAGCCCCGAGAGGACGCCGCCCGAGCCGCGGTCGCGGAAGTCGAGGTAGGTCGGGTAGGAGAAGGCGTGCATCGAGTCGTCGCCGCCCGTCACCGAGACGGAGACGAGCCGCTCGGGCGCGGCCACGGGCAGCGGCCGCAGCAGCACCGCGTTGACGAGGCTGAAGATGGCCGTGTTCGCGCCGATGCCGAGCGCCAGGCTGACGAGCGCCACCAGCGTAAACCCCGGGCTCTTCGACAGACGCCGCGCGGAGAAACGTATGTCCTGCACAAGTGTCGTCATAAGCTCACCCCAAGCTACAGGGTCAGTACCACCCGCCGCCGCGGGCGGTTCCGACCCGTCACTCGTACCTGAGCGCCACCATCGGGTCCACCTTCGTCGCGCGGCGCGCCGGCACGTAGCAGGCGAGGAGCGCGACGGCCGCGAGCAGCGCGGCGAGGCCCGCGTAGGTGACGGGGTCGGTCGGCGCGACCCCGTAGAGGAGGCCGCCGAGCAGCCGCGTCAACAGCAGGGCGCCGACGAGCCCCGCCCCGAGGCCGAGGAGCGTCAGCCGCATCCCCTGCCTGAAGACCCAGCGCAGGATGCTCCCCGAACTCGCGCCGAGCGCGAGCCGAATCCCTATCTCGCGCGTCCGCTGGCTCACCGAGTAGGCCACCACGCCGTAGACGCCGACCCCGGCCAGCAGCAGCGCCAGCACGCCGAAGACGCCGACGACCTGCAACGCGAAACGCCGCTGCGCCAGGGAAGCAGAGACCACCTCCTCCATCGTCCGCTCGCCGAAGACGGGGAGGTTCGGGTCCACGGCCTGCACCTCGCGCCGCAGCGCCTGCGTCAAAGACTTCGGGTCGCCCTCGGCGCGCAGGTAGACCGCCATCGCGTAGCCCACGTTCTGGAAGAAGCACGCGTAGAAGTGCGGCTGGTCTGGCTGGTCGAACCCCTCGGTCTTGACGTTGCCGACGACGCCGACGATCGTGACCCACGGGGCCTTCGACGCGCGCCGGCTCGGCTTGAAGCGGCGGCCCACGGGGTCTTCGCCGGGCCAGAAGCGGCGCGCCGCCTCCTCGTCCACGAGCGCCACGGGCTGCGCCTCAAGCGCGTCGGAGTCGTTAAAGAAGCGGCCGCGTACGAGCGGCGTGCCCAGGGCGCGGAAGTAATCGGGCGTGACCGAGGAGAACTGCGCGGTGGGCGCGGCGGCGTCCGTCTCGGGCTTCTCCTCGATGGTGAACGGCCCCTTGTAGTGCGGGCCGAGGAGCGGGACGCCGTTGCCCGCGCCGACGGCCGCGTACTGCACGCCGGGCAGCGCCGACGCGCGCCGCAGGACTTCGCGCACGAAGGCCGCGCGTTTGGCCGGCGCCTGGTACGGGTCGAGTTCCGGGTTGTTCGGCACGGGCAGCCAGATGCGCGCCATCAGCACGTTCCGGGGGTCGAAGCCGGGCGCGACCTCCATCAGCCGGCCGAAGCTCCGCAGCAGGAGCCCCGCCGCGATCATCAGCACGAGCGAGAGCGCGATCTCGGTCACGACGAGCGCGGAGCGGAAGCGCTGCCCGCGCGAGCCCGTGCCCTTCGCGCCCTCCTTCAGGTTCACGGTCAGGTCGGGGCGCGACGCCTGCAAGGCTGGGACGATGCCGAAGAGCACGCCCGTCAGCAGGGAGACGGCGAAGACGAAGAGGAGCACGCCCCGGTCGAAGCCGACCTCGTGCAGGCGCGGCACGTCCGCGGGCACGAGCCTCACGAGCAGGTCGAGCGACCACGCCACCGCGATGAGCGCGACCGCCCCGCCCGCAAGGCTGAGCAGCACGCTCTCCGTCAAAAGCTGCATGACGAGCCTGCGGCGCGCCGCGCCGAGCGCGAGGCGGATGGCCATCTCCCTCTGCCGCGCCGACGAGCGCGCGAGCAGCAGGTTCGCGATGTTGACGCACCCGATGAGCAGCACCAGCCCCACCGCGCCGAGCAGCACGAGCAGCGTCGCGCGCGCGTCGCCGACGAGGTTCTCGCGCGCGGGCAGCAGCCGCACGGCCCAGCCCTGCTCGGCCGGGTAGTCCGCCGGGAACTGCTCGCGCAGGCGCGAGACGAGGGAGTCCACCCGCGACTGCGCCTGCCGCACGTTCACGCCCGGCCTGAGGCGCGCGATGGCGCCCGGCAGCATCCGCACGCCTCGCGGCGGGTTGTTGAAGGGGGTGCCGACGAAGCCCGCGTTCGCCCAGACCTCCACGTCGTTGCGCAGGGTCTGTCCCGGGTGGCGGAAGCCGGGCGGCATGACGCCGATGACGGTGTAGGCGTCCGAGTCGGCGTAGATTCTGCGCCCGAGGACGTTCGGGTCTGCGCCGAACAGGCGCCGCCAGAGGCCGTCGCTGATGACCACGCCCTCGGCGAAGCCCTCGGCCTTGTCCTGCGGCCCGAAGACGCGGCCCAAACGCGCCGAGGCGCCGAGAAGCTGAAAGTAGTTCGGGCTGACGGCGAGCAGCTCGATGCGCTCGGGGCGGTCGGAGCCGGTGAGGTTCGCGTCCACGGGCCAGACGCCCGCGACCTCCTCGAACACGTCCGCGCTCTGCTGCAAGTCCTTCAGCTCGGGCACGGACATCCCGACGTTCTCCATCTGGCGCCCCGCCAGGTCGTCGCGCACGAGGACGAGCTGCTCGGGCCGCGGGAAAGGCAGCGGCCGCAGGAGCACCGCGTCCACCACGCTGAAGATGGCCGTGTTCGCCCCGATGCCCAGCGCCAGCGTCAGCACCACGACGGCCGTAAACCCCGGGTTCTTCCACAGCATCCGCAGCCCGTAACGCACGTCTTGCAGCAGCGTGTTCATCGCTCACTCCTCCGAATAGGCCGGGTAGTACAGCCCGCGGTAGCGGGTGGGCCGCCGGGATACGGCGTCGCACCTCCCGCAACAGTCCGCCCGCTACCGCGGGCTGTACCGGCCTGTTACTCGTACCTCAAGGCCACCATCGGGTCCACCTTCGTCGCGCGCCGCGCCGGCACGAGGCAGGCGACGAGGGCGACGGCGGCGAGCAGCAGCGAGACGACCGCGTAGACGGCAGGGTCGGTCGCGCTGACGCCGTAGAGCAGCCCCGCCATCAGGCGCGTGAGCGCCGCCGCGGCGACGAGCCCGGCGCAGAGCCCCGCGAGCGTGAGCAGCATCCCCCTGCGGACGACGAGGCGCACGACGTGCCCCCTCTGCGCGCCGAGCGCCATCCGCAACCCTATCTCGCGCGTGCGCTCCGTGACCGCGTAGGAGACGACGCCGTAGAGGCCGACGCCCGCCAGCAGCAGCGCGGCCGCCGCGAAGCCCGCCATCAGGAACGCCGTCACGCGGCGGTAGGCGGTCGAGCCGGCCACGACCTGCTCCATCGTCTTCACGTCGTAGGGCGGGAGCTGTCGGTCGAGCGCGCGCACCTCCGAGCGCACGGCCTGCGCGAGCGCCGCCGGGTCCGTGCCGCCGCGCGCCCGGACGGCGAGCGACAGTCCGCCCCACGTGGCGTCCTGCGCGTGCGGCACGTACATCTGGAACGCGGGGTCGGCGTCGAGCCCCTGCGGCTTCGCCTCGCCGACGACGCCGACTATCTCGCGCGGGAACTTCTCGTCGCGCCAGATGGTGATGTGCTTGCCGAGGGGGTCTTCGCCGGGGAAGACCTTGCGCGCCAGCGTCTCGTTGACGACGACGACCTTCGTCGCCGAGGCGTCGTCGCGCTCGGTGAAGCCGCGGCCGGCGCGCACGGGGATGCGCATCGCGCGGAAGTAGTCGGGCGTGACGACGGAGAAGGACGCGTTCTCGGCCGTCTCGGGCGTGGCGGGGCGCCCCTCGCGGACGAAGCCGCGCCACACGGAGAGGTTGCTGCCCCCGAGCGGGAGCGAGAGCGTCGCGCCCGCCGCCTCGACGCCGGGCAGCGACTTCAGCCGCTCGGTCAGCGCCGCGTAGAACTCGGCCTTGCGCGCGGGCTCCTTGTAGCGCGCGCTCGGCAGCGAGACGCGCATCGTCAGCACGCCCGACGGGTCGAAGCCCGGGTCAACGCTTTGAAGGCGGGCGAAGCTCTTGACGAGGAGCCCCGCGCCCGCCAGCAGCAGGAGCGAGAGCGCGACCTCCGCCACCACGAGCGCCGAGCGCACGCGCCCACGCCCGCCGCCCCCGCCGCGCGAGCCCTCCTTGAGCGCGTCGCCCAGGTCGGCCCGCGACGCCTGGAGCGCCGGCGCGAGCCCGAACACGACGCCCGTCAGCAGCGACGCGCCCGCGGCGAAGAGCAGCACGCGCACGTCCGCCGAAGCCTCCGCGAGCCGCGGCGTGTCGGCCGGCGCGAGCGCCACGAGCAGGTCCGTGAGCCACACGCTCAACCCCGCGCCGAGCGCGCCGCCCGCGAGCGCGAGCAACACGCTCTCCGTCAACATCTGCCGCGCGATGCGCCAGCGCGACGCGCCGAGCGCGAGCCGCAGCGCGACCTCGCGCCTCCGGCCCGCGGCGCGCGCGAGCAAAAGGTTGGCGACGTTGGCGCACGCTATCAAAAGCACCAGCCCGACGCCCGCGAGCAGCAGGAAGAGCGTCGTCTTCAGGCGGCCGACCAGCTCGTCCTTGAGCGTTTCGAGCTGCACGCCCCACCCGGCGTTCGTCACCGGGTAGGCTTGCGCGAGGCGCGCGCTGACGGTGTCCGCCTCGGCGCGCGCCGCTTCGAGCGTGACGCCGGGGGCCAGCCTCCCCACGACCGAGTACGCGCGGTTGTCGCGCGGCTCCTTCGACACGTCGAGCTGGAGCGGCGCCCAGACCTCCGTGCGCTCCGGGAAGTCGAAGCCGGGCGGCATGACGCCGACGACTTCGAGGCTGCGCGCGCTCAGCTCGACCCGGCGGCCGACGGCCGAGGGGTCTGCGCCGAAGCGCCTCACCCAGAGGCCGTGGCTGATGACGGCGACGGGCGCGGCGCCCGCGCGGTCGTCCTCGGGCAGCAGAACGCGCCCGCGCGCGGCGCCCACGCCCAGCACGCGGAAGAAGTCCGCGTCGGCGTAGCCGACCGCCACGCGCTCGGGCTCGTCGCCGCCCGTCAGGTTCGCGTTGCCGGCCGCGTAGATGGCGAGCGCCTCGAAGGAGCGCGTCTGCGCCTTCAGGTCAGCGAAGTCGGGCGCGGAGATGCTGCTATCGGTGATGCCCTTCGGCGGGTTGACGGCGTCGAAGGCGACGACGCGCTCCGCGCCCGGGTAGGGCAGCGGCCTGAGCAGCACCGCGTTGACGACCGAGAAGATGGCCGTGTTCGCGCCGATGCCCAAAGCCAGCACCGCCAGCGCGACCAGTGTGAACCCCGGCCGCTTCCAAAGCACCCTCGCCCCGAAGCGTACGTCCTGTAGCAGCGTGTTCATCGCTCACCCCTCACTCGTATCTCAAAGCTATTAACGGATCGACCTTCGTCGCGCGCCGCGCCGGCAGGTAGCAGGCGAGGAGCGCGACGGCCGCGAGCAGCACGGCCACGGCCGCGTAGGTCGCAGGGTCTGTGGGCGAGACTCCGTAGAGCAGCCCCGCCATCAGGCGCGTCGCGGCGAAAGCGCCCGCGAGCCCGAGCGCCACCCCCGCGAGCGCGGGCGCCATCCCCTGCCGCAGCACGAGCCGCAGCACGTCGCGCCCCTGCGCGCCCAAGGCCATGCGGACGCCTATCTCGTGCGTCCGCTGCGCGACGGCATAGGAGACGACGCCGTAGATGCCGAGCGCCGTCAGCCCCAGCGCCAGCCCCGCGAAGCAGGCCATCAGCCAGAGGACGAAGCGCCGGTCGGCGACGTTCTGGCTGAGCACGCGTTCGAGCGTGCGGACGCGCCACACGGGCTGCTCCGGGTCAACAGACCACACGGCGCGCTTCACCTGCTCGGCGAGGCTCAAGGGCTCGACGCGCGAGCGCACGACGAGCGTGGCGAAGATGTGCGGGTTCTGCGCGTAGGGCGTGTAGACCTGCGGCCGCTGCTGCTCGCTGATGTCGTACTGCTTGGCGTCGCCGACGACGCCGACGACCGTCGCCTCCCCCTTCACGTCGGGGAACTGGAGCCGCTTGCCGAGGGGGTCTTCGCCCGGCCAGACCGTCTCGGCCATCGTCCGGTTGACGAGCACGACCGAAGGCGCGTCCGGCCCGTCCTGCTCCGTGAAGTTGCGCCCGCGCAGCAGCGGCAGCCCCACGGTGCGCAGGTAGTTCGGGTCGATGGCGTTCTCCAAAGCCTTCGGCTCAAGCCCGCGCGCAGGGGCCGGGCGTTCGGGCACGACGTAAGCCGCGCTCCCGCCGTTGCCGCTGAAGGGCAGTCCGCGGATGACGGCCGCCGACTCGACGCCCGGCACGCGCGAGACGCGCTCGACGACCTCGCGGTGGAAGGCCCACTGCTGCTCGCCCTTCGGGTAGCGGTTCTTCGGAATCCTGTACTCCATCGTCAGGAGGTTGTGCGGGTCGAAGCCCGGGCTCACGCTGAGCAGGCGGTAGAAGCTGTTGAGCAGGAGCCCCGCGCCGACGAGCAGCACCAGCGAGAGCGCCACCTGCGAGACGACGAACGCGCCGCGCAGCCGCCCGCGCCCGGCCGCGCCCTCGCCCGCCGCGCGCCCGCCCTCCTTCAGCCCCGCGCCCACGCCCGCCTTCGAGAGCTGGAGCGCCGGGACGATGCCGAAGAAGAGTCCCGCCAGCGCCGCTATCCCGAGCGAGAAGGCGAGCACGCGCCCGTCTACGGGCACGCCCTGCGGCGTGGGCAGCTCGGCCGGGTTGAGCGCGAGGAGCGCGTCCACGCCCCACTGCGCGAGCAGCAGCCCCGCGCCCCCGCCCGCGACCGCGAGCAGCAGCGTCTCCGTCAGGAGCTGCCTGAGCAGCCGCGCGCGGCTCGCGCCGAGCGCCGAGCGCAGCGCCATCTCCTTCTGCCGCGCCGCGCCGCGCGCGAGCAAAAGGTTGGCGATGTTGGCGCACGCTATCAGCAGGATGAGCCCGACCGCGCCGAGCAGGACTAACAGCGCGGGCCTTATCTCGTCCACCAGCTCGTCGCGCAGCCCGACGACGCGGACGCCGCGCCCGCGGTTCTCTTCGGGGTACGCCTCCTCCAGACGCCTCGCCACGCCGCGCAGCTCGTCCTCGGCCGCCTCGCGCGTCACGCCCTGCCTCATCCGGCCGATGACCCACGCGTTGTGCGCCGAGCGCGCGGGCTTGTAGTTGGGCCACCTCTGCGCGGGCAGCAGCACGTCGGGCCCCGTGACGGGGAAGCCGAAGCCCTCGGGCATCACGCCGACGACCGTGTAGGGCTCGCCGTTGAAGACGAGCGTCTTGCCGAGGATGTCCGGGTCCGAGCCGAAGCGCCGCTGCCAGAGGTCGTGGCCGAGGACGGCGACGAGCCCCGCGCCCTCGCGGTCGTCCTCGGGCAGGAAGGCGCGGCCGCGCGCGGGCTCGACGCCGGCCACGCGGAAGAAGCTCGAAGTCGCGAAGCCGCCGACGACGCGCTCGGGCTCCGAGCCGCCCGTCAGGTTGACGCTCTGCGGGACGAAGGTGGCGAACGACTCGAACGAGCGCGCGCCCGCGCGGTAGTCTTCGAGGTTCGGCACCGAGACGTACTCGCGCGGGCTCTGCTGCGTCGTCTCGTAGACGATGACCAGCCGCCCCGGCTCCTTCAGCAGCGGCAGCGGCCTGAGCAGCACCGCGTTGACGACCGAGAAGATGGCCGTGTTCGCGCCCACGCCCAGCGCCAGCGTCAGCACCGCGACCAGCGTGAACCCCGGCCGCCTCAACAGGGTACGCAGCCCGAAGCGAATGTCTTGCAGCAGAGTCCTCATAAGGTCACCCCGTCCGAGTCAAGCGGATGAGTGACGAGATACGAATGATGAATGAGAGGCACGCCGCTCTTCATCCGTCACTCGTCACTCGTCATTCGTATCTCAAGGCCACCATCGGGTCCACCCTCGTCGCGCGCAGCGCCGGGACGAGGCAGGAGAAGAGGGCGACGGCGGCGAGCAGGAGCGACACCGCCGCGAAGACCACGGGGTCGGTGGCCGAGACGCCGTAGAGCAGCTTCGTCATCAGCCGCGTCAGCATGAGCGCCCCGGCGAGCCCGACCGCGAGCCCCAGGAGCGTCAGCAGCATCCCCTGCCGGATGACCATCCGCAGCACGTCTCTTCCTTGCGCGCCGAGCGCCATGCGGATGCCTATCTCGTGCGTCCGCTGCGTCACCGTGTAGCTCATCACGCCGTAGAGCCCGACGGCCGCGAGCAGCACCGCCAGCGCGGCGAAGAGCCCGAGCAGCACGACGTTGAAGCGCTGCGGCGCGACCGAGCGCCCGACCAGCTCGTCCATCGTCCGCGTCTCCCAGATGAGCAGGTTCGGGTCTACGCCCTTCAAGGCGGCGCGCACGGCGGGCGCGAGCGCCGCCGCGTCCTCGCCCTTCGCGCGCACGACCACCTCGGCCACGCCCGAGGGCGTCTGCTCGAACGGGATGTAGTACTCGGGCACCTCCTCGTCGTTGAGGCTCCCGAAGCGGACGTTGCCGACGACGCCGACGATCTCGCGCTCGGGGAGCGGCTTGTTGTTCTCGTCCTCGAAGGTGAGGTGCTGGCCGACCGGCTCCTGCCCCTCGAAGTAGCGGCGCGCGAAAGCCTCGTTGATGATGATGACGGGCGTCGAGTTCTTCGCGTCGGACGGGGCGAAGGCGCGCCCGCGCCTTACGGGCACGGCGAGCGAGCGGAAGTAGCCGGGGCTGACCGTGTAGCTGCGCGCGCTGTTGCGCGAGCCGGGCGCGAAGCGCGGCCGCCCCGCGATGTTGAAGCTCTCCCAGATGTCGCTGCGGCCGAGGGGGAGCAGGCGCGTCAGCCCGGCCGACTCGACGCCGGGCAGCCCCTCGATGCGCGAGACGGCCTCGCGGAAGTAGCCGGCGCGGCTCTCGCCGTCGGCGAACTTCCTCGTGTCGAGCGCGACGGTGACGGCGAGCACGCGCGCGGGCGAGTAGCCCGGGTCGGTCGTCACCAGCGCGCGGAAGCTCTTGAGCAGCAGCCCCGCGCCGACGAGCAGCACGAGCGAGA
>DASVWB010000319.1:0-38503 GCA_036389815.1 Pyrinomonadaceae bacterium | reverse complement strand
CAGATAATCTTCACGCGCGACCTGCCCGAGCTTTACGCCTCAAGCGTGCCCGCGCTCGACGTGTTCATAGACGTGATCGTCGGCGTGGCGGCGGCCATCAGCATGCTCGTCATCCTGCTCGCCATGTACACGACCGTCACCGAGCGGACGCGCCAGATCGGCGTGCTGAAGTCTCTGGGGATGTCGAACGCACGCGTGGCGTGGGTCATCGAGCAGGAGGCGCTGGCCGTCAGCGTCCTCGGCGTAGTCTTCGGCGTGGTGCTGACGCTGGCCGCGCGCTTCGTCGTCATGCGCACGACCTCGCTCACCGTCGACATCGAGCCGGGCTGGCTCCTCGCCTCGCTCGGCATCGGCCTGCTCGGCGGCACGCTCGGCGCGCTCTACCCGGCGCTGCGCGCCGCGCGGCAAGACCCCGTCGAGGCGCTCAGCTACGAGTAGAGGGTGACCGACCTTTGACTAACCTTTCTTACATCTCGCCGAAGGCGGAGGTGCGCGAGAGCCCGATCCACGGGCGCGGCCTGTTCGCCCGTGAGCCGTTCGCGGCGGGCGAGGTCGTGTGCGTGAAGGGCGGGTACGTCTTCGGGCGCGAGGCGCTGCGGGCGATGCCCGCCTGGTACCGCTCGGCGGAGATTCAGGTCGCCGAAGACCTCTTCATCGGCCCGCTCGCGGAAGAGGAGCGCGAGGGCTCGATGGTCTTCAGCAACCACTCGTGCGAGCCGAACCTCGGCGTGCGCGGGCAGATAGTATTCGTGGCGATGCGCGCCGTCGCGGCCGGCGAGGAGCTGACGCACGACTGGGCGACGACCGACGACGACGACTACGAGCTTGAGTGCAACTGCGGCGCGCGCGGCTGCCGCCGCCGCGTCACCGGCCGCGACTGGCGCCGGAAGGATTTGCAGGAGAAGTACCGCGGCTTCTTCTCCTCCTACCTCGCCGAGAAAATAGCCCGCGCCGACGCGCCCTGAGTCTGCTATGCTTTTCCGCGTGCCCGCGCCGCGGCGCGCGCGCGCCCCGCGCCGCCTTCCCACTTCCCCCGCCCGCCGACGAAAGGAGTCCCCCTTTGAGCGCAGAGATGACGACCAACGCCTACGCCGGGCGCGAGCCGCTGCTGACGCCCGCGGACATACGCCGCGCTGCCGCCGAGGGCGTGCTGTCGGACGGCGACGCGGAGCGCCTCATCGGCTGGGGCTACGACCAGCGCTTCGAGCGCACGCTGTTGCCCGGCCCGGCGCCGGAGCCCGCGCCCGAGACGCGCAAGGGTCTCAACGCCGTGACGGTCGCCTACTACTTCGGCGCGATGCTGATGATCTCGGCCTGCGCGTGGTTCCTCGGCGACAAGTGGGAGGCGCTCGGCTCGCGCGGCGTCTTCGCCACGGCGCTCGTCTACGCGCTGGCCGCAGTCTCCCTCGGGCGCTTCCTGCGAGGCCGCGGGTACGCGGTCGGCGGCGGGCTGCTCGTCACCGTCGCCGTCTGCCTCGTGCCGCTGCTCGTCTACACGGTCGAGGACATGCTCGGGCTCTGGCCGGGGCCGCGGCCGGGCGAGTACGCGGAGTACTACCCGCGCGTCCACGGCTCGTGGGTCGTGATGGAGCTGGCGACGATGGCGGCCTCGCTCGTCGCGCTGCGCTACGTGAAGTTCGGCTTCCTGACGGCGCCGCTGGCCTACTCGTTCTGGTTCTTCTCGATGGACGTGGCGGAGTGGCTGTTCGGGGACGGGCTCGCGCGGAACCAGCGCTGCTGGGTGAGCGTCTTCGTCGGGCTGCTGACGATTCTCGTCGGCTACGGTTTGGAGCGGACGCACCGGCGGCCGGGCGTGCCGCGCACGGAGGACTTCGCCTTCTGGTGCTACCTGTTCGGGCTGCTCTCCTTCTGGGGCGGGCTCACGTTCATGGACAGCGACTCTGAGGCGGGGCGCGCTCTCTACGCGCTCCTGAACGTGGGGCTCGTCGCCGTCGGCGTCTACCTGCGGCGCGGCGTCTTCATCGTCTTCGGCGTGCTCGGCGTCCACATCTACCTCGGGCACCTCGCCTACGAGGTCTTCAAGGACTCCGCCCTCTTCCCCTTCGCGCTCGCGCTCCTCGGCCTGAGCGTCATCCTCGTCACCGTCCTCGCGCAGCGCCACATGAAAAGACTGATTCGGACGGCCGACGGAGGGCCCTACTTCTCCCGATAAATTTTAACCGCCGCAGACACGGAGGCACGGCCGTAAGAATTTGAAATCTCAAATTTGAGATTTGAGATTCTTAGGGCCGTGCCTCCGTCCCTGCGGCGGTTAAATCTCGTCGGCGCTACTCGCCGGCCGCGCCCCGACGCCACGGCAGCAGCCCGACGCGCACCTCCTTCTGCGCGCGGGCGATGAAGGCTTCGATCTCTTGGACGCTGCGCGGGAGCGCGGCGGAGAGGTTGCGGTAGCCGTCCGCCGTGACAATCACGTCGTCCTCGATGCGGACTCCTATCCCGCGGTACTTCTCGAAGGCGGGGCGCACGGCGGCGATGAACTTCTCGTTCTCGGGCGTCTTCGGCAGGTTGTCGAGCGCGTCGGGGCGGACGTAGATGCCCGGCTCGACCGTGAAGGTCATCCCCACGTCCAGCTTCGCGCCGCGCACGCTCACGTCGTGGACGTTCATGCCGATGTAGTGCGACGTGCCGTGCATGAACCACGTGCGGAACTGCAAAGAGTTCTTCTCCGTGACGAGCCCGAGCCGGAGCAGGCCGTCCTTGATGACCTCGGTCGCGGCGTTGTGCACGTCGGAGAGCTGCGCGCCGGGTCGTATGGCGCGGAAGGCCGCCTCCTGCGCCGCGAGCACGACGTTGTAGACCTCGGCCTGCTCCCGCGTGAACCTGCCCGAGACGGGGAACGTGCGCGTCACGTCGGCGCTGTAGTGCTCGTACTCGGCGGCGGCGTCCATCAGCAGCAGGTCGCCCGGGCGGACGGGCCCCTGCGACTCTTCGTAGTGGAGCGTCGTCGCGTTCGGCCCGCAGCCGACGATGGAGGGGTAGCCCCAGTTATCGGCGTTGCGCCGCTTGTAGGTGTAGTCCAGCTCGGCCTCGACCTCGTACTCCCAGCGCGAGCGCGGGGCGACGGCCTGCGCGCGCTGGTGCCCCTCGATGCTGATGTCCACGGCGTGCTGGAGCAGGCGCAGCTCGTAGGGCGACTTGCGCATCCGCAGCTCCGCGAGGACCTCCCACGCCGAGCGCACGCTCAGCCCGGCGGGCGCGCCCGCGCCCCACGCGACCGCGTAAGCCCGCTCGCGCTCGTACTCGCGCGACTCCTCGCCGCCGGGCTCAAGCAGCAGGTAGAGCGCCGCCCCGTTCTTCGCCGCCGCGGCGGCGAAAGATTCGGGGGGCGCGGCCGGCGGGTTCGGGGGCGAGAGCAGCAGCGAGCCCGGCGCGGGGCGGTACGCGAGGCGCGAGCGGACGGCCGACATGAAGGGCTCGAACTCCCTCGCCTCCCAGATTTCGCCCACGCCCGAAACCCTCTGCGCCTCCTCGGGGCTGTACATGTGCCCCGTCCACGTCTCGGCCGCGGGGTTGCGCCGCGGCAGGAAGAGTATCTCCCGCGTCGCGCCCCCGTCGCCGACGAACATGACGAGGTTCGCGCCCTTCTGCCTGAGCGCCGTCAGGTAGTAGAGGTTATTCTCCTGCCGGAACTCGTAGTCCACGTCGTTGGTGTAGACGCGCGGCTCGGCGCTCAGCAGCACCAGCACGGAGTTCGGCCCGAGCTTCGCGGCCACGCGCCCGCGCCGCGCCCGCAGCTCCGCCTGCCGCTCCGCGTCCGTGAAGGCCGGCGGCGCCGGCGCCTCCCTTATCACGGGCGGCTCGGCCGCGCTCGCCGGCCTGCCCGCGGCCGGGCCGCCGGCGAGCGTCAACGTGGCGGCGCAGACCAGTAGCAGCGCCGAGACGGGTGTTCTAACTTTCAACGAATTCCACTCCTTAAAAACATCTGAGCGAGTCAGTAGCCGACCGGCTCGCCGAAGTTGCGCGGGTCGCTGGCGCCAAGGCGGACGCCGGTCTTCTCCTCGATCATGATGCCCTGCGCGTCGCCCATGTAGCGGGGCTTCGGCGTGAGGCGGTGGCCGCGGGATTCGAGCGCGCGGGCGGTGTCGGCGCTCAGCCCGAACGGCTCGTAGACCACCTCGTCCGGGAGCCACTGGTGGTGTATGCGCGGCGCGTCCACGGCCTGCTGGATGTTCATGTCGAAGTCCACGACGTTGGTGACGACCTGGAGCACGGTGTTGATGATGGTCGGGCCGCCCGGGCTCCCGACGGCGAACCAGAGCGAGCCGTCTTTGCGCAGGACGAAGGTCGGCGTCATCGCCGAGAGCGGGCGCTTGCGCGGCGCGACGGCGTTGCGCTCGCCCTGGATGAGCCCGAACATGTTCGGCGTGCCGGGCTTGGCGGCGAAGTCGTCCATCTCGTCGTTCATCAGCACGCCCGTCCCCTTCAAGACCACCTTCGAGCCGTAGCTGTCGTTGAGCGTGTAGGTGTTCGACACGCAGTTGCCCTCTGCGTCCACGACCGTGAAGTGCGTCGTCTCCTCTGACTCCGCGCCCGCCGGCCTCCCGGCCTTGACCTCGGCGCTCGTCGAGGCGCGGCTCAGGCTAATCCCCTTGCGCAGGCGCTCGGCGTAGGACTTGTCGATGAGGCCGGCGACGGGGACGCTCACGAAGTCGGCGTCGCCCATGTACTCGGCGCGGTCGGCGAAGGCCCGGCGCATGGCCTCGGCTTCGGCGTGGTAGCGCTCGGAGGAGGCGGCGCCCATGTGGCGCAGGTCGAAGCCTTCGAGGATGTTGAGCATCTCGATGAGCACGGCCCCGCCCGACGAGGGCGGCGGCATCGAGATGACCTCGAAGCCGCGGTAGGTCGTGCGCAGCGGCTGGCGCTCCTTGGCGACGTAGTTCTTCAGGTCTTCGAGCGTGACGAGCCCGTCGTGCGCGCGCATGTCCGCGGCGATGAGGCGGGCGGTGCGCCCCTCGTAGAACTCGCGCGGGCCGGAGCGCTGCATGCGCGCGAAGGTCGCGGCCAGCTCGGGCTGCCGCCAGACCTCGCCCTCTTCAAGGAACCTGCCGTTGTTGTTGTAAATCTTCCGCGACTCCGGGTAGGGCTCGAACTCCTTCGCGTTGGCCTTCAGGCTGCGCGCGAGGTTGTAAGGGAGCGGGAAGCCTTCGAGCGCCAGGCGGCGCGCGGGCTCGACGACCTGCGACCACGTCAGGCGGCCGGAGCCGTACTTCTTCAGCGCCAGCTCCATCCCCGCCACCGTGCCGGGGACGCCCGAGGCGCGGTAGCCGACGAGCGAGCCGCCCTCGCCCTTCTTCAGCTCGCCGCGCTCGTCGAGGTAGACGTTGCGGTGCGCGGCGGCCGGCGCCATCTCGCGGTAGTCGATGGCGGTCGTCCGCCCGTCGCGCAGGCGGATCATCATGAAGCCGCCGCCGCCGAGGTTGCCCGCCGCCGGGTAGGTCACGGCCAGCGCGAAGGCGACGGCGACGGCCGCGTCCACGGCGTTGCCGCCGCGCCTCAACACGTCCACGCCGACCTGCGAAGCGATCCTGCTCGTCGAAGCGACCATCCCGCGGCGGGCGCGCACCGGCTCGCGCGACGCGGCGCGCGCGACCCCGCCCGGCGTGCAGACCCGCAAAAGCGGCGCGGCGGGCGAGACGAAGAACAGGAGGACGAGAAGCAGTCTGACGGAGGCGTGTCTGGCGTTCATGGTTTCAACCTCGCGGTCGTGTGGAAGATTCAGCGCAGGCTCAGCTCCATGTAGAGAGTCCCCTCGACGGGGTTGAACCTGTACGGGTCGATCTCTTGAAAGCCGAGCGAGCGGTAGAGCGCGATGGCCGACCGCATGGAGGGGAGCGTGTCGAGCCGCATCCGCCCGTAGCCGGCGGCGCGCGCCTCCGCGATGACGGCCTCCGCGAGCGTGCGCCCGAGCCCCGTGCCGCGGAAGGCCGGCCGGACGTACAGCCGCTTCATCTCGCAGACCGTATCGTCCACCCGGCGCAGGGCGACGCAGCCGGCCGGCTCACCGCCTTCGCGCGCGAGCAGCAGCCGGCCCGCGGGCGGCGCGTAGTCGCCCGGAAGGCCCTCCAGCTCGCGCCCGAAGTTCTGGAAGCAGAGGTCGACGCCGGTCGCGTCGGCGTACTCCTTGAAGAGCGTGCGCGCCTCCTCGACCTCCGCGACCGTCTCTGCAGGCGACAGTCTCACTCCGCCACCTCCCGCCCTAAAGGCCGGCGACGAGCGCGGCCAGAAAGGCGCCGCGGCGCACGACCGCGTCGGCGTAGATGTGCTCGTGCGCGGCGTGCGCGCCGTCGCCCTCGACGCCGAGCCCGTCGAGCACGGCCGCGCCGCACGCGGCGGCGAAGTTGCCGTCCGACGCGCCGCCGACGCTCGCCTCGCCCAGCTCGATGCCCAGCGCGGCGGCGAACGCCCGCGCCTTCGTGAAAAGCTCGGCGACGGCCGCGGTGCGCTCCATCGGCGGGCGGTTGATGCCGCCGCCGACGCGGAGCCGCGCGCGCCCGTCGAAAGGCGTCAGCCCGCGAATCGCCTCGTCTAACCTTTGTGCCTCTTCGGCCGTGCTGAAGCGCACGTCTATCTCGGCGCGCGCCTCGGCGGCGACGACGTTGGCGTGCGTGCCGCCCCGCAGCGTCCCGACGTTGACGGTCGTGCCGACCTCCGGCCGCGCTAGTCCCGAGACCTTCTCTATCTGCCGCGCGATTTCGAGCACGGCGCTCACACCCTTCTCCGGTTCGAGTCCGGCGTGCGCGGCGCGCCCCTCGACCGCGAGCGTGAAGATGCCGGTGCCCTTGCGCGCCGTCTTGGCGCGTCCGCCCGGCGCGGGCGGCTCAAGCACCAGCACGCACTCGGCGCGCGAAGCCTCGCGCTCGACCAGCTCGCGCCCGCTGTAGCTCCCCGACTCCTCGTCGCAGGTCAGCAGCAGCACTACGGGTCGGCGCGGGCGCAGGGACAGCGCGGCGCAGGCCCTCATCGCTTCGAGCGCGACGGCGCACGCGGCCTTCATGTCGTAGACGCCGGGCGCATGGATGCGCCCCTCCGACTCGCGCCACGGGCGCGCGGCGAGCGTCCCGCGCGGGTGGACGGTGTCTGTGTGGCCGAGCAGCAGGAGCGGGCGCGCGCCCGCCGCGGAGTCGCCGAACGCGCGCAGGGCGAAGTGCTCGCCGTAGCCGTCCGGGGCGGGGGTGCGCTCGATTGAGTCGGCGACGCCGAGCGACGCGGCGGCCTCTTCGATTAGCCCCACGACGGCCGCGCTCCCCCCGCCGTCGCCCGACGGTGATTCGGCCTCGCACAGCGCGCGCGTCAGCGAAAGAATCTCGGCGCGCCTTTCCTCGAAGTGTCGGAGCAGCCGCCCCGCGTCCGCGCTGTTGGGCTCGAATGGCATGTGGTCGTTTCGGCGAATTTCCCGGAAGTTTATCAGGCGGTCAGAGTCTCGCGGCGAACCGTCAGGCGTTCGACGAGGTCGCGCTTGACCTCGAAGCCTATGCCGGGCCGGTCGGGCGCGCGGATAGTCCCGCGCGGCGTGACCGTGACGGCGGGCTCGATGATGTCCTCCGCCCAGTAGCGCGAGCTGGCCGAAACGTCGCCCGGGAGCGTGAAGCCGCCGAGCGTCGCCATCGCGATGTTGTGCGCGCGCCCGATGCCTGACTCCAGCATCCCGCCGCACCAGACGGGCAGCCCCGCCGCGCGGCAGACCGACTCGACGCGCGCGGCCTCCGCGTGGCCGCCGACCCGGCCGAGCTTGACGTTGACGATGCGGCACGCGCCCAGCTCTATCGCCTTGCGCGCGTCCTCGGCCGAGCGCACGGACTCGTCGAGGCAGACGGGCGTCTTCAACTGCCGCTGGAGCTTCGCGTGGTCTTCGCGGTCGTCGTAGGCGAGCGGCTGCTCGATCATCATCAAGCCATACTCGTCGAGCGCGCGAAGGAGCGGCGCGTCTTCGAGCGTGTAGGCCGAGTTGGCGTCAACCATCAGCGGGATGTCCGGGAAGCGCCTGCGGACTGCCTCGACCACCCCGCGGTCCCAGCCCGGCTTGATCTTAATCTTGATGCGCTGGTAGCCGGCGGCGAGTTCCGTCTCTATCTTTTCGAGGAGCTGTTCGGGCGTGTCCTGGATGCCGATGGAGACGCCGCAGGGAATCTCTTCGCGCGCGCCGCCGAGGTGGCGCCAGAGCGGGACGCCGAGCCGCTTCGCCTCCAAGTCCCAGCAGGCCGTCTCGACCGCGGCCTTCGCCATGCGGTTGCCGCGCGCTCGGCGCACGAGCGCGCCGACGCCGCCCGCGCCCTCGACCTCCCGCCCCAGAACCATCGGCGCGAGGAAGAGGCGCGAGACCTCCCACGCCGAGTCAATCCACTCCTCGCTGTAGAACGGCCCCTCGCCGGCCGTGCACTCGCCCCACCCTTCGGCGCCGTCCGCGTCTACGACGCGCGCGAGCAGGATGCGGCGCTCGACCGTGCGCCCGAAGCTGGTCTCGAAGAAGTGCACGAGGCGCAGCCGTATCTCGCGCAGCTCGATTGAGCGGATGTTCATGCGGGCAAAGACTCCGAAGTGCGGTTGATGCCGGAGATATTAACGCGAGTCAGGGTCTAACTCAAACGAGTGCGCATTTCGTGCGGCGGGGGCGCGCCGGCTAAAGGAAAGGAGGATGAGAGGCGGCGCGCCCCTCATCCTCCACGAGTCCGGAACCCGCGCCCCGCCGCCCGGCGTTCTCACCCGGCGGCCTGCGTGATGTCGGGGCCGAGGTTCTCGGTCGAGGCCGTCTCCTCGCCTTCGAGCGCGGCGTGCATGGTGTGCCAGGGGAGGCTGGCGCACTTGACGCGCGCCGGGTAGTCGCGCACGCCGGCGAAGATTTTCAGGCGGCCGAGGCTGTTGCCTTCGGCCTCCTCGTCCAGCTCGCCCGTCACCATCCGGTGGAACTCGTCGAAGAGCGCCCGCGCCTCCTCGCGCGTCTTGCCCTTGACGGCCTGCGTCATCATGCTGGCCGCCGCCTTCGAGATGGCGCACCCCGTCCCGACGAAGCTCAGGTCTTTCACCACGCCCTCGTCCATCAGCATGTAGACGGTGAGCTGGTCGCCGCACAGCGGGTTGAACCCCTCGGAGACGCGGTTCGCCCCTTCGAGCTTCTGGAAGTTCCGCGGCTTCTTGTTGTGGTCGAGGATGACCTGCTGGTAAAGCTCGCTCAGTTCAGACATAGAATCAGTAGACAGTAGACAGTAGACAGTAGACAGTAGGAAGAGCTTGTTTTCTACTGTCTACTGTCTACTGTCTACTCCCCTTCAGCTAAAGACTTCTATCACCTTCTGCACCGCCGCGACGAGGCTGTCGGCCTCCTGCTTCGTGTTGTAGAAGGCGAAGGAGGCGCGGGCGGTGGCGGGCACGCCGAAGTGCTTCATGACGGGCTGCGCGCAGTGGTGGCCGGCGCGGATGGCGATGCCCTCCTGGTCGAGGATGGTGCCCACGTCGTGCGGGTGCACGTCCTCGATGACGAAGGCGAGCACGCTCGCCTTCTCGCGCGCCGTCCCGATGATGCGGACGCCCTCGACGGCCGAGAGCCTCTCGGTCGCGTAAGCCAGAAGCTCCTGCTCGTGCGCGTGCGCCGCGCCGCGGTCGAGCGAGTTTAAATAGTCAATCGCCGCGCCGAGCCCGATGGCCGAGGCGATGGCGGGCGTGCCGGCCTCGAACTTGTCGGGGATGGCCGCGTAGGTGCTCCGCTCGAAGGTCACGGTGCGGATCATCGAGCCGCCGCCGAGGAACGGGTTCATCTTCTCAAGCCACTCGGCCTTGCCGTAGAGCACGCCGCTGCCCGTCGGCGCGAACATCTTGTGGCCCGAGACGGCGTAGAAGTCGCAGTCCAAATCCTGCACGTCCACCCGCAGGTGCGGCGCGCCCTGCGCCCCGTCCACGAGCACGGGCACGCCCAGCTTGTGCGCGCGGGCGGCGATCTCCTTGACGGGGTTGACGGTGCCGAGCGCGTTCGAGACGTGGCCGACGCAGACGAGCTTCGTCCGCTCGTTTAAGAGCGCGTCGAACTCTTCGAGTATCAGCTCGCCGCGGTCGTTCATCGGGATGACGCGCAGGCGCGCGCCCTTCTCCTCGCAGAGCATCTGCCACGGCACGAGGTTCGAGTGGTGCTCCATCTCGGAGACGACTATCTCGTCGCCCTCGCCCACGAACTTGCGGCCGTAGCCGTGCATGACGAGGTTGACGCCCTCCGTCACGCCGCGCACGAAGATGCACTCGCGCGCCTCGCGCGCGTTGATGAAGCGGCGCACCTTCTCGCGCGCGCCCTCGAACGCGGAGGTCGCGCGCTGCGAGAGGTAGTGGACGCCGCGGTGGATGTTCGAGTGCTCCTCGCGCAGGTACTTCGCGCCGCGCTCGATGACGATGCGCGGCACCTGCGCCGAGGCCGCGTTGTCGAGGTAGACCAAGGGCTTCCCGTTCACCGTCTGCCCGAGCACGGGAAAGTCCTCGCGCACGGCGCGCACGTCCCACGCGCCGGCCGCTTCGCGCGGCGCACTCTGCTCTCCGACAGTCTTCTCTGTTGCGATCATCTCTGAAACTCTCTGAGGCCCTAAGCCTCCAGCCGCGCGCGCAGGCGGTTGAGAATCGCCCCGTCCAGCCGCGCGCGGATGGACTCGTGCTTGATGCGCTCGACGATCTCCTCGGCGAAGCCGTAGGTCAGGAGGTTGCGCGCGAGGTCGGGGTGCAGGCCGCGGCTGAGGAGGTAGAACAGCTCCTCCTCTTCGAGCTGGCCGACCGTGGTGCCGTGCGAGCACTTCACGTCGTCGTTGTAGATTTCGAGCTGCGGCTTGGTGTCCACGCGCGCGTCCGGCGAGAGCAGCAGGTTCTTGTTGCTCTGCTCGGCGTCCGTGCCGCGCGCGCCCTCGCGGACGAAGACGCGGCCGTTGAAGACGGCGCGCGAGCGGCCGTCGAGGATGCCCTTGTAGTTCTGCCGGCTCGCGCAGTTCGGCTCGCGGTGGTCGATGAGCGAGTGCGTGTCCGCGTGCTGCCCGTCGCCGACGAGGTAGAGCCCGTCCACGCGGCACTCCGCGCCGGGGCTCAGGAGCGCCACCTCCACGTCGTGGCGCGACAGGCGCGCGCCGAGCGTGACGGTCGTCAGCTCGTACGCGCCGTCCTTCGAGACTTCGGCGCGGGTCGAGGCGACGTGAAACGCGGAGTCGGCCTCGCCCTGCACCTTGTAGTGCGTCACGCGCGCGCCCTCGCCGACGAAGACCTCGACGACGGCATCCGTGAAATACTCCGCGTCGCCGAGCGAGGCGTAAGTCTCGATCACGTCGAGCCGGCTGTCGCGCCCCGCCACGACGAGCACGCGCGGGAAGGCCGCCGCCTCGTCCGCGCCGGGCGCGGTCAGGAAGAGGAGCTGCACGGGCGCGCCGACCTCGACTCCCGCGGGCACGCGCAGGAGCGCGCCGCCGCTGTGGAAGGCCGTGTTGAGGGCGTCGAAGGCGCCGCTGCCCTCGCCCGAAAGTCTCCCGAGGTGCTCCCAGAGCGTCTCGGCGTGCCCGCCCCCGAGCGCCGCGCCGATGTCGCCCGCGAAGACCTCCGGCGGGAGTGCTTCGAGCGAAGAGCGCGCGGGGCTGTAGACGCCGTTGACGAAGACGAGGCGGCTCCGGCGCGACTCCGCCGCGACGAACGGCTCGACGGCGGCGCCCTCAAGCTCGGCGCCCCCGCCGCCCGCCGGCATGAAAGCCTTCCGCGCTACGGGCGCGACGTTCGTATACTTCCAATCCTCCTCGTCCGTCGTCGGGAAGCCCAGCTCCTCGAAGCGCGCGAAAGCGCCCTCGCGCAGCCGCGCGACCCAGCCGGGCTCGCCCCCCGCGACGCGCCCCGCGAACTCGCGGAAGGCGTCCGCGTAAATGCTCTTTTCCTTAACGGCCTGTGACATCAATTTTGACTCTTACCTCAAGCGCTCGCGACGGCTTCCTTGATCCAGTCGTAGCCCTTCTCTTCGAGTTCGAGCGCCAGCTCCTTGCCGCCCGTGCGCACGATGCGACCCTTGTAGAGGACGTGGACGCGGTCGGGGACGATGTAGTTCAGGAGGCGCTGGTAGTGCGTGACGAGGACGACGGCGTTCTCGGGGCCCCGCAGCTTGTTGACGCCCTCGGAGACGACGCGCAGCGCGTCGATGTCGAGCCCGGAGTCGGTCTCGTCCAGCACGGCGAGCTTCGGCTCAAGCACGGCCATCTGCAAAATCTCGTTGCGCTTCTTCTCGCCGCCCGAGAAGCCCTCGTTGACCGAGCGCGACATCAGGCCGGCGTCCATCTCGACGACCTTCGCGCGCTCGGCGAGCAGGTCTTTGAACTCCAGCGGGTCTAGCTCCTCCTCGCCGCGGTGCTTGCGCTTCTCGTTGTAGGCGAGGCGCAGGAACTGCGCGTTGGAGACGCCCGGCACCTCCACGGGGTACTGGAAGGCGAGGAAGACGCCCTCGCGCGCGCGCTCGTCGGGCGCGAGTTCGAGCAGGTTGCGCCCCTCGAAGAGCACCTCGCCGCGCGTCACCTCGTAGGCCGGGTGGCCGGCGAGAACCTTCGCCAGCGTCGACTTCCCCGACCCGTTCGGCCCCATGATGGCGTGAATCTCGCCCTTGTTGACGGTCAGGTCGATGCCGCGAAGTATCTCCTTGCCCTCGACCGTCGCGTGCAAATCTCGAATCTCTAACACCTGTTGCTGCTCCTCGCTGCCTGTTTCTTATGAAGGTTCTGGAATCCCGAGCGCGCGGCAGCCTGCCGCCTCGGCCGCCAGGAGGCGATTCCCTTCCAGCACCATTTCAATCGCCTCCGCGAGATTCGCCCTCGCCTCCTCCCGCGTCTTGCCGAGTGAGATCGCGCCCGGCAACTCCGCCACGGAAGCCTGTACCAAGTCTCCGGCCTGCTCGTAGATGATGGTCAGTCGCATTTCCATCTAAAAGCCGCCTCCTTAGCCGACGCTGTTCTCAAGCTTCATGCCGAGCAGGCGCTGCGCCTCGACGGCGAACTCCATGGGCAGCTCTCGGAACACGTCCTTGCAGAAGCCGTTGATGATGAGCGAGACGGCGTCCTCCTGCGAGATGCCGCGCTGCTGGAGGTAGAAGAGCTGCTCCTCCGAGATGCGCGAGGTCGTCGCCTCGTGCTCGACGCGCGCGGTGTTGTTCATCACCTCGATGTACGGGAACGTGTTCGCGCCGCACCTCTGGCCGACCAGCATCGAGTCGCACTGCGTGTAGTTGCGCGCGCCCTCCGCGCCCGCGAGCACCTTGACGAGGCCGCGGTACGAGTTGTTCGAGCGCCCGGCCGAGATGCCCTTCGAGATGATGGTCGAGCGCGTGTTGCGCCCGATGTGGATCATCTTCGTGCCGGTGTCGGCCTGCTGCGCGTGGTTCGTCAGGGCCACCGAGTAGAACTCGCCGATGGAGTTGTCGCCCTGGAGGATGCACGAGGGGTACTTCCACGTGATGGCCGAGCCGGTCTCGACCTGCGTCCACGAAATCTTCGAGTTGCGCCCGCGGCACGCGCCGCGCTTGGTCACGAAGTTGTAAATGCCGCCGCGCCCCTCCTCGTCGCCCGCGTACCAGTTCTGCACCGTCGAGTACTTGATCTCCGCGTCGTCGAGCGCGATCAGCTCGACGACGGCCGCGTGCAACTGGTTCTTGTCGAACTGCGGCGCGGTGCAGCCTTCGAGGTATGAGACGTAGGCGCCCTCCTCAGCCACGAGGAGCGTGCGCTCGAACTGGCCCGACTCCTGGTTGTTGATGCGGAAGTAGGTCGAAAGCTCCATCGGGCAGCGCACGCCTTTGGGCACGAAGACGAAGGAGCCGTCGGAGAAGACCGCGCTGTTCAGGGCCGCGAAGTAGTTGTCGCCGACGGGGACGACCGAGCCGAGGTATTTTTTGATCAGCTCGGGGTAGTCCCGAATCGCCTCGGTGAAGGAGCAGAAGATGACGCCGTGCTTCTTGAGCTTCTCCTTGTAGGTCGTCGCGACCGAGACCGAGTCGAAGACGGCGTCCACGGCGACGTTCGCCAACTGCTTCTGCTCGTTCAGGGGGATGCCGAGCTTCTCGAAGGTGCGCAGCAGCTCCGGGTCGACCTCGTCGAGACTCGCCTTCGACGCCTTCTGCTTCGGCGCGCTGTAGTAGATGATGTCCTGGTAGTCAACCTCCGGGTACTTGATGTTCGGCCAGTGCTTAGGCTCCGACATCTTCAGCCACTGGCGGTACGCCTTCAGGCGGAACTCAAGCATCCACTCCGGCTCGCCCTTCTTCTCGCTGATAAGGCGGACGGTGTCCTCCGAGAGCCCCCGCGGGATCGTGTCCGACTCGATGTCCGTGACGAAGCCGTACTTGTACTCTTTGTTGGTCAGTAGCTCGATTGTGCTCATCTGATACTCGCTCCCCGCCGACTTCTTAAAAAACTTACCGCGCCGCCTCCGGCCGCAGGGCACCTATCTGGTGGAGCGTCGCGCCGTCCTTCCGCTCCGAGCCGGCCAACTGCGCCAGCGTAATCCCCGACAGCGCGCGCTCTACCGCCTCGTGGACGTTGACGATGACCGAGCGGATGCCGCACTCGCCCGTGTGGACGCACGAGTCGAGCACGCCCGGGTAGGTCTTGCAGTGGCCGTCGACCTCGCCCTCGTCGAGCACCTTGATGACCTCGCTCAGGCGAATCTCCGAGGCGGGGCGGACGAGCGTGTAGCCGCCCTTCGTCCCGCGGGTCGAGCTGACGAGCCCAGCCTTGTTGAGCAGCCACAGCACCTTGCCCGCGTTCGCCTGCGAGAGCCCCTCGCGCTCGGCTATCTGCCCGAGCGTCAGGAACTCGCCCTCGCCCAGGCGCGCCAACTGCAAGAGGCAGCGCAGACCGTACTCTTCCTGTGCCGAGACCTTCATAAAACACCCGAAAAATGGCCGACCGAAAGTTTGGCTTCGGCCATACTAGACATACCTGACTTTTTTGTCAAGATTGGTTAGACGCCGCGGCGGCCGGCAGGGTTGCGGGCTTAAGGTGTTGAGAAAGTGTGGTTTAGTCGGCGCGGGCGGATGCCCGCCGGGCTGGCCGCCGGCGCGGACTGCCTCACCTGCGCCACTCGTCTATGAGGGAGGCGACGAGCCCCGTCCAGCCCGTCTGGTGCGAGGCGCCGAGCCCCATGCCCGTGTCGCCGTGGAAGTACTCGTAGAAGAGCAGGAGGTCGCGCCAGTGCGGGTCGCGCTGGAACTTTTCGTACCAGCCGTGCGCGGGGCGGCGCCCCTCGGCGTCGCGCGTGAAGATGCGTATGAGGCGTTCGGCGAAGCCGCGCGCCATCTCGTCGAGCTTGAGCGGCGGCTCGCCCGCGACGGGGCTCTCGACGGCGAACTGGTGGCCGTAAGCCTTGCCGAGCTTGCGCAGGGATTCGATCATCATGAAGGTCGTCGGGAACCAGACGGGGCCGCGCCAGTTCGAGTTGCCGCCCTTCAACATCTCCCGGCTTTCGGCCGGCTCGTAGCCGACCCCCGCGCCGCCCAGGCGGAACGGGTTGCGCTCGTGCCACTTCGAGAGGCTGCGCAGGCCGTACTCGGAGCGGAACTCCTCGGGGTCCCAGACGCGGCGGAGCAGCCCGCGCATCTGCTCCGGGTTGACGATGGCGAGGACGTGGACGCGCTTGCCGTCGTGCTCGACCGTCGTCACGCAGCGCTGCACCACGTCCTGCCGGTTCTCCAAAAACCAGTTGAGGTTCGCGCGGAACTCGTGGAACGGCTCGATCCAGTCCTCTTCGAGCCGCTCGACGGCGTAGAGCGGGATGAGGCCGACGAGCGAGCGGACGCGGAAGGTCTGGTGCGTGCCGTCCCCGCGGATGAGCACGTCGTAGAAGAAGCCGTCCTCCTCGTCCCAAAGCTCGTAGCCGCCCGCGCCCATCTGCTTCATCGCCGCGCCGATGTAGGCGTAGTGCTGGAAGAACTTGGTCGCCAGCGCCTCGTAGACGCGGTTCTCCTTCGCCAGCTCCAGCGCGATGCGCATCAGGTTCAGGCAGAACATCCCCATCCAGCCGGTCGCGTCCGACTGTTCGAGCCGCGTCCCCTCCGGGAAGGGCCGGCTGCGGTCTACGACCGTGATGTTGTCGAGGCCGAGGAAGCCGCCCTCGAAGACGTTGTTGCCCTCGCCGTCCACCTTGTTGACCCACCACGCGAAATTGATGAGCAGCTTGTGGAAGCAGCGTTCGAGGAAGGCGCGGTCGGCCCGCCCCGAGCGCAGGCGATCCATGTTGTAGACGCGCCAGACGGCCCAGGCGTGGACGGGCGGGTTGAGGTCGGAGAACTCCCACTCGTAGGCGGGGAGCTGCCCGTTCGGGTGCTGGAACTGCTCGAAGAGGAGGAGCCACAACTGCTGCTTGGCGAACTCGGGGTCTACGAGCGCGAGCGGGACGGTGTGGAAGGCCAAATCCCACGCGGCGAACCAAGGGTACTCCCACTTGTCCGGCATCGAGAGCACGCGCATCGAGTTGAGGTGCTTCCAGTGCGCGTTGCGTATCTCCTTGCGCGACTCGGGCGGCGGCCACGCCGGGTTGTCGCCGTCGAGCCAGACGTTCACGTCGTAGATGTATATCTGCTTCGTCCAGAGCATCCCGGCGAGCGCCTGCCGCTGCACGCGGCGCTCGTCCTCGGTCGCCTTCGGCGGGTGAACCTCCCCGTAGAACTCGTCGGCCTCGCGGCGGCGCTCGGCCACGACCTCGTCCACGTCGCGCAGGGGCTCGTCCGACGGCGCGTCCGTCAGGCGCAGGCGCACGACGACCGAGCCGCCCGCAGGCACGTTCAGCCCCGCGTAGTGGAGGCACGCCTTCGTCCCCAAAGGTTCGGGGTTGACCGCGCCGTGCTCGCCCGCGACGACGTGGCGGTGGAACGCGTCCTTGACGTAGGGGCGGCGGCTCCGTGCGCCGGGGCCCCAGACGCGCGGGCAGTTCGTCTCGTTGTAGGTGAAGAGCGCCCGCCCGCCCGCCTCCGCGTAGAGGTAGCGCGTGCCGAGCCGGTAGTCGAAGGGGAGGCCGGGCACGGAACCGGCCGGCTCGTCGGTCGCCCGCAGGCTCGTGAAGTCTGCGCCCGCGGGGCCGGGCGTGATGGAGGGCTCGGGGCGGGCCTCCGTGTACCAGGCCCAGGTGTTGCGGAACCAGAGGTGCGGCAGGAGGTGGAGCGGCGCGTCCGCGGGGCCGCGGTTGAACACCTCGACGCGGACGCAGATGTCGTCGGGGCCGGCCTTGGCGTACTCGACGAACACGTCGAAGTAGCGGTCTTCGTCGAAGGCGCCGGTGTCGAGCAGTTCGTACTCGGGCGACTCGGGCCCGCGCGCGCGGCTCTCCCGAATCAGCCGCTCGTAAGGGTAGGGGGCTTGCGGGTACTTGTAGAGGAACTTCATGTAGGAGTGCGTCGGCGTCGAGTCGAGGTGGAAGTAGTACTCCTTCACGTCCTCGCCGTGGTTCGCCTCCGAGGCGACGCAGCCGAACATGCGCTCCTTCAGGATGGGGTCGCGCCCGTTCCAGAGCGCGAGCGCGAAGCAGAGCACCTGATAGCGGTCGCACAGCCCCGCGATTCCGTCCTCGCCCCAGCGGTAGGCGCGCGAGCGCGCGTGGTCGTGCGGGAAGTAGGCCCAGGCGTTGCCGTCGGCCGAGTAGTCCTCGCGCACGGTGCCCCACGCGCGCTCGGCGAGGTACGGCCCCCACTTCCGCCAGGGCTGGATGTGCCCTTCGTACTTCTCGTCGAGTCTCTCCTGCTCTTTGCTCGGCATCGGGGGTTTTGTCAGGGCGTGTCGGGGCGGACTTCGGCCGCGGCGGCGCGATCCGCGAACCATTCGAGCGTGCCGTCGCGCGGCCGTATGAGTTGGGAAGGCAGGCGCGCCGGGTCGCGCTCGCCGCGCAGGACTTCGCGCAGGCGTTCGGCCTTGGCGGCGCCGCTGACGAGGAAGAGGACGTGGCGGGCGGCGTTGATGGCCGGCGCGGTGAGCGTCACGCGCCACGCGCCGAGCTTCTCGACCCAGTTGGCCGCGACCCACAGGCGCGTCTCTTCGAGCGCGGACGTGCCGGGGAAGAGCGAGGCCGTGTGGCCGTCGTCGCCCATGCCGAGCAGCACGAGGTCGAGGCGCGGCCACTCCGCGTCCTCGCCGAAGAGCGAGCGCATCTCGGACTCGTAGTCGCTCGCGTTGGCCGCGGCGTCGCCCAACCCCTCGATGCGGTGGACGTTCTCCGCGGGCACGGCGACGCGCGAGAGCAGCGACTCGGCGGCCATGCGGTAGTTGCTCTCGGCGTGGTCGGGCGGCACGGCGCGCTCGTCGCCGAAGAAGACGTGAACCCGCTCCCACTCGACGAGGCCGGCGAACTCCGCGGAGGCGAGCAGTTCGTAGACCCTGCGCGGCGTGTTGCCGCCGGAGAGCGCGAGGGTGAAGCTCCCGCGCTCCGAGATTGACAGGCGCGCAAGCTCCGCGACGCGCCCGGCCGCCGCGCGCGCGACCGCCTCGGCGTCGTCGAAGACCGTCACGCGCGGCCCCGCGTCTCCCACGCCCGTCACTCCGCGCCCGCCAGCGCGTAGCGCGCCGCGCCGTAGAGCGCCGTCTTGTCGTCGAGGATGACGCGGACGGGGATGGACATGACGAGCCCGGACATGCGCCCCTTGTCGCCGTAGTGGCGCATGAAGGTGCCGTCCTTCAGCTTCTCCATGATCTTCGGCGCGATGCCGCCGCCGACGTAGAGCCCGCCGACCGACTTCAGGAGCAGCGCGAGGTTGCCGGCCATCGCGCCGTAGACCTCGACGAACATCTGGAGCGCCGTCGCGGCCAACTCGCTCTTGCCGGCCAGCGCGGCGCGCGAGACGGCCGCGCTCGGGTCACCCGCGCGTATCTCCTCGGCGAGCCACGCCGGCTCCTCGAAGTGGCCGCGGTCGCGCAGGAACGAGTAGATGTTGAAGAGCCCCATCCCCGACAGCACGCGCTCGTAGGAGACGCGCCCGCCCACCTTCTCGCGCAGGTATTCGAGCATCTCGAACTCGCGCCCGTCGCGCGGCGCGAAGTCGATGTGGCCGCCCTCCGACGGCATCGGGTGGTAGCCCGCGCCGTCGAAGTAGATGGCGGCCATGCCGAGGCCGGTCCCGGCGGCGATGAGGCCGCGGTGCCCTGCGCGCCCGCCGTCGCCCTCGTTGAGCGTGTGGAACTGTTCGGGTTGTAGCTCGCCGATGCCGTAGGCGGTCGCCTCAAGGTCGTTGATGAGCCGCACGCGCGGCAGGCCCAGGGCGCTCGCGAGGCTCTCCTCGCTCATCGTCCACGCGAGGTTGGTGCCCTCGACGCGGCCGCGCACGACCGGCCCGGCGACCCCGAAGCAGGCGTGCGTGACCGGGCCGGCCGTCTGCCGCGCGGCGACGAACTCGGCCAGTATCTCTTCGAGCGAGCCGTAGCGCGCGCTCGGGAAGCTCTGTTGCACCAGCGGGCGGCCGACGCGCCCGCCCTCCGCGCGGAAGAGCGCGACGTTGGTCTTCGTGCCCCCGATGTCTCCTGCGATTATCATCTCTTTACCGGAACGTCCCTCCCCCGCCCGCGCGTGCCCCGCGAGGCTCAGGCGCCGGCCGCGGCGAGCATGCCGGCCGCGGCGCCTACCGCCCTCTCGTATACATCGTCTCTGCCGAGGATGTCGAGTTCGCCGGCCAGCCGCTCGCCCTCGCCGCGCGCCTCGTACCCGAGCACGCGGACGACCTCGTGGCCGCCGCCGCCCAGCCGCGCGCGCGTGCGGAGCCTGCCCTCGCCGTAGAGCAGCTCGACGCTGAACTCGTCGCCCGCCGCCGTCGAGAGCGTCAGCGAGGTGAGCCAGCCGTCGCGCCCGGCAACGTCGTCCGAGGCGGCGAGCACGGCCTCTATCTCGCGCCCGCCGCCGCGCAGGGCGAACCGCGCGCGCCCCGTCGAGAGCGCCGAGGCCCCGCCCGCGGCCTCCCAGCCGAGGCAGGAGGCGAGCCAGCCGAGCGCGAGCAGCGCCTTCGGCGCTATCTGCCCCCGCGAGATGTCGGGCGGGTCGTAGCCGATGACGACCTTCTCGATTTGCGAGAGCGGGTCGCGGTAGTCCGCCACGTCCCAGAAGCCTGCGACGAGCGAGCGCCACGAGGTGAGACGCCCCCAGTTGAGGTCGCTCAGGCGGAGCCGGCCCGCTTCGAGCAGGCGCGCGAGTTGTAACAAGTCCTTATGGGGCTCGTCGAACGAGGCCGAGTCGATGACGACGCGGTCGGCCATCGCGGCGAGCCGCTCGAAGAGCACGTCGTCGTAGTGCGGGATGTCCCTCCACCAGAGGAAGACCGGCACGTCGGGGACGAGCAGCGGCGCGACGGCCGTCGCGGCGGTGCGGACGGCGTCGCCCGCGGCCTCAATCGTAATCTGCTCGCCGCAGATGCGCTTGCGCCCGCGCGCGGAGAGCTGGCAGCGCGTCGAGACGAACGCTTCGAGCCGCGCGCCGCCCGCGCCCGGCTCCGCGGCCAGCACGATGGCGCGGCACGGGTGGCGCTCGACGACCGCCGCGAGCAGGTCGTCCACCTGCGCGCGGCACTCCGCCCCCTCGGCGTACACGACGAGGTTCAGGACGCACGCGCGCACGACGCCCGCCGACTGCGACGCGCCCCCCGCCCCGCCGTCCGCGGGCGCGGACATCTCCGCCCACATCGCGTTCAGCTCGCGTTCGAGCTTCGCGGCGTCGATGCCCCGCGCCAGAGAGACCTGTGTCGTGCTCGCCTGCGTCTCCATACTCCTCAAGGGCGGCGCCAGCGGCGGCCGTGCTGTTCCAGCAGCTTGAAAGACTCCTCCGGCCCCCAGGAGCCGGCCTCGTAGTTCGGGAAGGCGGCGCCCGCCCTGTCCGCGCCCCACTCCGCGAGGATGGGCATGACGAGTTCCCAGCCGCGCTCGGTCATGTCCTTGCGCGCGTAGAGCGTCGAGTCGCCGAGGACGCAGTCGAGTATCAGCCGCTCGTAGGCTTCGGCGAGCTGGACGCCGAAGGAGGCGCCGTAGCGGAAGTCCATGTTCACGTCGCGGATGCGCGTCACCTGCCCCGGCACCTTCGCCGCGACCCGCAGCGTAATCCCCTCGTCGGGCTGGATGCGTATGACGAGCTGGTTGGGCGCGAGTTCGTCCTGCGCCTTGCCGAAGAGCGCGTGCGGCGCGGCGCGGAACTGGATGGCGATCTCGGTGACGCGCTTGGCGAGCCGCTTGCCCGAGCGGATGTAGAAGGGCACGCCCGACCAGCGCCAGTTGTCGAACCACATCGTGACGCAGGCGTAGGTCTCGGTCGCGGAGTCCGCGGCCACGCCCTTCTCCTCGCGGTAGCCGGGCACGGGGCTGCCGCCGATTGACCCGGCGCCGTACTGCCCGCGCACGCACTCCGTGCGCACGCGCTCGCTGGTGAACTCGCGCGCCGAGTGCATGGCCTTGATCTTCTCGTCGCGCACGTCCTCGGCCGAGAGCGAGGCGGGCGGCTCCATCGCCACGAGCGAGAGCACCTGGAAGACGTGGTTCTGAATCATGTCGCGCACCACGCCCGACTTCTCGTAGTAGCCGCCGCGCCCCTCGACGCCGACCGTCTCGGCGTTGGTGATCTGGACGTGGTCGACGTACTGGCGGTTCCACATCGGCTCGAAGATGCCGTTGGCGAAGCGGAAGACCAGAAGGTTCTGGACGGTCTCCTTGCCGAGGTAGTGGTCGATGCGGTAGACCTGCGACTCTTCGAGGTGGCGGAGTATCTGGTTGTTCAGCTCGCGCGCGCTCTCCAGGCTCGTCCCGAAGGGCTTCTCGATGATGACGCGCACCCAGCCCCTGTCCTGCCTGGTGAGCCCCGCCTCGCCCAACTGTTTGACGGCCTCGGCGTAGAACTCGGGCGCGACCGAGAGGTAGAAGAGGCGGTTGCCCTGCGTGCCGCGCTCGGCGTCCACCCCTTCGAGGAGCCGCGCCAGCTCGGCGTAGGACTCCGGGCGGTCGATGCCCGACGGCAGGTAGCGGAGCCCGGCGGCGAAGGAGCGCCAGACCTCCTCGTCCACCGACTTCGACTCGGAGAACTCGGCGACGGCCTCCTTCATCTTCCCGCGGAACTCCTCGTCGGTCATCGGCGTCCGGCCGAGGCCCACGACGGCGAACTCCGCGGGCAGCAGCCGCTCCTGCACGAGCCGGTAGAGCGCCGGGATGAGCTTACGCTTGGCGAGGTCGCCCGACGCGCCGAAGATGACGACCGCGCACGGCCCGGCCGCGCGCTCAAGGCGCATCCCGGCGCGCAGGGGGTTCTCGACGACTGTGGCTGTGGTCATAGTAATCGGCAGACAGTAGGCGGTAGACGGTAGACAGTAGAAAACCCCTTCTTCCTACTGTCTACCGTCTACCGTCTACTCCTCTCACTCTACTTACTCTGCTGCTCCAAAAGCTCCTCCCACTCGGTGTGGACGAAGCCGGCCTCTGGGCGGTCGGTGCGCTGGTAGGTGTGCGAGCCGAAGAAGTCGCGCTGCGCCTGCGTGAGGTTGAGCGGCGAGTCGGCCGTGCGGTACGAGTCGAAGTAGGCGAGCGAGGCCGAGAAGGCCGGCACCGCGATGCCGTCGCGGACGGCCTCGGCGACCGCCCGCCGCCAGTTCGACTGCGCGCGCTGCATGTAGGCGTTGAAGTCGGGGTCGAGCAGGAGGTTCGGCAGGTCTGCGCGCCGGCTGTAGGCGTCCTTGATCTTGCCGAGGAACTGCGCGCGGATGATGCATCCGCCCTTCCAGATGCGCGCCGTCTCGCCGAGGTCGATGCCCCAGTTCCAGTTCTCCGAGCCGGCGCGGATGAGGTTCATCCCCTGCGCGTAAGAGCAAATCTTCGACGCGTAGAGCGCGTCGCGGACGGCCTGAATCATCTCGCCGCGGTCGCCGGAGAAGCCCGCGCCCGCGGGGCCGCCTATCTGCCTGCCCGCCTCGACGCGCTCGTCCTTGCGCGAGGAGAGGTTGCGGCCGTCCACGGCCGCGTTGATGGTCGGGATGGGGACGCCGAGGTCGAGCGCGACGGCGCTCGTCCACTTCCCGGTCCCCTTCTGCCCCGCCTTGTCGAGCACGAGGTCTACGAGCGGGCGGCCCGTCTCCGGGTCTTTGACGCGCAGGATTTTGGCCGTGATCTCTATCAGGAAGGATTCGAGGTCGCCGCGGTTCCACTCGTCGAACACGTCGGCCATCTCGTCGGCCGACATGCCGAGCAGACGCCGCATGATCTGGTACGACTCGGCGATGAGCTGCATGTCGCCGTACTCGATGCCGTTGTGCACCATCTTGACTAAGTGGCCGGCGCCGCCCGGGCCGATGTAGGTGACGCACGGCCCGTCGTCCACCTTCGCCGCGATGGCCTCCCAGATGGGGCGTATGTGCTCGTAGGCGTCGCGGTCGCCGCCCGGCATCAGGCTGGGGCCCCAGAGCGCGCCCTTCTCGCCGCCCGAGACGCCCGAGCCGATGAAGTTGAGCCCCACGGCCTTCAAAGCCTTCTCGCGGCGCTCCGTGTCCATGAAGTAGGAGTTGCCGCCGTCGATGACTATGTCGCCCGCCTCCAGGTAGGGCTTGATCTGGTCAATCGTCCAGTCCACGGGGTCGCCGGCCTTCACCAGCAGGATGATCTTGCGCGGGCGTTCGAGCGACCTGACGAACTCCTCGGGCGTGCGCGTGCCGATGAACTTCCCCCCGGCGTTCTCGCTCATGAACGTCGTCACGCGGTCGGGCTCCTCTCTGCTCGGCGGGCGGTTGTAGACGGCGACGGTGTAGCCGTTGCGCTCGATGTTGCGCGCCAGGTTCTCGCCCATCACGGCGAGGCCGATCATGCCGACGTTCGCGGTCTTCGGTGTCTGTTCCGGGGTGGCCATTGTCGTTCCTCAGTAGACAGTAGACAGTAGACGGTAGACAGTAGAAAAACCTTTCGCCAGTTGTCGCCAGCATCAGCGGGGCGGAGCCCCGCCGTCTACTGTCTACTGTCTACTGACTACTGCTCCGACGGGCACCGCCTCGCGGACGATGTCGTAGAGCTTGCGGAGGCCGGCCGTCACGTCCGTGCCTATCTCGACGCGGAGGGCGCGGCGGCCGCGCGTCGCGAGCGAGCGGAAGTCGCCGAGCGCCTGCGCCTGCTTGAGCGTCGAGAAGGTGAAGGGCTCGCCCGGTATCTCCACGTCGAGCGCGTCGGCGGCCGTGACCTGTATGAAGACGCCGCTGTCGGGGCCGCCCTTGTGGAGCTGCCCCGTAGAGTGGAGGAAGCGCGGGCCGTAGCCCGTCGTCGTCGCGCAGCGCGTCGCGTCGCGCAGGTGCGTGCGAATCTTCTGGACGATTCCCCCGGCGTCCTCCGACTCCTCGAAGTAGTCGAGCAGCGCGATGTAGTCGCCCGGCTTCGCCCTCTGCAAGTGCGCCTTGAATAGCCCGGGCACGGAGTCGGCCGCGAGCGCCGCGCGCGCCGAGTCGTCGGCGTAGACGGTCAGGCCGTCGCCTTCCGCGAGGAGGGTCTGCCCCTGAAGCCTGCCGTCCCGCTTGAAGGCTTCGAGCAGCTCCTTCGTCGCGTCCTTCGACTCCTGCACGTTCGGCTGGTCGAAGGGGTTGATGCCGAGACGCCAGCCGGCGACGGCCGTCGCAATCTCCCACAGGAAGAACTCTTCGCCGAGGTCGTAGGCGTCGTTGAGCGTCCGGTAGACTACCGGGTGGCCGGCGGCTTCGAGCGCCTTCAGCTTCGACTCGGTCTCGCTGTCGGACCGGCCGACCGAGATGGAGACGAAAAGCCGGTCGTCGCCGTAGACGCTCGGCGCCCCGAGCGGCTCGCCCGCGACCGGCACGACGCCCTTCCCCTCCTTGCCCGTGCTCTCCGCGACCAACTGCTCGACCCAGAGGCCGAAGGACTCGACGCGCGGGTCGGCGACTATGGTCAGCTTGTCGCGCCCGGCCTTCGCGCACTCGCCGATGATGACGCCGAGGCGCGCGCCCGGGTTCTCGCCCGCCGGCACGACCTGCGAGCAGGCGTGCACGACGCGCTCGGCGCGGTCGAGAAGTTTTTTGATGTCGAGCCCCATCAGCGCCGCCGGCACCATCCCGAAGTAGGAGAGCGCCGAGTAGCGCCCGCCGATGTCCGGGGGGTTGACGAAGACGCGCTTGAACCGGTCGCGCGCGGCGTCGGCCTCCATCTTCGTGCCGGGGTCTGTGACGGCGAGGAAGTTCTCGCCCGGGTTCTCCTTGACCTTGCCGACCTCGCCGTACCAGTAGCGGTAGAAGGAGAGCGGCTCCGTCGTCGTGCCCGACTTCGAGGAGACGACGAAGAGCGTCTTCGCCGGGTCGACCTTCCCCCTGAACGCGGCGACCGTGTCCGGGTCGGTCGAGTCGAGCACGAGCAGTTCGGGGTATCCCTCCTGACGGCCGAACGTGCGGCGCAGGACTTCCGGAGCGAGCGACGACCCGCCCATGCCGTTGAGGACGACGTGCGTGAAGCCGCGGTCGCGCATCTCGGCGGCGAACGCGGCCAGCTCGTCCTCGACGCCGATCATCGTGTCGGCCACGCCGAGCCAGCCGAGCGAGTTCTTGATGATCTTCTGGTGCTCCTCTTCGGACTTCCAGAGTGCGGCTTCCTTACGCCAGACGCGGCGCATCACGTCGCCCTTTTCGGCTTCCCTGATGGCCGCACTCACCGCGTCAGCGTATTTTCCCAACGACGCGCTCAACCTTTCGTTGATCCCCGAGAGCAGCGCGCCGCGCTTGGCCTCGATGGACTCGGAGAGCGTGTCGAACGAGCCGACGAAGGCTTCGAGCCCGTCGCGCTGGAGCTTCTCGGTCACGGCCTTGAGGTCGATGCCGGCCTCGGCCAGCTCCGCGATGAGCGCGCGGCACTCGTCCAAGCCCTCTTCGAGCGTGAGCGCGACCCGTCCGTGGTCGCGGATGGCCGTGTAGGTCGCGGGCGGGACGGTGTTGACCGTCTCGGGGCCGATGAGGTTATCCACGTAGAGCACGTCCGAGTAGTTCGGGTTCTTCGTCCCCGTCGAGGCCCACAGGCAGCGCTGCACCTGCGCGCCCGCGGCCTTCAGCGCCGCGAAGCGCCCGCCGTGGAAAATCTCCCTGTACTTCTGGTAGGCGAGCTTCGCGTTGGCGACGGCCGCGCGGCCGCGCAGGGATTCGAGCCGCTGCTTCTCCTCCGGCGTCGCGGCGTGGCGCGCCTTGTAGTCGAGGTCGGCGTCGACGGCCGTGTCCACGCGCGAGACGAAGAAGCTGGCGACCGAGGCGATGCCGTCGACGTTCTTCCCCTCGGCGGCGCGGCGTTCGAGACCCTTGATGAAAGCCTCGGCCACCTGCTCGTAGTTCTCGATGGAGAAGATCATCGTGATGTTGATGTTGATGCCGCGGTAGGTGGACTCCTCGATGGCGGGCAGCCCCTCCTGCGAGGCGGGGATTTTTATCATCACGTTCTTGCGGCCGACGCGCTCGAAGAGGCGCGCGGCCTCGTCGATGGTGCCCCGCGTGTCGTAGGCGAGCTTGGGGCTGACTTCGAGGCTGATGTAGCCGTCGAGCCCGTCGGTCTTGTCGTAGACCGGCTTGAGGGTGTCGGCGGCGTTGCGGATGTCATCGACGACGAGGTCTTCGTAAATCTCCGCGACGCCCTTGCCGGCCTGGACGAGCTGGCGGAGCTGCGCGTCGTAGTCGGCCGAGCCCGTGATGGCCTTCTCGAAGATGGTCGGGTTCGAGGTGACGCCGCGCAGGTCGTCCTCCTCGATCTTCTTGCGTAGGTCGCCGGTCGTCAGCATCGCCCGGCGGATGTTGTCGTACCAGATGGACTGGCCCAGCTTCATGATTTCGACGAGACGGTTACTCATAAACGCCCTCCTCGGACGGGTGACTGTGGGGCGTGAGGTCACACTTCGGCTGCCCCGGTGCCGGGCGCGGGGCCCGGCTGTATCCCTTTCAAACGACGCTGTTAAAAGTGGCGGGATACTATCACATGAGTTCCGACGCCGCCAACAAACGGGGGCGCGAGCCGGTTTAAACGGCGCCGCCCGCCGGCGCGTGTCGGGCGCGGGCGGGCGGCTGGGCCGGAAGGGGGCTTTCCCCTTCGTCTTACTGCTCGGCGGAGGCCGCCTCGGCGTTGAAGACCGAGTCCTCGGTCTTGACGCCGAAGGTGATGGTGAGCACCTGCGACTCTTCGACCAGTCGGTCGCCCGCGTAGAGGACGGAGCGGTAGGGGACGAGCGTGCCCTGCACGACGCGGTAGTCGTGGAAGGTGCGCTTGTACTTGACGGCCGCGGGGCCGGCGCCCTCGTCGTATTCGAGCCAGAGGATGCGGCCGGTCTTCGCGCTGACGTAGTAGCGCGTCGTCTGGTTCTGCTTGTCGGTCAGCTCCAGCACCCAGAGGTCGAGCCCCTTCTGGCTCTCCTTGCCGTTGTACTTGACGGCGGCGCCGCTCTCCTTGTAGCGCAGCAGGGCGTCGATGCCGTGGGCGCGCTCGGTGAGCAGGCCGGCGATGTCCTCCTGGCGGGGCGTGAAGGGCGTGCCGCGCAGGAAGCCCGTCACGCGGCCGTCGCTGAAGACGAGCGAGTACTGGACGGTGGAGAGGCGCTGGTCGAGCCGCACCTTGTCCTTCTCGTAGGTCTCGCCGCGCTTGAAGGTGCGCTCGTAGGTGATCTCCTCGGGGCGGCCGTCGGCGGCCGTGCGCGTGATGCGGCCGCGCTCGACGCCGGTGCGCCTGATCTGCTGGAGGCCGGCGCGCGAGCCGTAGACGAGGACGACCGTCTCTGCCACCTGCTCGGCCGTCGGGTTGTTGCGGTCAGGCTTGGGCGGCTTGGCCTGCTCCTCCTTCTTCGGCTTCTCTTCCTTCTTCGCGCCCGCCGGGGGCTCCTGCGCGGAGGCCGCGGCGCACGCGCCCGCCGCGAGGAGCGCCGCCAGCGCGCACACCAAAAACCGTCGTGACACTGAGTTATTCTCCATTCGTCTGGTAGCTTCCCCGCGGGCGCCCCGGCGCCGCCCGCGCCGCGGCCGAGGAGAGGTCTGGCGGCCTAACTGCGACGGATTGTAGCACAACCGCCCCGGGCGCGCCCGCACCCCGCCGGCCCAAAAATTATTGATGCTGAGGGCCTTGCGGCGGATGCCCGCCGCGCGCGTTGACAAGCCCGCGCGCCAGAATGTAGAGTCCGGATTTTCCAAATAGTTAACAAAGTCTGGAGTCTGAAGTCTGGAGTCTGAAGTCAAAGGCAAGAAGCTTTCCGCTTTGTCCGAAGACTCCAGACTCCGGGCTCCGGACTATTCCCGAAAGGAACCTGAACCGTGAAAAAAGTAGGACTGCTGGTCGGCCGCGAGCGCACCTTCCCCGTCTCACTGATCGAGAGCATCAACGAGCGCGGGGGCGGCGAGGTCGTCGCCGAGTTCGTCAAGGTGGGCGGCGTGCGCCACGACGGCGGGATCGACTACGACCTTATCATAGACCGCATCTCGCACGAGGTGCCCTTCTACCGCGCCTTCCTCAAGCGCGCCGCGCTCGAAGGCTGCGTCGTCGTCAACAACCCCTTCTGGTGGTCGGCCGACGACAAGTTCTTCAACTTCTCGCTGGCGACGAAGCTCGGCGTCGCCATCCCGCGCACGGTGCTGCTGCCTCAGAAGTCCTACATCGAAGGCATCACGGGCGAGTCTTTGCGCAACCTCGAATTCCCGCTCGACTGGCAGGCCATCGCCGACTACGTCGGCTTCCCCGCCATCATCAAGCCCTTCGACGGCGGCGGCTGGAAGAACGTCTCGCGCGTCGACAGCCTCGAAGAGCTGTGGAAGGTCTACGACACGACCGGCACGCTCTGCATGACCTTGCAGGAGATGATCGACTGGGACCAGTTCGTGCGCTGCTACTGCATCGGGCAGGAGGACGTGATGATCATGCCCTACGACCCGCGCAAGGGCTACCTCTCGGGCGAGCAGTACATACACGACCCGACCTACCTCTCGGCCGACCTGGCGGCGCGCGTCGGGCAGGACGTGATCACCCTCAACCGCGCCCTCGGCTACGAGATCAACACGGTCGAGTTCGCCATCAAGGACGACATCCCGTACGCCATCGACTTCATGAACCCGGCGCCGGACGCGGAGGTGGCCTCGGTCGGCGAGTTCTACCACCGCTGGCTGGTGGACAGGGTGACGGAGCTGGTCTTGCGCCGCCTCTCCGAGCCGAGGGCCGAGAACCGCTACCGCTGGGACGCGATGCTCAACCCGCCGCCCGCCGCCGCCGGCATGACGCCGACGCAGGCGTTCGCGGCCGCCGCCTCCGCCGCGCAGACGGCCGCCGACACGCTCCTGCCGCAGTCCGTCCGCGACCTCCCTTCGAGCGTCGCCGACACGGTCGGCGACCTCATCGGGCAGGCGTCGGGCGTCGTCTCCGGCATCGTCGAAACGGTCACCGGCTCTATGGCGCCAGAGCCCGAGGGCGCGCCGGAGACGGTGCGGCCCGCGCCGCAGGCAGCGGCGAAGAGCCCGCGCGCGGCCTCGAAGAAGGGCTCGACGAAGGGCTCGACCAAGCGCCCCGCCGCGTCCCGCTCGAAGAAGTCGGCGGGCGAAGGCGGCGACGAAGCATAGTCGGGGCGACCCGGCTGGTTAACCGCGAACAATCACGCAAGGCATGAAAAGAGGGAGGGCGGCCCGCAGTGGGCCGCCCTCCCCTTTTCTTTCCGCCCGCGCCATTAGCGCCCAAAGCCCTTCGACCGGAGCCACTCGTCCATGAGCTTCCAGCCTTCGTGGTTGCGGAAGTGCGTGTTGAAGTCGTGGCCGACGCCCGCGAGCGGCTGCACGGTCACGCTCGACGCGCTGGTGAAGTAGGCCGCCTCGCCGTCCGCCAGCGACGCGGGGGAGAGCCCGTCGAACTCACCGAGCTGTACGAGGACGGGGCCGTTGGCCGAGCCGACGCGCGTGGCGGCCGTGTCGAACGCGAACGCGGCGAGGATGCCCGAAACGAGCTGGCCGCGCGCCAGCGCGTCCGCGAGGTTGTCGCGGTCGTACTGGATGACTTCCGGGTCGGCACCCGGCGTGTAGTAGAACATCAGCGGCCGCAGCTCGCCCGGCAGTGTGAAATACTCAAACTGTAGCAGTTGCGCTATCAGCTCTCCCGGCACGGGCAGCTCGTGCGGCACGTGCCCCGTCCCGGTCGCGACGACGGCGTCTGCGTCGTGGTAAGTCCCCTGCTCGTAGATGGCGTTGATGCTGCCCAGGGAGTGGCCGACCGTCACGACCTGCCCGAAGGCGTAGCCGACGCCGTTCTCGCCCGAGCGGAGCCGCGAGATGACCTGGTGGATGGCCGAGGCCGTCTGGTCGAGCGTCACCGAGTCGCCGTCCGCGGGCTTCGTGCTCTCGCCGGCGCCGAGTTCGTCGATGGCGAGCACGGCGTACTTCCGCTCGGCCATGTAGCGCGCGAAGGAGTACTCGTGCCCGTTGATGGCCGGCACGTCCCAGTACTTGTGGTTGTAGTTGGCGCCGTGGACGGCGAGCAGCAGCGTCCGGTTGTGGAAGCTGCCCTTGTAATAGAGGTGGCCGACGACCTCCGCGGGGCTCCCGTCGGAGAGCGTCACGGGGAAGGTCACGCGCTCCTCCTTGACGCTCTCGCCCGCCTCCTGTGCGGAGGCGGCGCCGGCGAAAGAGATGAGTATGAGTACGGATGCGAGGAGGCTGAATGCGGTGTTCAAGGCGAGGCTGCTGCGGTTACGATGAATGCTCATGAGTGCGCCTTTCTGTGTCAGTGCGGCGCGGCGCGGAAGGCAGGGGCGGCGCGCGTCTGTGAGTGTCTTGCGAAACTCTCCGTTTCGCGTCCCGCATCAAAACGCGTAAAAGCCCGCCCGGCGGGATCACACGCCGCGCCGAAAATTTTCATGACGTGCCTCTGACACCCGGCGCGAGATTTTCCGAAGGCTGCGCGGCACCCTCACACCGACGAAAAAAGGGCGCCCCACCAGGACGCCCTTTTTCGTCTAAATTTTTGATGGCCAGGGACGGAGTCGAACCGCCGACACCGCGATTTTCAGTCGCGTGCTCTACCAACTGAGCTACCTGGCCGTAAACCACTCGGCGCGAACAGAATGCAGAGTATAGGCGGTCGAAACTGGACTGTCAAACGAGGGGGCCGGGCTCATTTTTTGTCAAATGCGTCACAAAAAAACGTTGACAGTTTTTCGGCAAGGTGTATAATCCGTCGCGTCTGAGGGTGGTGCCGGTTGCCAAACAGCCGGTGCGTCCCGCGAGGGACAACCAGCCGCAGCCCGAACATCGTCAGTGCCCGCCAGTGGCAGCTCGAACGCCGATTGTGCCCCCCACAGCCGCTACCTTCGAGCTGCCACCTCTATTTTCCCCGCCCTTCTGACCGCCTGCCTGTCAGCCTTAAATGTGAATATGTTGATAGTTAGCGGATGTCGGCGCGGGCCGCGAGGAGTTCGTACTGCCGTGAAGCCTCTGCGACCACTTCGCGCTCGTCGAGCGTCGTCAGCTCGCCGCCCCGCAGCACGACCCGCCCGTCGATGAGCACGTCTCGCACGTCGCGCGCCTCGGCCGCGTAGACGACCGTCGAGACGACCTCGGGCCGCGGCGTCGTGTGCAGCCGCCCGAGTTCGAGGACGGTGATGTCGGCGCGCTTGCCCGGCTCAAGGCTCCCGACCTCGGCTTCGAGCCCGAGAGCGCGCGCGCCGCCCAGCGTCGCCATCCACAGCACCGCCGAGGCCGGCAGCGCGTCCGCCCCGCGGCTCACCTTCTGGAGGAGCGCCGCCCCGCGCATCTCCGCGAACATGTCGAGGCGGTTGTTGCACGGCGCGCCGTCGGCGCCGAGCGAGACCGACACGCCGTGCGCGAGCATCTCCGTCACGGGCGCGACGCCCGACCCGAGCTTCATGTTCGACGACGGACAGTGCGAGACGTGCGTCCCCTTCGACGCGAGGAGCCCCATCTCTTCGCCGCCGACGTGTACGCAGTGCGCGAGCAGGACGTGCGGGCCCGACAGCCCGAGCGAGTCCAGATAGGCGACGTTCTTCATCCCCGTCTCGCGCTCGACCAGCTCGATCTCGGAAAGGTTCTCGGAGGCGTGTGTGTGAACCATCACGCCGCGCTCGCGCGCGAGGCGCGCGACGCGCTCCAGCAGCCCCCTCGTGCAGCTCACGGCGAAGCGCGGGGCGAAGCAGTAGCGCACGCGCCCGCCGCCGCGGCCGTGCCACTCGTCGAGGAGCGCCAGCGACTCGCGGACGGAGTCGTCCGTCTCCTCACGGAGCCCGGCGGGCACCTCGCCGCCCTTGTCCATCATGCACTTGCCGACGGTGGCGCGGAAGCCCGACTCCTCCACGACGCGGAAGACCTCCTCCGTGTGGTTGACCGTCTCCATCGTGAGCGCGCAGGTCGTCCCGCCGCGGATCAGCTCCGCGACGCCGAGCCGCGCCGACGCGCGCAGGGAGGACGGGTCGTGCGCGGCCTCCAGAGGCCACACGCGCCGCCTGAGCCAGTCGAGGAGCTGTAGGTCGTCGGCCGCCCCGCGGAAGAGCGTCTGGCAGAGGTGGACGTGCGTCTGCACGAAGCCGGGCAGCACGACGCAGCCGCGCGCGTCGATGGTCTCGTCGGCCGCGGCCGCGGACAGGTCGCCGCCGACGGCCTCGACGCGGCCGCCGCGCACGAGTACGTCGCCCTCGAAGACCTTCCGGGCGGCGTCCATCGTCAGGACGGTGCCGCCCCTGATGAGGAGAGTCTGTTCCATCGGAAAAAGGCGAAGAGAGTTTTAGGGTAAAAGCGGCGTCTCTTGCCGCGCGATTATCCACGGGGGGGAGGCAAAAGTAAAAAGGCAAAAGTGAAGAAAGGGCCCGCCCTTCCTCTTCACTTTTGCCTTTTGCCTTTTTACTTTTGCCTTGCTACTCGGCTTCCTCGCCGTGGCCGGGCATGCCGAGCGCCTTCTTGACGTCGTTCTCGATGCGCGTGCGCATCTCAGGGTTCTCGCGCAGCGTCGTCTTCGAGTTCTCGCGACCCTGGCCGAGCCGCTCGCCGCCGTAGGAGAACCACGCGCCCGACTTCTCGACGACGCGGTTGGTCACGGCGAGGTCGAGCACGTCGCCCTCGCGCGAGATGCCCTCGCCGTACATGATGTCGAACTCGCACTCGCGGAAGGGCGGCGCCACCTTGTTCTTCACGATCTTGACCTTCGTGCGGTTGCCCACCACCCGGTCGCCGTCCTTGATCGCGCCGATGCGGCGGATGTCGAGGCGCACGGAGGAGTAGAACTTCAGCGCGCGGCCGCCGGTCGTCGTCTCCGGGCTCCCGAACATGACGCCGATCTTCTCGCGAATCTGGTTGATGAAGATGAGGCAGGTGTTCGTCTGGCCGACGATGGCCGTCAGCTTGCGGAGCGCCTGCGACATCAGGCGCGCCTGGAGGCCGGGCAGCGAGTCGCCCATCTCGCCGTCCAACTCCGCGCGCGGCACGAGCGCCGCGACCGAGTCGACGACGATGACGCCGACGCCGTTCGAGCGCACGAGCGCCTCGGCGATCTCCAAAGCCTGCTCGCCCGAGTCGGGCTGCGAGATAAGCAGCTCGTCCACGTTGACGCCGAGCTTGGCGGCGTACTCCGCGTCCATCGCGTGCTCGGCGTCGATGTAGGCGGCCACGTCGCCCGACTTCTGCGCCTCGGCGACGATGTGCAGCGCCAGCGTGGTCTTGCCCGACGACTCCGGCCCGTAGATTTCGATGATGCGGCCCCGCGGGATGCCGCCGACGCCGATGGAGGCGTCGAGCGAGAGCGAGGTCGTCGAGATGGCAGGGATGTCGATGACCTCTTTGTCACCGAGGCGCATGATCGAGCCCTTGCCGAACTTCTTTTCGATGTTTGCGAGCGCCGCTTCGACCGCCTTGCCGCGGTCGGCGCCCTGCCTGTCAGCCATGTTTGCTACCACTCTTTCTCGTCCCCTTTTCTCACGCTGTTAAATTTGTGTCTTAACACTAAGACCCGGAGAGTCTACCACAAACGGCGCGAGAATGGAACAGCGTTTCACACTTGCAACAATATTTTTTTCACCCTGGCGGGGATGAAGCCGGCGGCCCGCGTCGGGGCCGGGACAATATACGACAGGCGCACTTTCAAGTCGAGCCCGCCCTTCGGAACCAACCTTTGATGCGCGAGAAGCGGAATCAGTGCGGCAGAAGCGAGCGCGCGAAGGCGCCGACGCGGGCGACGAGGTCGGGCTCTCCGGCGTGTTTCTCTATCTCCGAGACGAGCGCGGAGCCGACGACCGCGGCGTCCGCGTAAGACCACACGTCGGCGACCTGCGCCGGCGTGGAGATGCCGAAGCCGACGGCGACGGGCAGGTCCGTGACGCCGCGCACGCGCCCGACGAGGCGCCGGGCCTCTTCGCTCATCTGCTCGCGCGCGCCGGTGACGCCCGCGCGCGAGACGGCGTAGACGAAGCCGCTGGCGCGCCCGCCGATCATCGAGAGGCGCGCGTCGGAGGTGGTCGGCGCGGCGAGAAATATCTGGTCGAGGCCGCGGGCGTTCAGCGTCGCGTTGAACTCGGCCGACTCCTCGGGGACGAGGTCCGTGGCGAGGACGCCTTCGACGCCCGCGCGGACGCACTCGTCGGCGAGGCGTTCGACGCCGAACTGTAGCAGGGGGTTGAAGTAGCTGAAGAGGATGACGGGCACGTCCGTCTCGCGCCGCGCGGAGGCGACGACTTCGATCACGTCTGCGAGGCCGACGCCGCGGCGCAGCGCGCGCTCGGAGGCGCGCTGGATGGTGGGGCCGTCGGCGACGGGGTCGCTGAAGGGCACGCCCAGCTCGATGAGCGTCGAGCCCGAGCGGGCCAGTTCGACGAGGAGGGCGCGCGTCGCCTCAAGGTCGGGGTCGCCCGCGGTGATGTAGGGGACGAAGCCGCCGCGGCCGGCGGCGCGGAGGTCGTTGAAGGCGTCGGTGATTCGGCTCACGCTTCTTCCTCGGGCGGGGCTTCAGGCCGCCGGCTCGCCGGCTCGCTCGGCGACCGTCTGCACGTCCTTGTCTCCGCGCCCGGAGAGGTTGACGACGAGTGACTCGCCCGCCTTCATCTCGCGCGCCAGCTTGACGGCGTGTGCGACGGCGTGTGCGGATTCGAGCGCGGGGATGATGCCTTCGAGCCGGGAGATGAGGCGGAAGGCTTCGAGCGCCTCGTCGTCGGAGGCCGAGACGTACTCGACGCGCCCCTCGTCGTGGAGGAAGGCGTGCTCCGGGCCGATGGACGGGTAGTCGAGGCCGGCGGAGACCGAGTGCGTCGAGGCGATCTGCCCGCGCTCGTCCTGAAGGACGTAGCTCATCGTGCCCTGCAACACGCCGGGGCGCCCGCCGCCGCCCTGGTTGAAGCGCGCGGCGTGGAGCCCGAGTCCGGCGCCGGTGCCCCCGGCCTCGACGCCGACCATGCGGACGCCCTCGTCCCTCAAAAACGGGTGGAACAGCCCTATCGAGTTCGACCCGCCGCCGACGCAGGCGACGAGCGCGTCCGGCAGACGCCCTTCCCTTTCGAGAAACTGCGCGCGCGCCTCGCGCCCGATGACGCTCTGGAACTCGCGCACCATGAGCGGGTACGGGTGCGGCCCGAGCGCGCTGCCCAGAAGGTAGTAAGTGTCGGCGACGTTCGTCACCCAGTCGCGCAGCGCCTCGTTGATGGCGTCCTTGAGCGTGCGCTGGCCGGCGTCCACCTCGCGCACCTCGGCGCCGAGCAGCTTCATGCGGAAGACGTTGAGTCTCTGCCTGCGCACGTCCTCCGAGCCCATGTAGACGACGCACGAGAGCCCGAAGAGCGCGCAGACCGTGGCCGTCGCGACGCCGTGCTGGCCGGCGCCGGTCTCGGCGATGACGCGCCGCTTGCCCATCCGGCGCGCGAGCAGGACCTGCCCGAGCGCGTTGTTTATCTTGTGCGACCCAGTGTGCGAGAGGTCTTCGCGCTTGAGGTAGACGCGCGCGCCGCCGGCGTGCTCCGTCAGGCGCGCGGCGCGGAAGAGCGGCGTCGGGCGGCCCGAGTAGTCGCGCAGGAGGGATTCAAACTCCCTTTGAAAACTCTCGTCGCGCCGCGCCGCGTCGAAGGCTTCGGTCAGCTCTTCGAGCGGGGCCATCAAGGTCTCGGGGACGTAGCGCCCGCCGTAGCGCCCCCAGTGGCCGCCCGCGTCCGGATTCGTGTCGAGCCCAGCGCCCATCGCAGTCAACCCTTTCGCCCGCGTTACATCCGAGCGGCGGCGGGCGCATACCTCACGCCTGCCGCCGCGACAGTTGGAACGGTGTTGAGAGTTTAGCCCAACGGCCTCCGGTTTACGAAACGTCGGGCGCGGCGGCGGCCGCGGCGGGCGCGGCCGCGTAAGACTTGTCGTCCGAGCCGGCGTAGACCGAGCGGTTGCGCCCGCCGTGCTTGGCGCGGTAGAGCGCCGCGTCGCTGGCGGCGAACAGCTCGCGCTCGCTCCCGGCGTCGGCCGGGCAGGCGGCGGCGCCGACGCTGACGGTCACGCGCCCGACCTCCGGCAACGCCTGCGCGGCGACGGCGAGCCGCACGCGCTCGGCCGCGGCCGGAGCCTTGTCGCCGCCGACGCCCGCGAGCAGCAGCGCGAACTCCTCGCCGCCGAGGCGGGCGGCCGTGTCGTTGTCGCGCGAGAGTCCCGCGAGCACGTCGGCCACGTAGCGGATGACGCGGTCGCCGGCCGGGTGGCCGTGCGTGTCGTTGACGCGCTTCATGTGGTCTATGTCGAGCAGGAGCAACGCGCACGGCACGTCGTAGCGGCGCCAGCGCTCGACCTCGTGCACGAGCGCCTTGCGGAAGCGGCGCCGGTTGGCGAGCGCGGTCAGGTAGTCCTGGTCGGCCTCGGCGCGCAGGCGCTCGACGAGGAGCCTGTGGGCGACGAGTTGCCCGACGCGCGCGGCGAGCAGGGGGAACTCCGCGGGCAGTTGGAAGTAGTCCGACGCGCCCGACCCCATCGCCGCGCCGCGCCGCTCGGCCGTCGAGTCGTCCCAGCCGACGAGCACGACGGGGACGCCCGCGGCCGAGTCCGAGAGCGTGCGCGTCAGCTCGGCGGCGCTGATGCCCCTGAGGCTCGCGTCGGCGACGACGACGTGCGGGCGCGTGCGCTGGAGCCCGACGAGCGCCTTCGCGCCGCCGGCGACGCCCGCGACGACGAAGCCGCCCGCTTCGAGGCCGTTGGCGGCCTCGCCTAGTCGCGCGTCGTCCGTGACGAGCAGGATGCGCCCCTGGTCGCGCGTCTCCGGCCGTCGGCCGTCCTGTATGCGGGATGTAGCGGTCATCCGGGAGAAATCCGGCGACAGATTTTCGCCGTGCTGTGTCGCGACCGGAGGGAGGTCAGAACGGGGCGCGTCGTCAGGCTTAGCTTCCGAGCCCCCTGCTCGTTCGCCGCCAGAATAACCGAAGGGGTGGGAGGGGAGTCAAGGGGAAGTAGGCAGTAGGCAGTAGGCAGTAGACAGTAGACAGTAGACAGTAGAAAAACTTGCCCTCCGACTGTTGGCCCCAAAAAGCGCGGGATCGTGACGCGGAGCCCTACTGTCTACTGTCTACTGTCTACTGTCTACTTCTTTCACACCCTCGACGAGGCGGCGGATGAGTTCGAGGCTCTTGCGGCCGGGTGAGGTCTCGACGCCGCTGCACACGTCAACGGCGTAGGGGCGAACGGCGGCGACCGCGGCGGCGACGTTGTCGGGCTTGATGCCGCCCGCGAGGAAGAGTTTCGGGACGGCCTCGCGGGTGTGGCGCGCGAGCGCCCAATCGAACGTGTGACCGGTGCCGCCCCACTCGCCGGCGACGTATGCGTCGAGCAGCACGGCGTCTACGGGGTAGCCGGCCGCGGCCTCCGGCGTGTAGACGGGCCCCACGCGCAGCGCCTTGATGGTCGTCAGCCCGGCCAGCCCGCGGCAGAACTCCGGCGACTCGTCGCCGTGGAGTTGCACCGCGCCGACGCCCGACTCCCGCGCGACGCGCACGACCTCCGCGGGCGAAGACTCGTTGACGAAGACGCCGACGCACTCCGCCCCTTCGGGCAGGCGCTCGACGATGCGCCGCGCCGCCTCGGGCGTGAGGTAGCGCGGGCTGCGCGCGTAGAAGTTGAAGCCGAGCAGGCCGGCCCCGGCGTCGAGCGCCGCGAGCGCGTCCTCAAGGTTCGTGATGCCGCAGACTTTTACGCGAGTCATCTCGTCATCCCCGGACGGGCGCGTCGCCCCAGCCGCCCGCGCCCGCCAGATAACGCAGCGCGGCCTCCGGGTCGTCGGCGCGCATCAGCGTCTCGCCGACGAGGAAGGCGCGGAAGCCGCATGCGCGTAGGCGCTCCACGTCGCCCGCGCCGCGCAGGCCGCTCTCGCTGACGAGCAGCGTGCCCGCGGGCGCGAGTTCGGCGAGCGAAACGGAAGTCTGGAGCGAGACCTCGAACGTGCGCAGGTCGCGGTTGTTGACGCCGACGACGCGCGCGCCGCAGCCGAGCGCGCGCTCAAGCTCGCCCGCGGTGTGGACTTCGACCAGCGCGTCCATCCGGAGGTCGTCTTCGGTCAGGCGCAGCAGCCGCGCGAGCGTC
>DASVWB010000318.1:0-11483 GCA_036389815.1 Pyrinomonadaceae bacterium | reverse complement strand
CCGCCGCCCGAGCCGCCGCCCGAGCTGCTGCCGCCGCCGCCGCCGGAGGAGCTGCCGCCACCGCCGCCAGAGGAGCTGCCGCCGCCGCTCGAAGAGCCGCCGCCGCCGCCGGTGCTACCGCCGCCAGTTCCTTCCATGTTGTCTGCCATACGCACATCCTCCAGATGATCGGTGTTGTCGGTTAAACCGTCAGACGAAGCGCGCGGACAATTCAAGTGTAAGAGACGATGAGACGGCCGCGCGCAGTCATCCGTGTGTCATGCTTTTGTTCCCTTCCGCAACAAAACCCATGCCACGCGCGGGCGCCGTCCGCGCGTCGAATTTTAGAAAATAAACTTTTTTGCTTTGCGCGGCTTTCGGCGCGGAGCCCGCCGCGCGCCGGAAATTGGTATCATCCCAGTCAGCGTAAAGTCATACACGGGCTCTCCGAAAAGCGTACATGGCGGCGGCCTCATCTGTTACCTGGCGCACACATAGTTTTGACCCCCGCCGCGCGTGTTATAATCAACGAACCCTTCGAACATGGAACCAGCAGGAATATACATCCACGTCCCCTTCTGCCGCTCGCGCTGCTCCTACTGCGACTTCGCCACCGGCGCTTACGAAGAGGCGCTCGCCGGGCGTTACGTGCAGGCACTCGCGCGCGAGGTAGAAGCGTTCGCGCACGACGGCGCCCTCCCCGAAGTGGACACGGTCTACTTCGGCGGCGGCACACCTTCGCTGCTCACGCCCGCGCAGGTCGCGCGCGTGCTCGAAGCGGTGCGGCGCCGCTTCCGCGTGGACGCGCGCGCCGAGGTGACGCTTGAGATAAACCCCGGCACGGTCACGCCCGCGCGGCTCGCCGAGCTGCGCGGGGCGGGCGTCAACCGCGCGAGCTTCGGCGCGCAGAGCTTCGACGACCGCGAGCTGAAGCGGCTCGGCCGCACGCACACCGCGGACGACACGCGCAGGACGCTCGAACGCCTGCGCGCCGCGGGCTTCGACAACGTCAGCTTCGACCTCATCGCCGGCCTGCCCGCGCAGACGCTCGCGGCCTGGGAGCGCAACCTCGCCGAGGCGCTCGCGCTCGCGCCCGAGCACCTCTCGCTCTACCTGCTCGAAGTCCACGAGGGGACGCCGCTCGCCGGGCAGATTCGAGAAGGCCGCTACGAACAGCCCGACGCTGACCTCGCCGCGGAGATGTACCGGCTGACGGTCGCGCGCGCGGCGGCCGCCGGCTACGAGCAGTACGAGATTTCAAACTTCTGCCGCCCCGGCCGCGAGTCGCGCCACAACATGAAGTACTGGACGGGCGCGCCCTACTTCGGCTTCGGCTGCTCCGCGCACTCCTTCGACGGCCGGGGCGTCCGCTGGTCGAACGAGCGCGACGCCCGCCGCTACGTCTCCCTAATCGAAGAGCAGGGCGCGGCCGTCGTCGCGCGCGAAGAGCTGGACGAGCGCGAGGCGGGCGCCGAGGCGCTCTTCCTCGGCCTGCGGCTGCTCGGCCGCGGCGTAGACCTCGCCGCGCACCGCGCGCGCTACCACAGCGACGTGCGCGCGGACTACGCCGCAGACCTCGCGCGCTTCGGCGAGGCCGGGCTCGTCGAGCTGGACGGCGACGTGCTCCGGCTCACGCCCGACGGCGCGCTGCTCTCGAACGAAGTCTTCTCCGCGTTCGTCTGACGACGAGGGGTGTTAATGATCGATCTCAGGAGCGACACGGTGACGCGGCCGACGCCCGCCATGCGGCGCGCGATGGCCGAGGCCGAGGTCGGCGACGACGTGTACGGCGAAGACCCGACGGTCAACCGCCTGCAGGAGCGCGCCGCCGAGGTCTTCGAGAAGGAGGCGGCGCTCTTCGTCCCGACCGGCTCGATGGCGAACCAGATCGCCGTCAAGCTCCACACGCGGCCGGGCGAGGAGGTCGTCATCGAGGAGCGCGGCCACATCTACAACTACGAGATGGCCGCGATGTCGGCCGTCTCGGGCGCGCTCGCCCGCCCCGTCCGAAGCCTCGACGGCACGGGCGTGCTGACGTGGGAGGAGGTGCGCGCCGCCGTCCACGCCGACGACGCGCCCTACTACGTCGCGCGCACGGGGCTGGTCGCGCTGGAGAACTCGCACAACCTCGCGGGCGGCGCGGTGATGACGCGGGAGCGCACGGAGGAGATTTGCGACGGCGCGCACGCGCTGGGCTTGCGCGTCCACCTCGACGGCGCGCGCGTCTTCAACGCGGCCGAGTCGCTCGGCGAGACGGTCGCCGCGCTCGCGCGCCCCGCGGACTCCGTGATGTTCTGCCTGTCGAAGGGGTTGGGCGCGCCAGTCGGCTCGGTGCTGCTGGGCGGGCGCGGCTTCGTCGAGGAGGCGCGCCGCTGGCGCAAGCTCCTCGGCGGCGGGATGCGGCAGGCGGGCGTGCTCGCCGCCGCCGGCCTCGTCGCGCTCGCGGAGACGCCGCCGCGGCTCGCGGAAGACCACGCCAACGCGCGCCGCCTGGCCGAAGGCGTCGCGGAGCTGCCCGGCGTGAAGATCGACCCCGAGTCGGTGCGCACCAACATCGTCCTCTTCGACGTGTCGGGGACGCGCGTGTCGGCCGACGCCGTCTGCGCGCGGCTGCGCGACGAGCACGGCGTCCTCTGCTCCGCCTTCGGCGACTCGATCCGCATGGTCACGCACTACGACGTTTCGCGCGGCGACGTCGAGGTCGCGCTCGGGGCGTTGAAAGCAGTAGTCAGTAGACAGTAGTCAGTAGTCAGTAGCGCTCCGCGCTGCCGACGCTGACGCTGACACGCTGACGATTCATTAACGAAGGCTTTTCTACTGTCTACTGTCTACTGTCTACTGACTGCTTATGACGAAACCTTTCATCATCGCCATCGACGGCCCTTCCGGGGCGGGGAAGTCCACGCTGGGGCGGAGGCTCGCGCGCGAGCTGGGGCTGCTCTACATAGACACGGGGGCGATGTACCGCGCCGTGGCCCTGGCCGCGGCCGCCGCGGGCGTGAAGGACTCGGACGCGGAAGGGTTGGCTAACGTCGCGCACCGCGCGCGCATCCGGCTCGAAGGCGACCCCGCCGCGCTGCGCGTCTTCCTCGACGGCCGCGACGTGTCGGACGAGATAAGGGGCGAGGCGGCCGGGCGCGGCGCGTCGGTCGTCTCGGCCGTGCCGCAGGTGCGGCGCGAACTCGTCCGCCGCCAGCGCGAGATGGGCGAGGCGGGCGAGGGCTGCGTCCTCGACGGGCGCGACATCGGCACGGTCGTCTTCCCCTCGGCGGACGTGAAGTTCTTCCTGACGGCCGTGCCCGAGGCGCGCGCCCGCCGCCGGCTCGACGAGGAGCGCGGACGCGCCTCGGGGCGCACGTTCGAGGCGACGCTCGCCGACATCAACGAGCGCGACCTGCGCGACGCCACGCGCGACGACTCGCCGCTGCGGATCGCCGACGACGCCGTCGTCATCGACACCACCGAACTCTCCGTCGAGGAGGTCTTCCAGCGCATGCTCCGAACCGTCCGAGACCGGCAGACCGGCGGTGCTCAGCGGGGCCAGACCGAGGCTTGAGCGCTTCCCCGGGAAGCCTCATAATCCCGCCAGAGGAAAACGCCGTGAGCGACGACCCTACGAGACAAATTTCCGACCCCCGCTCCTTCGAAGAGCGAGTCTTCGCACGCTTCGACTCGCTTGACGAACGTATAGGCAGGCTCGAAACAAAAGTTGACACGCTCGACGGGCGCTTAACCGCGCTCGAAGAGAAGGTTGACTCGCGACTGCGCGAGACGCGCCCGATCTGGGAGGCAATGCAGATTCGCTTGGAGAGTATTGAGAAAGAAGCTAAGGCGGCACGCCGCGGTGTCACGCTGTTGCACGAGGACAACCTGAGCATACGCGGAGACCTGCGGGAACTGGTCGAGCGCGTCGAGAAGCTCGAATCGCAGTCCGCGCGCTAAACGCGGCAGGTGCGCGGCCGGAGTCCGCCCGCGAAGGAGTTCACGGGCGGACTCGACTTTTATCCGGGGAGTTTATGTTCACGGGCATCATCGAGGAGTTGGGGCGCGTGCGCTCGGTCGAGCGGCGGGGCGAGGGCGTGCGGATGGTCGTGGAGGCGCGGGTCGTGACGGGGGGGACGGCCGAGGGCGACTCGATAGCCGTCAACGGCGTGTGCCTGACGGCGCTGGAGGTGCGCGCCGACTCGTTCGCGGCCGACGGGTCGCGCGAGACGTTGCAGCGCTCGACGCTGGGCACCCTGCGCGCCGGGTCGCCCGCGAACCTCGAACGCGCCGTGACGCCCTCGACGCGGCTCGGCGGCCACATCGTGCAGGGGCACGTGGACGCGCGCGGCCGCTTCCTCTCGGCCGAGGAGCACGGCGGCTCTTGGACGGTGCGCGTCGGCTACCCCGCGGAGGTGGCGCGCTACCTCGTCTTCAAAGGCTCGGTCGCGGTCGAGGGCATCAGCCTCACGGTCGCGGCCCTCGCCGAAGACCACTTCGAGGTCGCCGTCATCCCGAAGACGTGGGCCGTGACGAACCTCTCCTCCCTGCGCCCCGGCGACCCCGTCAACCTCGAAGCCGACATCATCGCCAAGTACGTCGAGCGCATCCTCTCCGCCGGCCACGGCCGCGGCGCGGAGCAGCAGCCCGGGCTGACGGTCGAAAGGCTGACGGAGCTGGGCTACAGGTAGGGGACGCGGCGCGTCGCGGATTGACGGGAGGCAGGCCGTCTCCCAACCCGCAGCCCGCCTTCGGCGCGGGCAACGCTTCCGGCCCGCCCGGCCCCCAAAAGTCGGGCCGGCCGGACCGCCTTTGCGCGTACTTCGCGGGGCCGGCGCGGCGCGAACAATCCGTTCGCCAAAACGCCCCGTTTCAGGTAACATACCCGGCGACTGCTAAAGCTCTCCACAGACGCTTTTTAAGGCCCGGACAACATGCCCTTTGCTTCCATCGAGGAGGCCGCCGCTGAACTGCGCGGGGGCCGCATGATCATCATCGTGGACGACGAGGACCGCGAGAACGAGGGCGACCTCGCCTGCGCGGCCGAGCTGGTCACGCCCGAGGTCATCAACTTCATGGCGACGCACGCGCGCGGCCTCATCTGCATGCCGCTCACGGAGGAGCGCTGCGACGAGCTGCACCTGACGATGCAGGTCGCCGACAACACCTCGTTCCTCGGCACGGCCTTCACCGTCTCCGTCGAGGCGCGCAAAGGGGTGACGACCGGCATCTCGGCCGCCGACCGCGCGACGACGATACTGACGGCCGTAGACCCGAAGACGCGCCCGCAGGACTTGGCCCGACCCGGCCACGTCTTCCCGCTGCGCGCGAAGAAGGGCGGCGTGCTCGTCCGGCCGGGGCAGACCGAGGCGGTCGTCGACCTCGCGCGCGTCGCCGGGCTCTACCCGGCCGGCGTCATCTGCGAGATCATGAACGAGGACGGCACGATGGCGCGCATGCCGCAGCTCGAAGAGTTCGCCGCGCGCCACCAGTTGAAGATCATCACGGTCGCCGACCTCGTCCGCTACCGGATGCAGAAGGAGGTGCTCGTCCGGCGCGCGGTCGAGACCGACCTCCCGACCGTCTACGGCACCTTCCGCGCCGTCGCCTTCGAGAACGTCCTCAGCGAGGAGGTGCACCTCGCGATGGTGATGGGCGACGTGCGCACGGACGAGCCGGTGCTCGTGCGCGTCCACACCGAGAACGTGACCTGCGACATGTTCGGCTCGCTCGTCGACGACACGGGCTTCCAGCTCCACGCCGCGCTGGAGCGCATCGCGGCCGAGGGGCGCGGCGTCGTTCTATATTTGCGCCAGCGGCAGAACAACCTCGACCTCGTCCACCAGCTCCGCACCTACCAGCTCATGCGCGAGCGGGGGCTGTCGAAGCAGGAGGCGTCGGTCGAGACCGGCTACGGCACCGACCGCGACTACGGCGTCGGCGCGCAGATACTCCACGAGCTGGGGCTGCGCCGGATACTCCTGCTGACGAACCACCCGCCGCGCGTCTCGGCGCTCGAAGGGTTCGAGCTGGAGATAGTGGGCAACGTGCCGCTGGGGAGCCCCGCGCGCGACGACCGCGCGCTGCGCGAGGCGACGACGCCGGGGCCGGACACCGCGCCCGCCTAAACGGCCGGCCCCCGAAACGAACAAGGTTTAGGTCTCTTACCGGAAGTTTCTATTTCTCGGCCCCGGCTCCCCCGGCGCCACTTCACGGAAAAGTTATGCCGACGGACGAGCACGACGAGCCGCAAGCTCAGCCGACACCCGGGCCGCAGGGCGAGCCCCCCCCGCCGCCCCCGCCGGGCGACGGCGCGCCCGCGCGCCGCCGACGCCGCGGCATCCGGCGCGTCGTCAACCGCCGCACCGCGATGTGGACGGGCCTCGTCGCCGTCGTCGCCGTCGTCGCCCTGGCCTTCATCCTCTTCCTCTTCTACCGGACGGGGCAGATAGACCGCTACGTCGCGCGCCAGATAGTCTCGACGCTCGCCAAGTACAACGTCCGCGCCGAGGTCGGCTCGTTCCGCTCGCGGCTGGGCGCGCGCGAGGTCGAGATCAACGACCTCAAGCTCTACAACGCCGAGACGGGGGCGGCCCTGGGCAACGTCGGCCGCATCGTCGCCAAGGTGCGCGTCGAGGACATGTGGGCGCTCAACCTGACGCGCAACGTCAACCTTGAGAAGCTCACCGTCGACCGCCCGGAAATCTGGGTCGTCTACGACGCCGAGGGGCGCTCGAACTTCTCGGGGCTGAAGGTCCCGCCGCCCGAGCCGAACCAGCGGATACTCTTCGCCTACTCGACCGCCGATGTCACGGTCAACGACGCCGTCGTCCACTACGACGACCGCCGCTACGACATCTCGGGCGAGGCCAGGAACGTCCGCGCCACCGTCCAGCCCGACGACCTCAACGCGCCGGCCGAGAGCCGCATGAACCGCGTCGAGCTGTCGTCCACCGACTCGACCTTCACGCTCAACGGCCGCGCCGTCAACCCCGTAGACATCCGGCTCCGCGCGCGCGCCAACCAGGTGCGCGCCGACATACAGGAACTCGTCCTGCGCTCGCCCGTCGCGGAGGCGCACCTTTCGGGGGCGCTCGACGACTGGCGGCGCTTGAGCTACCACATGGACGTGCGCGCCGACGTAGACCTCACGCAGACCTCCGACGTGCTCAGGCTCGACACGACGATGCGCGGCACGGGGCGCTTCGAGGGCAGGGTCGAGGGCGAGGGCGACCGCTACCGGGTCGAGGGCGGCATCGTCTCGGACTCGCTCGCGGCCGACGGCGTGCGGCTGAAGGCCTTGCAGGTGGACGCGACGGCGACGGGGCGCGGGAGCAGTTACGAGGCGCAGGGGAAGGCGGTCGCGGAGCTTCTGACCGCGGGCGACTTCCGCCTGAACATGGTGCAGCTCGTCGGTGGCGTGACGGGCACGGGGTCTGACTTCCGCTGGCTGGGCGACCTGCGCGCCGCCTCCGCGCGCAGCGGCTCGACGAGCGTCGCCGGCCTCTTCGTCAAGGACGCCGCCGCCGAACTCAAAGGCGGCGAGGTGTCGGGCGGGAGCGCGGCCCTCGCGTCGGCCTCTTCGGTCGTCTTCGACGGCGGGCGCGTCGCGGGCGCGCAGGTCTCGGGCGTGAAGGCCGCGCGCGGCCCGGACGGCCGCATGAGGGTGACGGCCGACTCGGCGCGCGCCGGCCGGATCGACGCGAGGGGCGCGGCCGTCGGCGGCGTCGAGGCCGCGGGGCTCGACGCGACCGTCAACCCGGACAACTCCGCGACCGCGACGGTCGCGCGACTGAACGTCGCCGGCCTGAACGCGGCGGGCGCGCGTACGGGCGGCATCAACATCGCGGGCGTGCGCCTCGCCGTCTCGCCCGCGGGGCGCGTCGAGGGCAGTTCCGGCGACATCGGCGTCGGCACGGTCGCCTTCACCGTGCCGAACACGTCGAAGGGCGCGAAGCCGCAGGCGGGGCGGGTCGAGAACGTGCGGCTCGCGCGGCCGCGCTTCGTGCTGGAGCCGGGCGGGCGCTACCGCGCGAGCGCGGACTTGAGCCTGGGCGGCGGCGTGCTCGGAGAGTTGAGCCTGGGTCGCGCGCGCGCGGCCGTCGTGGCGACGAACGAACAGGTGCAACTCAACGACTTCGTCGCCGACATCTTCAACGGCCGCGCGCGCGGCAGCGCCACGGTTGCCACCGGCGGGCGCGCCGCTTCGAGCGTCCGCGCGACCTTCGAGGGCGTGGACGCGGGCGGCCTGCTCGCGCTCGCCTCCGGCAACGCCGTGCCTTTGACGGGCGCGGCGACCGGCACCGTCAAGCTCGACTTCCCCGGCACGAACTTCCGCGCCGCCTCGGGGCGCGTGGACTTGAACTTCGAGGGCGCGACGGGGCGCGACGCCTCGGCGCGCACGCCGCTGACGGGGCAGTTGGCGCTGACGGCCGACCGCGGCACTTTCGACATCGAGCGCGCCAACCTGCGCGCCGGCGCGACCGAGCTGACGGCCACGGGGCGCTTCTCCTTCCGCGGCGGCACGGACCTCGCCGTGAACCTCAACTCGACCGACGCCTCCGAGCTTCAGGCCGTCGTGCTCTCGACCGGGCTGCTCCCGCGGGACGTGGAGTCGAAGGTCAACGACAGCGCGCTCCGGCTCGCCGGCAACCTCAGCTTCAAAGGCACCGTGACGGGCGCGCTCGACGCGCCGGTCGTCAACGGCCGCTTCGAGTTGCAGTCGCTCACGATGCGCGAGCGCGACCTCGGCGCGCTCTCGGCCGACGTGGCCTCGAACGCGGCCGAGACGCGCGTCACGAACGGCCGGCTGGCCGAGCCCGACGGCGGCGGCGTCACCTTCACGGCCGTCATCCCGCGCGCCGGCCAGGACAACGTCGAGTTCGACGCGGCGCTCGAAGGCGTCAACGCCGGGAACCTGCTCGCGGCGCTCGGCGTCGGCGGCGCGCAGTCGCCCGCCGGCGCGACGCCGATGACGACGACCGGCGCGGTCGTCGGCCAGCTCTCGGGGATGGGCCCGGCCTCGGGGAAGATAAGCGTGAGGGGCTACCCCGGCGCGATGACCGGGAGCGCCGACCTGCGCGTCGCCGCCGGGCGCATCGGCTCGACGCCGTACGACGAGATCGTCGCGCGCGCCACCTTCAGCGGCGCAAGCGTCAACCTCGACGCCTTCGACCTCCGGCTCGGCGACGGGCGCGTCACGGCCGGCGGCCGCATCGACTTCGGCAGGAGCAACACGGGCGGCATCGACATCCCCAGCGTCAACGTCCAGGACTTCCGCGTCGAGGGGAAGAACGTCGACCTCGCGCTCTTCACGTCGCTCTTCGGCGCGGGGCGCGGGCTGCCGGCGCTCGCGGGCAAGGCCGACTTCGCGGCGACGCTCTCGGGCAACCCGCTCGACCCGGCCACGCTCAAGGCCGAGGTCAACGCGCAGGGGCGCGACGTGGCCGTCAACGGCCAGCCCGCTGGCCCGCTCACGCTCGTCGGCCGCATGACCGCCGACCAGAAGTTCGTCGCCGAGCTGACGACGGGGCTGCTCGGCCAGCCGCAGGTCGTCCGCGCGACCGTAGACCTCGCGGGCGAGAACATGCCCGCGACCGTCGAGACGACGCTGACGGGCGCAGACCTGACGCCGCTCTTCCGCGCGCTCCTCAACAACCCGGACCTGCAAGTGACGGGGCGCGCCACGGGCACCATCCGCGCCGCGGGCAACCTCATCGCCGACGAGGGCGAGTCGCTCGCCGACGCCGTCACGGGGCGCGCCGAGTTCACCGAGCTGGTCGTCAGCATGCAGGACGTGGAGCTGAGGGCCGAGAACCCGCTCGTCGTCACCTTCAAGCCGAACGAGGTCACGTTCGAGCGCACGCGGTTCACTGGCCCCGGCACGAACATCACCTTCGGCGGGACGGCCGCGCTCGGCGCGGGCGGCCGCCAGAACCTCTCGGTCAACGGCGACCTCAACCTGCGCGTGCTCTCAAGCGCCCGCCAGAACCTCTTCCTCTCGGGCGTGGCGCGCGTGGCCGTCGGCGTCTCGGGCACCTTCGAGCGGCCGCAGGTGACGGGCACGGCCTCGGTGCAGAACGGCTCGCTCGCGCTGCTGCTCCAGAGCGAGCGGCTGACGGCCTCGGAGGTCAACGCGGCCGTCCGCTTCAACTCGAACCAGGCCAACATCGAGAGCCTGACGGGCCGGCTCGGCGGCGGCCGCTTCTCCGTGACGGGCGGCGCGCTCATCTCGGGCTTCACGCCGACGCAGTTCCGCCTCGTCGCGCGCGGCGAGAACGTGACGGTGCCGGCCGCCGCCTTCGTCACGCTGCCCGCCTTCCTCGGCGACCTCCCCACCACGGCCGACGCCAGCGTCGAGATCGGCGGCCGCTTCGAGGACGTGCTCCGCGTCGCCGTCAAGGGCACGGTCAAGGTGCGCCGCGCCGAGATCACCGAGGACATAGACCTCGCCGACCTCATCGACCGGCGCAACGAGGTGCCCATCACCTCGGGCGGCGGCGGCGGGGGCGGCGCGCTCGCGGGGCCCGCCGCCACGCTCGACCTGACCATCCAGGGCCAGGACGCCCTCGTCGTGCGCAACAACCTCGCCGACATGGTCGGCTCGCTCAACCTGCGCGTGCACGGGCCCGTGGACGCCCCCATCACTTCGGGGCGCATCACGGCGACGCGCGGCACGGTCGCCTTCCGCAACGACCGCTACGAGATTCAGCGCGCCATCGTCGACCTGCCGCCGCGCCCGGACGCCCCGCCCGTCATCAACCTCCAGACGCAGGCCGACATCCGCGGCTACCGCGTGACGGTCACGATGTCGGGGCCGCTCTCGGGCGGGCTGACGACGACGGCCACCTCCGACCCGCCGCTGCCGCAGGCCGACGTCATCGCGCTCATCACGACGGGGAACCTCTCGGGCGGCCCCGAGGGCACCTCGACGCTGGCGCAGACGGGGCTGGGGACGGCGACGAGCCTGCTGACCGACACGCTCATCAACGCGCCCGTGCAGAAGGCGACCGACAAGCTCTTCGGCCTGAACCGCTTCGAGTTCGACCCCGTCATCGCGGGGCGCGGCGGGCAGAGCCCGACGGCGAGGCTGACGGTGGGGCGGCAGGTGAACCGCAACCTCGCCATCACCTACTCGACCAACGTGACGGGCGAGCCAAACCAGGTCATCGCCGTCGAGTACCGCGTCAGCGACCGCCTGTCGTTCATCGCCCAGTACCAGCAGGGCGCGGCCGACACGCTGCGCACGAGCAGCAACAACTTCAACTTCGAGCTGCGTTTCCGGAAGAGATATTGAACAAGGAGTAGTCGGTAGCCGGTAGCGCCCCGCATTGCGGCAACTGACGCTGACACTCGGACGATTCGATACAACGAACGCGTTTGTACTGACTACTGACTACTGACTACTGACTACCAGCAAAGTGACTATCCGGCGGGTTTCAATTCTGGCTCTGTTACTGCTCGTCGCGCCCGCCCGCGCGCTGGCCGGCGGCGCGGGGCCGCGGCTCGCGCCCGACCTGAGC
>DASVWB010000317.1:0-10319 GCA_036389815.1 Pyrinomonadaceae bacterium | reverse complement strand
CAGTAGACAGTAGTCAGTAGCGCCCCGCGGGGCGCGCGCCGACGCTGAATCGCTGACGATTCGTAACGAGGAAGTTTTCCACTGACTACTGTCTACTGACTACCGTCTACTGATCGTGAACATCCAGCGGGTCTTACTTCTAGCTCTCGCGCTGCTCGCCGCCGCCCCTTTCGCGCGCGCCGGCGGCGACGCCGCCGCGCGCCTCGCGCCCGACCTGAGCCGCTACGAGGGGCGGACGGTCGAGAGCGTCGCGCTCGAAGTCGAGGGCGCCTCGCTCGACGAGGCGGCGCTCGGCGAGCTGCGCGCGCGCCTGAAGGTCGCGGCCGGCTCGGCCTTCTCGGCCGTGCTCGTGCGCGAGTCACTGCTCGCGCTCTTCGAGACGGGGCGCGTCGCGGACGCGCGCGTCGAGGCGCGCGACGCCGCCGGCCCGGGCGCGGACGGCCGCCCCCGCGTCGCGCTCCGCTTCGTGCTGCGCCCGCAGGTCGCGGTCGCCGGCATCGAGTTCGAGATCGGCGCGGACTCCGGCGCCGAGATCACCGAGGACGAGCTGCGCTCGCGCGTCACGCTCCTTGAGCCGGGCAAGCGCCTCAGCGAGCAGTCGCTGCGCGAGAACGCCGACGCCGTGCAGGCGTACCTGCGCGACCGCGGCTTCTACCGCGGCGAGGTCGGCTACGAGACGCGCCTCGACCCGACGCGCACGCGCGCCACCGTCGTCTTCAGCGTGCGGCCGGGCCCGCCCGCCACGGTCGAGGCTTTCAACGTCGAGGTCAAGGGGCTCGACGCCGCGGCGCTGGCCGAGGCCCGCCGCGGGCTCAAGCTCCAGCCCGGCGAGCGCTTCACGCAGGCCGCGCTCGGCGACGACGTGCGCCGCCTCCGGCAGGCCGTCATCGCCACGGGGCACCTCGCCCCGCGCTTCGAGGAGCCGGACGTGCGGCTCAACCCGGAGGGCGACCGCGTCGGCGTCACGCTCAAGGGGAGCGTCGGCCCGCTCGTCAAGGTCGCGGTCGAGGGCTACGAGCTGAGCGAGAAGCGACGGCGCGAGCTGCTGCCCATCGAGCGCGAGGGCACCATCGACTACTCGGCCATCGAGGAGGGGCGCCGCCGCCTGCGCAACCGCCTCCAGGGCGAGGGCTACTTCTTCAACGACGTGACGGCCGTCTGCACCGTCACGCCGCCGCTCGCCCCGCCGCCCGACGCGCTCGGCGCCGAGGCCGACCCCTGCGAGATGCTCAACCCCGACGAGCTGGCGAACAGCAACGTCCAGATCGCCTACCAGGTCGAGCGCGGCCGCCGCTTCAAGCTCACGGACATCCGCATCGAGGGCACCGACCGCATCACGCTCGCCGACGTTGACCCGGAGCTGCGGACGCAGACGGCGAACGTGCTCGGCATCATCCCGCTGCTCGGCTACGGCCGCGGCTACACGAGCGAGGACGCGCTCGAACACGACCGCCGCGTCGTCGAGGCCCGCATGCGCGACCTCGGCTACCGGCGCGCCGCCGTCACCGTCCGCCAGGGCATCCGGCCCGACGCCGACAACCTCATCATCACCTTCGCCGTCTCGGAAGGCCCGCTGACGCGCGTCGCCGGCGTCGAGGTGCGCGGCAACCAGATTTACACCGCCGAGCAGTTGCGCGACGCGCGCTGCGCCCTCGGCACCGCGGCGCGCGACGAGGCGCCGGCCGGCGCGCCGCCCGACGACGGCTGCCTCGTCGTGGGCGGCCCCTACTCGCGCGCGGCCGCGCGCGCCGACGGCGAGCGCATGCGCGCCCACTACGTCCGCAACGGCTACGTCGAGGCCGACGTGCAGGTCGCCCTCGACGAGCTGCCCGCCGCGGCCGACGGCGACGAGCGCGTGCGCCTCGTCTACCAGGTCAGCGAGTCGGACAAGTTCTTCATCAACCACATCTACGTCAACGGGCTGGTGCGGACGAAGAAGGAGGCCGTGCTCGACGCGATACCTTTGCGCGAGGGCGAGGTGCTGCGCGGCGACGACCTCGCCGAGAGCGAGCGGACGCTGCTGAACACGGCCGAGGCGTTCCGCCAGGTGCTCATCCGCACGGAGCCCGCGCCGGACGGCCCCGGCGGCTTCAGGCGCCGCGACGTCATCATCGACGTGGAGGAGCGCAAGAGCCTGACGACCGAGTACATCGTCGGCTTCTCGACCGACACGGGCGCGCTCGGCGGCTTCGAGGTGCGCAACACCAACCTCTTCGGCAGGCTCCGCCAGGGCGCCATCCGCACGCGCGCCAGCCGCGAGCAGCAGCTCGTCCGCTTCGAGTACTTCGACCCGCGCTTCCGCCGCTACGGCGAGAAGGACTTCGCGCCGCTCACGCTCTCGCTCCAGTACCAGCACGACACCTCGGTCACGCGCTTCTTCCGCTCGACCATCGACCGCGGCACCAACGGCATCGTCCAGCGCTTCGACGAGGAGGGCGAACTCGTCGACGAGTTCGGGCGGCGCACGAAGGGCCCGGCGATAAACCGCTTCACCTTCAACGCCGAGACGCGGCGCGACCTCGAACTCGAGCTGACGCCCTCGGGCGCGCAGGTCAGGCGCACGACCCTGTACCTGCGCTACAACTACGAGGACGTGCGCCTCTCCAACATCGAGAGCCTGCTCATCGCCAACGTCCTGCAACCCGACCGGGCCGTGCGGCTGTCGCGCTTCGGCGCGAGCCTGGCGCGCGACCGGCGCGACCGGCAGTTCGACCCGACGCGCGGCGACTTCCTGAGCGTGGACTACGCGCTCGCCGCGAAGGCGCTCGGCGGCAACCTCTCCTTCAACAAGCTGAACCTCAGGTACCAGCGCTACCACGCGCTCGGGCGGCTGCGCGACACGGTGCTGGCGGCGAGCGTGCAGCTCGGGCTCGCGAGCCTCTTCAACCCGCGCGACCGCAACGGCAACGGCGTGATAGACGACGCCGACCGCCGTCTCCCCATCAGCGAGCGCTTCTTCTCGGGCGGCGCGACTTCCTTGCGCGGGTTCAGCTTCGAGGAGGCGGGCCCGCGCGTCGTCGCGCCCTTCTGCACCTTCGGGCCGCAGGCGGGGCCGGTGACGAACACGAGCCCGCCGCCCGCGTTCCTCCCGCCGTGCGGGACGTTCCGCGACCGCGAGGGCAAGGTCGTCGCCGTCAACCCCTTCACCGTGCCCTTGGGCGGCAACGCGATGGCGGTCGTCAACCTTGAGGCGCGCGTCGCCCTCACGCGCAACCTACAGGCCGTGCCCTTCTACGACGGCGGCAACGTCTTCGACCGCCTGAGCGACCTCTTCCACCCCGGCCGCTGCGAGGCCGGGCGCGACCCGAACACGTGCCAGAAGTGGACGCACACGGTCGGGCTGGGGCTCAGGCTCAAGACGCCGCTCGGCTCGCTCGGCGCGGACTGGGCCTACATGCTCAACCCGCCCGAGTTCGCCGTCCCGCAGTTCGGCGGCGGCTCGGCCGTCCACCGCCTGAAGAACAGCCAGCTCCACTTCCGCTTCGGGCAGACTTTCTAAGAATTTGAGATTTGAAATTTGAGATTTGAAATTGGAGCTTCGATGTTCGGGGGTTTGTGCATGAAGAGACTGCTGCCGGCAATCATGGTCTTCCTCCTCCCGTGCGCGGGCGTCGCGCAGACGCCGGCGGCCGGGGGAGGGGAGGTCGTCGACCGCATGGTGGCGGTCGTCAACGGCTCGGAGCTGATAACCTACTCCGACCTGCTCTGGCAGCTCGCGCTCCAGCCGGGCGTGCCCGTAGACAGCCCGCGCCGTGAAGACCTGCGCCGCGTGCTCCAGCTCCTCATCGACCAGCGGCTCGTCCTTCAGGAGGCCGAGAAGCTGCCGCACGTCCACGCCACCGAGGAGGAGATGAAGAAGGCCGAGGCAGACCTCGTCAACCGCTTCCCCTCGCGCGAGGATTTCCAGCACCGGATGGAGCGCGTCGGGCTGACGGCCGAGCAACTGCGCGACATCATCCACGAGCGCATAGACATGGAGAAGTACCTCGACTTCCGCTTCCGCTCCTTCACCGTCGTCACGCCGCAGGAGGTCGAGAGCTACTACAAGGACGTTTACGTCCCGCGCCTGCGCCGCCAGTCGCCGGGTCGCATCGTCCCCGAGCTGAAGGCGGTCTACGACGCGCTCCAGTCCGAGCTGGCCGAGCGCAAGATCGAGTCCGACACAGACGACTTCCTCGAAGAGGCGCGCGCCGCCGCGCAGATAGCCGTCCTCGACGAGTCGCTCGGCGAAGGGTTGCAGAGTCCCGGCGGCGGCGGGCAGGGCGGCGGCGGCGCCGGCGCCGGGCGCGCGCCGCGCACGCGCACGCGCTGAGCCGGGCGCGGCGGGTCGAAACCCGCGGCCGCCCCCGCGCGTTCTTACAAGGCGGGCTCGGAATCCGTGACGGCGCCCGCGACTCGTATGCGGTTCAAGTCAGACAGGACGGGCGGGCGGCCGCGGCTGGGGCTGGCGCTCTCGGGCGGGGCGGCGCGCGGGCTGGCGCACGTCGGCGTGCTGAAGGTCTTCGCCGAGGCGGGCCTGCGCTTCGACTGCGTGGCCGGCACCTCGGCCGGCGCGCTCGTCGGCGGCGCGTACGCCTCGGGGATGCCCGTCGAGGAGATAGAGGAGATCGGGCGCAGTTTGCGCTGGCGCGACCTCGGGCGGATGACGCTCTCGCGGCTCGGCGTCCAGTCGAACGCGATGCTTGAGGAGTACGTGCGGGCGCGCTTCCCCGTCACGCGCTTCGAGGAGCTGGCCGTCCCCTTCGCGGCCGTCGCCACAGACCTGCGCACGGGCGGCGCCGTCGTCATGCGCGACGAGGGCGACCTCGGCTTCGCCATCCGCGCGAGCTGCGCCGTCCCCGGCTGGTACGTCCCCGTCACTGACTCCGAGGGGCGTCAGCTCGTGGACGGCGGGCTCGTCGCCAACCTGCCCGTCTCGGCCGTGCGCGCGCTCGGCGCGGAGGTGGTCGTCGCGGTGGACGTGAACTCCGAGGGCGCGAAATTCCTGGGGCCGCCCGTCTCCGTCATCGGCGTCCTGCTCCAGTCAATGGTAGTCGTCCAGCGCGTGGCCGTAGAGTACCAGCGCCAGCTCGCCGACGTGGTCGTGAGCCCAGCGGTCGGGCACCTCCGCTGGGACGAGATGACGCGCGCCGGGGAGTTCATCGACGCCGGCACGGAGGCCGCGCGCGAGGCTCTGCCCACCGTCCGCGAACTGCTCGAAGTCCACCCCGAGAAGGGCGTCGGCCGGTTCAGCTTCCGCCGCCGCCGCGAGCGCCAGCCCGCCAAAGACTGAAGAGCCCTCCCCCTGACTCGTTTCAAAACGCGTAGAGGCACGGCCGTCCCGCAGCCTTCGTACTGAAAGCGGGCGAAGGCCGGCGCGCGCACGGCCGCCTCATAAGGCTAAATCTTTAGTCCAAGAAACTTAGGGCGGGCTCGCGGGGCGTGCGCGCGCGGGCACGGGCGTTGCAACGTGCAGCGGCGGACGTAAGCAACAAGACCAGGGGGAGACAGGACTTTATGAAGGAGATAGCCGACAGCTTTATGAAGCTCCTCGCCATCATCATCGTGACGATCACGCTGGCCGTTTCGACCGCCGCGTTCTCGATGATGTTCGGCTGAGAGTGCGCGAGCCCGGAGGTTCTTCGGAAGGCTCTCCCCGTGCCTCCTGGAAACGAGAAATCTGTGACGATTGGCAGTTTACTTCCCGCACACGCGAGGAAGCCGGAAAGACACGCGGGCGGCGTGCGTCTGCCCGCCGAGGGCTTAGTGTGTCCGGCGGGCGGAGGAGACGAATGGCGCGAGAGCATCAGACGCGTTGGGCGGAGGTTGACGGCGGGCGCGCGCGACGCGGCTTCCGCCGCGCCGCCTTCTACCGCGAAGCGGGGCGCCGCCCTTCCGTCATCAAAACCGCCCTGCGCGTCGTCGGCGTGCTCGTAGTCGCCGCGGTCGTCGCCACCTCGGCCGCCTTCGCCTACCTCTACTCACACTACTCGAAAGTCGTCGACGCGCGGATGGCCTCGGGCTACCTGACGAGCCGCGCCGGCATCTACGCCGCGCCGCGCACGCTGCGCGAGGGGCAGAGCCTCGGCCCCGAACGCCTCGCGGAAATCCTGCGCCGCGCCGGCTACGTCGAGGGCGAGGCGAGCCGCGTCTGGAACGGGCGTTTCAAGGTCGAAGGCCCCGCGGTCGAAATCTACCCTTCCGAGGCCCAGGCCGACGAGGCCGCGACGCCGGCGCTCGTCCGCGTCGAGTTCGACCGCCGCGGGCAGGTCTCGAAACTGACGGGCGACGGCGTGCGGCTCGAATCGTTCACGCTCGCGCCCGAGCCGCTCACGGTCGAGGCCGGCGAGAAGACGGCCGACCGCGCCGCGCTCGCCTACGGGGAAATCCCCGAGGTGCTGCGCCGCGCCGTGCTCTCGGTCGAAGACCGGCGCTTCTTCGAGCACGGCCCCGTAGACCTTCAGGGCATCGCGCGCGCGGCCTTCAGTTGGGGCGACGACTCGCAGGAGCTGAAGCAGGGCGGCTCGACCATCACGCAGCAGCTCGTCAAGAACACCTACCTGACGCCGGAGCGCACGCTCCGCCGCAAGTTCCGCGAGGCCGCCATCGCGTCGGTCTTGGAGAGCAGGATGTCGAAAGAGGACATCTTCGCGCTCTACTGCAACGAGCTGTACCTCGGCCAGCGCGGCTCCATCGCGGTGCGCGGCGTGCGGCAGGCGGCGCGCGTCTACTTCGGCAAGGAGCTGCGAGACCTCTCGCTCGCGGAGGCGGCGACCGTCGCCGGCATGATCCGCAGCCCCGCGCGCTACGCGCCCGACCGCCACCCCGAGGAGGCGCGCGCGCGCCGCAACACCGTGCTCGCCGGGATGCTGCGCGACGGCGCGGTCAGTTCTGACGAGGCGCGCGCCGCCTCCGGCGAGCCCGTCCGCGTCGCCCCGCTCGAACACGCCGACGCCACCGCGCCCTACTTCATCGACTACGTGAGCCGCGAGGTCGAGTCGCGCCTCGGCGACGCGGCGGGCGGCGAAGGCCGGGGCCTGCGCGTCCACACGACGCTCGACCTCGACTTGCAGCGCGCCGCCGAGGAGGCGGTCGCGCGACAGGTCGGGCGGCTGGAAAAAATCTTCAAGGGGCGCCGGCGGCCGCAGGCTTCGCTCGTCGCCCTAGACCCGCAGACCGGGCACGTGCTGGCGATGGTCGGCGGCACGTCCTACGCCGGGTCGCAGTTGAACCGCGCGACCGACGCGCGCCGCCAGCCCGGCTCGGTCTTCAAGCCGGTCGTCTACGCGGCGGCGTTGGAGTCCGGCATCTCGCCGCTCACGCTCTCCTCGGACGCGCCGCGCGAGTTCACCTACGACCTGCGCTCGCGCTACCGCCCGGCCAACTACGGCGGCGGCTTCTCGATGCGCGACGTGACCCTGCGCACGGGGCTCGTCCGCTCGCTCAACGTCGTGACGGTGGACGCGGCGATGCGCGCGGGGCTGACGCGCGTCGCCACGCTCGCCGAACGCCTCGGCTTCCCGCGGCCGCAAGCCTACCCCTCGCTCGCGCTCGGGACGGCCGAGGCCACGCCGCTCGAAGTGGCGACCGCCTACACGGCCTTCGCGGGCGGCGGGCGCGTCGTGCGGCCCAGCCCGCTCGTCCGCGTCGAGGGCGGCGGCGAGGCCGCGTTCGAAGAACGGCTCGTCTCGTCCGCGCAGGTCTTGAAGCCCGCGACCGCCTACATGCTGACGGACATGCTCTCGGCCGTCGTCGACCACGGGACGGCGCGCGCGGCGCGCGGCGCCTTCAAGGGCGTGGCCGTCGCGGGCAAGACCGGCACCAGCCGCGACGGCTGGTTCGCGGGCTACACGCCGAACCTCGTCTGCGTCGTGTGGGTCGGCTTCGACGGCGGCGAGGAGTTGGGGCTGACGGGCGCGGACGCGGCGCTGCCCGCGTGGACGGAGTTCATGCGGCGCGCCGTCGAGCTGCGGCCCGAACTGGGCGGCGAGGAGTTCGCGCGCCCCGCCTCCGTCACCTTCGTCGACATTGACCCGGAGACGGGGCTGCGCGCCGCGCCCTCGTGCCCGCAGCGCGAGCGCGTGGCGCTCGCCCCCGCCTTCGTGCCCGACCACGAGTGCTCTTTGCACGGAGACCCGTGGGGGCTGCTGGCGCTCGCGGCATCCGCCGCGCCTTCGGGGCTGACGCTGACGGCGCAGACGGAGGCGCCCGCCGTCGTCTCTTACGAACCCCGGCCGACGCGCGCGGCCTACGAGCCGCACGGCGCCGCCGCGGTCGAGCCTTCCGAAGCCTACCGCCCCGCCACCCTGGAGGAGACGCGCGCCACGCGCATCGAGGTCGGCCGCGACGGCCGGCGCCGCCTGACCAACGATCTCCGCGGCGCGCCGAGGGGCCCGGACGGCTGGAATTAGTAGAGGCTAGAGGCTAGAGGCCGGGGGCCGGTTAAGAGTTGATGTCTTAACCGGCCCCCGGCCTCTAGTCTCTAGCCTCCTAGTCTCTAGCCTCTCTTCTCGAAGAGTACCTGCGCGACGGCGTGGTCGGCCGTGTGTGAGAGCGAGAGGTGCGCGTGCGTGGCGCCGAGGCGTTCGAAGAGGTCGCGGGCGTGGCCGGAGAGTCGGAGGAGGGGGGCGCCGAGTTCGTCCGCGGCGACTTCGACGTGGTGCCAGGAGAGGCCGTCGCGCCAGCCCGTGCGGAGCGCCTTGAAGGCCGCCTCCTTGGCGGCGAAGCGCGCGGCGTAGTGCTGCGCGGCCGCCGCCGGGCCGCGCGCGTCGCAGTAGGCGCGCTCCCCTTCTGTGAAGACGCGCTCGCGGAAGCGCGGCGTGCGCGCCAGCACTTCACGCACGCGCCGGATTTCGATAATGTCTATCCCGATGGAGACGATCACGGCTGAGACCGAAATAGAGCGGGCCGGCTTCCGCTGGCTCACGGGCGAGGGCGGCGTGCGCGCGCTCGCCTGCGAAGGGCTCGAACGCGAGGGCTTCGCCAACGCCTTCTCGACGCGCGGCGGCGGCGTGAGCCCCTTCCCGGAAGCGTCGCTCAACCTCGCGGGCTTCGACCAGGACTCTGCGGAGAACATAGGCGAGAACCGCCGCCGCTTCCTCTCCGCGCTCGGGGGCGAGTGGTCGCTCGCCGCCTGCTGGCAGGTGCACGGCTCCTCGGTGCTCGTCGTGCGCGAGCCGCAGGATCGGCGCTCCGAGCAGGAGCGCTGCGACGCGCTGGCGACCGCGCGGAAGGGCGTGCTGCTCGGCGTCAAGACGGCCGACTGCGTGCCCGTCCTCCTCGGCGACGCGCGCGGCGGCGCGTGCGCGGCCGTCCACGCCGGCTGGCGCGGGACGCTCGCCGGGATAGTCGGACGCGCGCTCGCCGCGCTGCGCGACGAGTTCGGCACCGACCCGCGCGACGTGCGCGCCGCGCTCGGCCCGGCCGCGCTCGGCTGCTGCTACGAGGTCGGCCCCGACGTGATCGACGCCTTCCGCGAAAAGTTCCCCGACGCCGACTCCCTCTTCACCCCGGCGCGCGAAGGTCACGCGCTCGTGGACCTGCACGAAGCGAACCGCCGGCAGTTGGTCGAGGCGGGCGTCTCGCCCGGGCGCGTCCACGCGCTCCCGCTCTGCACGATGTGCCGCACAGACCTCTTCTTCTCCTACCGGCAGGACAGGAAACTGTACGGCCGCACCGGGCGACTCCTCTCCGTCATCGGGGTGAGGGATTGAGTCATTGATTCATCGATTCATCGGGTCATTGATTCATTGAAGGAAAGAACAAATGAATCAATGACCCGATGAATCGATGAGTCAATCGCTCACCGTTTCCTGCGTCCGCCGCCGAAGAGCTGGCCGTTGACGCGGTTCGAGGGCGTGTCGCGGCCGACGATGGCGATGCGGAGCCCGAGGTCGCGCGTGGCCGGCGGGAAGCAGACCTCGTCGTTGCAGCTCTGGAAGCGCACCGAGACGCGCACGGTCTCGACGCGCTGCGGGTGGCCGGCCGGCACGCTCACGTTGAAGCGGAAGATGGTGCGCCCCTCGTAGACCGCGAGGCGCTCGGGCGCGGAGCCGCCGAAGTTGAACGTGCGCACGTTCGAGGGCGGGTACGTGACCGAGGTGACGCGGAAGCCGCGCGGCGCGTCCACCTTCACGACGGTCGGGACGGCGTACTTGCCGAGCGGCTTGTTCGAGTTGACGTGCAGGCCGCGCGGGATGCCCATCACGACGGCCGCCTGGAAGGAGCTGCCCTGCTGCGCGCGGTCGACCGAGACGAAGCCGTTGACGCCGATGTTGCTCGCCTGCGGCTCGGGCGCAGGGGCCGCGGCGGGCACGTCCGCGCGCGCGACCGAAGGGCTG
>DASVWB010000316.1:0-3125 GCA_036389815.1 Pyrinomonadaceae bacterium | reverse complement strand
AAGCTGCGCGCCATCGACAACCTGCACGAGGCGGGCGTCGAGATCGTGCTCGTCATCACGCTGGTCAACGGCATCAACAACGACCAGGTCGGCTCGGTCATCCGCTTCGCGCTCGACAACCCGAAGAAGATCGCCTTCCTCTCGTTCCAGCCCGTGAGTTTCACGGGGCGCGACGAGGAGATCACGGACGAGCGCCGCATGCAGCAGCGCTACACGCTCTCGCACCTCGCCCACGACGTGAAGAGCCAGGTCGGCATTACCGAGCCGACGCGCGACTGGTTCCCGCTCTCCCTGATGGGCGCCTTCGCCGACTTCGCCGACCTCGCGCACGGGCCTGACGCCGAGTGGGGGCAGGTCTCCTGCGGCTGCCACCCGAACTGCGGCGTGGGGACGGCCGTGATGATCGACAAGGAGACGAAGGAGATGGCCCCCGTCCCCGAGTTCCTGAACATCCCGGGGCTCGTCCACGACATGAAGCGCATCACGGACGCGGGGCGCGGCAAGTGGGTCTCGAACATGCTGATGGGGCTGACGCTGCTCAAGCACTACAACCCGTACAAGGCGCCGAGCCAGTTCTCGCTCTACGAGCTGTTCAAGAAGTTCGACAAGTCGTTCGGCCTGACGGGGCGCACCTACGGCCGCGTGGACGGCAGGCGCTCGAAGCAGGACATCGAGGCGCGCCGCGCCGACCGCTGGAACTTCCTCTTCATCGCCGGGATGTGGTTCCAGGACCTCTTCAACTACGACTTCCGCCGCACAGAGATGTGCATCATCCCGTACGGCACGCAGGAGGGCGAGATTTCGTTCTGCGCCTACAACACCGGCATCGGCTGGCGCAACATCATCGAGCAGATGCACCAGAACGCCACGGTCGCGCAGTGGTACAAGGAGCACGGCCGCCACGAAATCTTCGCCAAGAACAAGAGCGTCGAGCTGGCCGAGGCGCCCGTCAGCCTCGTGCTGAACGAGGTCGACCTCCAGCGCCCGAACAAGCCGCAGATGGAGGGGCCGAAGACGGCGGCCGAGGAGGCGGCGATGATGCGCAAGCTCTACCAGGAGAGGGTGCTGAAGAAGAAGCTCGGCTCGTACGTGGAGAAGAACACGCCCGTCCAGATCAAGGGCCTCTCGCGCAAGAACACCGAGACGACGAACGCCTGAAGCCCGCCGAAACGCAGAACCGGAAAGCCCCGCGGCCTTCAAAGTCGCGGGGCTTTTCTTCCGCCCCGCGCCGCCGCGGGCTCGCTTGAATAAATCAAGGCGTTAAGGTGTAATGGCTCGCGGTTCAATCATATGGTTCGCATCCTTCTGACAAACGACGACGGCATACACTCCGACGGCCTCACGATGTTGGAGGAGGCGCTGCGCGAGGTCGGGGACGTGTACGTGGTCGCGCCGGCCTCGGAGATGAGCGGCGCCTCGCACAGCCTGACGCTCTCGCGCCCGCTGCGCATACGCAAGATCGACGCCCGCCACTGGACGGTGGACGGCACGCCGACCGACTGCGTCACGCTCGCGCTCAACCAAATCCTGCCGCCCGACGAGATGCCCGACATCTGCTGCTCCGGCATCAACCACGGCGGCAACCTCGGCGACGACGCGACCTACTCGGGGACAGTCGCCGGCGCGCTCGAAGCCACCATCCTGGGCGTGCCGGGGCTCGCCTTCAGCCTCGTCGCGCGCGAGAACTTCGACTTCACGGCGTCCGCGCGCTTCGCCGTCACGGCCGCGCGCAAGGTCCTGACCGAGGGGCTGCCCGCGGGCACGCTGCTCAACGTCAACATCCCGCCCGGCGAGATAGCGGGCGTGCGCGTCACGCGGCAGGGCATCAAGAAGGCGCGCCCCATCATCACCGAGCACATCGACCCGCGCGGCAAGGCGTACTACTGGATCGGCGAGGAGTACTACGGCACGAGCGCGGAGGACGGGACGGACTACGCGGCCGTCGAGGCGGGCTGCGTGTCGGTCACGCCGCTCCGCAGCGACATGACGAACCACAACGCGCTCGACGCGCTCGACGCCTGGAACCGCCTCAGCGCGGAGGAGGTCGGCCGGGCGGAGGAGGGCGAGCCGGCGGGTCTGGGCTGAGGCGTCGGCGCGAGTCGGGGGAAGAGTCTTTTTGAGTTCTTCGTCTTCAAACTGGTCTGCCGCGCAGTCGTCGGGCTTCCGCATCCCGCGCCAGCGCATGGTCGAGCGCCTGCGCGACCACTACCGGATTCAGGACGCGCGCGTGCTCGCGGCGATGGCCGACGTGCCGCGCCACCTCTTCGTCCCCGAAGCCTTGCAGGGGCGCGCCTACGGCGACCACGCGCTGCCCATCGACGCCAACCAGACCATCTCGCAGCCCTACATCGTCGCGCGCATGACCGAGCTGCTCGAAGCCGACAAGGCGAGCCGCGTGCTGGAGATCGGTGCGGGCTCGGGCTACCAGACGGCCGTGCTCGCGCGCGTCGCCGGGCAGGTCTACTCCATCGAGCGCATCGCGGAGCTGGCGCGCCAGGCGCAGTCGCGCATCCGTGCGCTCGGAATCTACAACGCCACCGTCAAGTGCTTCGACGGCACGATGGGGTGGAGCGCGCACGCGCCCTACGACGGCATCCTGGTGGCCGCGGGCGGGCCGGAGGTGCCGGCGCCGCTGCTCGCGCAGCTCAAGGTCGGCGGCCGCCTCGTCATCCCGGTCGGCGCCTCGCGCGAGTCGCAGCGCCTCGTCCGCGTCGTCCGCGCCGAAGACGACTACAGGCACGAGGAGCACGGCGCCTGCGCCTTCGTCCCGCTCATCGGCCGCCACGGCTGGAGCAATGAAACATAGAGGTTGGAGGTTAGAGGTTAGAGGTTAGTAAAGGCCGTCGCCGGCAGCCGTCCGCGATTAACGTGGGACAAGCGGTAATCTCAAATACTAACCTCTAACCTCCAACCTCTATTCACGGAGTGAAACTTTGGTCGCGAGAATAATAGAAATCCTGTCCGCCTTCATCGTGGCGACTATCTCGACGCTCGGGTACGCGGGCGTCGTGCTCCTGATGGCCATCGAGTCGGCCTGCATCCCGCTGCCGTCCGAGATCATCATGCCGTTCTCGGGCTACCTCGTCTACAAGGGGCAGTTCAACCTGTGGGGGGTGGGCGTGGCC
>DASVWB010000315.1:0-19559 GCA_036389815.1 Pyrinomonadaceae bacterium | reverse complement strand
AACGCACATCCTGGCCTGCGGCCGCGGTGAATACCGGCGTCACGGGGTCGCGCCCGCCGATCTGTGTGTTGTGAAGAGAGTTGGTCATGTCGAGCTGGCGCGTGGCCGTCGCGTTCGACTGCGGGCACTGCGAGGCCGGCGGCCAGTTCGCGCCCTCCGTCAGTTGCAGCGCCGGCCAGTAGCAGAGGCGCGTCCAGAAAGGCTCGGTGCGGTAGTTGAAAGCCTTCTGGCCGGACTCTTCCGGGTCTTCGGCCTCGGCGAGGTTTGGCACGGGGCGGCCGTCGCCGAACCTCAGGTTGAGGTCGTTCTGGAACTGTAGGACGAACTCGCGGAAGGGGGCGAAGGTGTAGCGCGGGCCGCAGCCCGGGAGTGCCGTCCTGCGGACGATGGCCGCGTGCGTGGAGTCGTCGTCCTCGTCCCACTCGCTGCACTTCGGCTCGATGACGAGCGAGCCGATGGCGCTCTTGTTGCTGTGCTTGATGGGGTCGGACGAGATGAGGTTGGTCGCGCCGAACTCGACGGGCACGGCCTGCCGCCTGCCCCCGCCCAACTCGGGGCCCGCGTCGCCGGCGTACCACTGGTAGGTGATACTCGCGCCCGGCGCCACGGTCTGCGTCGGGTTCCGTCCCACGTCCGCGCCGTCGCCGCTCCGCATCTCGTAATGCACCATCTGCGGGTGCAGGCCGACGCGGCGGGACGGCACCACCTGGTTGGCGTTGAAGTCGTCAACGATCATCGGCAGCGTGTTGTAGCCGGGCAGGTCTACCGGCGCCCTCGGTAGCCTGTTGGTGAGTGTGACCTCAATGCACTCGCCGGCGCGCGCGCGCAGTACGAGCGGCTCGACGCGCGGGCGGTTGTACTTGCCGTCGCGCCCTATGTGAGCCTCGCGGACGAAGAGGATGGCCGTCGGGTCGTTGAGCGGCCCGGTGGCGGGGACGGCCCCCGGTGACTCGCGGATTGAGAAGTTGTAGCCGTTCTGCCCCGTGAAGTTGAGCCGCCCTTCGCGCAGTATGTCGCGCGCGAGGTAGGCCGACACGCGGTAGCGGCGGCGCGGCGCGAAAGTCTCGTCGGCGGGGCAGGCCCCCCTAAACTCCTGCACCGCCTGCCTGGCGTCGCTAGCTTCCAGTCTGAACATGCGCGTGAGCGCGTTGCTGCGCGACTCCTGCGGGAGAGTGCCGGGGGGCGGGTCCTCCTCGCGGAATCTCTCCTCCTCCGTAAGGGCCCTCACGGCCGCTCGCTCGTCCTCGTAAGTGCGCAGGATGCCCCACAGCCCGTTCCACTGGTCGTCCACCGCCGCACCGGGCTGATAGAGATAGTCAGCGCGATGGCGCGTCCCGCCCGGCGGGCCGGTAGGCGGGCGGCCCTTCAGGACAAAGTCAAATTTCTCGGAGATGCCCATCATCTGGGAGTTGCGGTAGCCGGAATCTGGGTCGAAGGGCTCGAACAGCCACTTGACGCCGTGGACGGTGAAGTTATGTCCCTCCTCGTGCGCGCCGACGAAGACGCGCACCTGCACGCGGTCGCCTTCCTTAGCACGGAGGAGCGGGGTGAACGGGTCGAGGGGCCCGACGCCCGGCGTGAGCCTCGGGTAGGGGCCGAGGGCGTTCAAGGCCGGGTCGGCGCGGGTGATGTTCTTATAAGCCAGTGAGAGGTCGCCCTGCTCCCCCGGTGCCTGCTGGTTGGTGCGCGGGTCGCGCACGCGCAACGCCAACGGCTCGTTGCGGTAGTTGACGACCATCGTTCCCACGTCGTCGGCCGAGACGATTTCGGGGCACGGGGCGGGGTCTCCGTTGGGGCATCTCTCCCGCGCCGGTCGCTCGACCAGACGCGTCTCGGGGCCGAAAGGTGGCCCCGGCGGCGTGGACGCCGGCAGGGGGACTTCGTGTCGCCCCGGCGGGTTGATGGCCTTCAGCGGGTCGGGGACGGGCTCGCCCTTGGCGTTGACCCCGCCGCCCGGCAGGTATGCGAGCTGGAAGTCGGCGAGGCTCAGGATGAACTCGCGGTAGCTCTCCGAAAGGTCGGGGTGTGTGACGATGATGGCGGCGAAGCTGGTCGGCCCGCCGTCGTCGCGCGGCGCGGTGTCGCAACTGCTGTAGCCGAGGCGCCTGGCGGCGCACGCGGGCGTGCAGACGCCCGTGGCGCACGGGTCGACCTCGTTCTTAAACCAGTCGGAGTCCTTCGGCTCGATGATGACTCCGGCGTAGAGGCCGGTCTGCTGGTGCGTCGAGGGGCCGAAGTGGTCGTGCGTGAAGGCGTTGCGAAGCGTGCGGTCGCGCGGCCCCTCGCCCGAGGCGCTGCCGAGCACGTTGTCCACGAGCCAGCGCTGCACGGTCACCTGCGTCGGCCGCCCGAAGAACGGGTGATTGACCGCCGTGAGCCGCCTGCGCCGGCCGTCGAGGCCGATTATCCCGCCCTTGTCGTTAATCTCTCTGATGCGGTCGGTGACCTCCTCGTCGCCGAAGGTGCCGTCCTCGTAGTTCCAGCCGTTGCCTGCGCCGTCCGAGGAGGTCACGTCGAACTTCACGAGGTGGATGTGCTGACCCATGATGTCGGTCGGGGTGCGCACCTGGAAGTCGTCCACCTGGTAGGTGTTCGGGACGAGGTTGGCGTGGAGGAACGTCACGCAGTCGTCGGTGTTGGCGCGGATGTAGAAAGGCTCGGGCGGCCTCTCACCGCTGATGGTCGGCGCCCAGTCACGCCAGAGCGACTCGATGCGCGACTGCGGGAAGTGCCAGCCGGCCTTATTGATCTTCATGTCGAACTGGAACATCACGCCCTTGTAGGTGATGTCGCGTCCGAAGGCTTCGGCCGTGAGGACTTGCTCGCCGTCGGGCGTCCAACGCGTGTTGACGCAAGGGTCGGCGTAAGGGGCACCGGGAGCGGCCGGCCTCCCATTGGTCATGAACGGGCCGGCCGTGTTGTCGGTGCGGAAGCTGTCGTGAACCGGCAGCGCGTGGAAGGCCATCGCCGCCTTCTCGACATCCGTCCCGTCTTCCGGCAGTTGCTTGGCGTCAATGTTAGCAAGCCCCTTGTCAAAGGAGAGGCGCGTCTCTTCGTGGAAGGCGACGTCCGCGTTCCGGATGATATGGCGCGGGAGCCCCGCGTCGAACTGCGTGTCGAGCGGTGGGTGCGGCGGGCGTCTGCCCATGATGCCCGGCACAAAGAAGGGGTAGCCCGGGTTACCGGTGCCGGTGACCTTCACCTGGCCGTCCTCGGGGTCAATCTCCACCTTCGCCTCGGGCATGGGGGGCATCACGTAGTTGATGGTGTTCGCCAAGTCTACCCGGCCGTCGCGCAGCACGAGCTTGCCGGGCAGCGGCACTACGGCCGGGATGGGCGTGCCCCGCTTAATCTCGGCGTCCGGCAGGGCGCGCTTGCCGGGCGCGGGGCGCCCCGCGCGGTCGAGCGGCGTGCCCTCCTCGAAGACGTCGTGCACGCGCCAGAGCGCCCACATGCCCTGGGCGAAGTGTGGGTAGAAGTGGCAGTGGAAGATGGCGTCGCCCACGGTCAGGTTGCGGTTGCCGCCGCCGCCGTAAGCGATCTCCAGGTTGAAGCTCGAGCCCGGGCCGATGGCCTGGCTGTCGTTATAGGAGGACTGGTCGCCATCGGCCGACTTCAGCCACTGGTGCGTATGCAGGTGGTGGATGTGGTGCTCCTTCGGGCCGGCGTGCAGCACGCGCATCTTCGTGTGGTCGTTCAGGTAGCTGTGGTAGACGTTCGAAGGGTCTTGCGGGTAGAAGGCCCTTGTCGCCTTGTAGCCGCGGGCGGGGCCGCTATGCCCGGGGGCGCAAAGCCCCTTCTCAAGATAGTCCTCCTGGCAGGGCGCGTTGGCAGGCACGTCCACGACCATCGCCGGGTCACCGACCGCCCACGCGGAAAGGAAGAACTCCTCGAACAGGCACTCGTCGCACCCGGCCATCGGCCCGACGCCGAGACGGTTGGCCAGAATCTCCGAGCCGATGCCGCCCGTGCCGTAGTTGATGGCGAAGGCGTCGCGCCCGCCCTGGAGCGTGTCGCCGAGCTGCCCTGGCCCGTTCTGCCTGAACTGCGGGAACGCCTGCACCGCCCCTATCTCGTCGTGGTAGATGAGCGTGAACTCGCGGAAGGGCCAGTCGCGGCGCGGCAGGACTGCCACGGACGGGTAGGTGCCTGCGGGGAACCTGCCGCGCCGCAGCCCCGTGATGATGGCCGTCAGGTCCGAGTGGACGATGACGCCGTTGCGGTTCAGGATTTTGAGGATCGGCTGGCCGTGATAGCGGTGCCAGCTCGGATAGACCGCGTCGTAGTTGATGATGGGCTGGCCGGCCGGCGTCCGCATTATGGACCCGTCCGGGTTGCGCTTGGAGGCGAGTCGCAACTCGCTGTGCGTGAGCTGGCTGCGGTACCACTCGGCACCGCGCGGCTCCACGTTGACGGAGCCGAAAAGGCCGGGCGGGATTTGCCCGCCGTCCCCCTCGGCCGTGGTGGTCGCCGCCGAACTGAAGAGCAGGTTCGAGCCCTCCCGCATGTCCTTATCTGCATAAAGAGTGTAGGTGACGCGCCCGCCCGGGGCGACGAGGCCGCCCGGGGGGCCGGGGTTGCGCCCGACGTTCGAGCCGTCGTCCCGAATCGAGTTGACTAATTGCAGCCCCGCGACGTGGATGGATGCGTGGCGCGTGGCAGGCTGCTCGTCGTCGCGGGGCGCGGGCGCGAGCAGGTTCTGGAAGTCGATCTGGAGGCAATCGCCGACGTTCATGCGCAGCACCAGCGGGCGGGGGCGCTTGTCGCTGCGCAGCCTCACCAGCCCGGGCCGCAGCGTGCGTCCCCCGTCGGTGGGTATGACGTTGTGGCGCAGCGCGAAAATCATCCCCTGGGGCTGCACCGCCCCGAGCCGGTTCCAGAAGAAAACCTGGTCGAGCGCCACGACGTGCGCCTTGATCGTGCGCTCGCAGGGCGAAGGCAGGGGGGTAGGCGGGACTATTTCGTAGTTCAGTGCGCCGGCCGCGGCGTCGGTCTTGGCCCGCCCCTGCCTCAGCCGGAACGAGGTGAATACCTGATCCTGCTCGGTCTCCGGCGCCTTCTGTTCGGCCTGAGCCGGGTCGTCTTCGAGCGCGGAGTCTTCCGCCTCGGGCTCGTCCTCCTCCACGCCGGCGGTCTGGGGCGAAGGCGACGGAGACGGGACCGGTGTCGGCGCCGTCGCTGCCACGCGCGCAAGGTGCGCCGCCCCTTGGGCGTACAGGTCGGAGGCCGTCAGGAGCAGGACGAGCGCGGCGGCGCAGAGCGTAAAGGGCTTTCGCAAATGCAGGGCGATGAGACGTGAGTTGTGCATACCTTCACTCCGGATGGCTAGGTGCTCCAGGGCTGCGGCCGCCCCGTCTATTCGCATGCAGGCGAAGTCAGCCCGTCCCCGGTACACGACAGCCCCGGTGGGCGAGCGGGTGGCGCGTTACTAATGGCAGATATGGATGGAACAGTTCGACCATGTGACGGAGCTGGGCGTCACTGAAGCTGTTCAAGGGCGTGAGGCGGCTGCAGCGGAGACTGAAGTCTATGATGAAGACTGCCCCGACTCTTCGACCCGCCCTTGCGGGAACTCGGCAACGGTGAGACACGCCCTGCGGACGGCAACATCACCCGGACTTTGTCTTAGAGTTTGTGAGTGCCGGCTCGACGAGTTAGTGTACGGCCGACGCAGGAACTCAGCTCCTGAGAAACATCGCGCGGACGGAGAAGAATTAAGGGGTCAGGATGAAATGTCCCGCGCGTTATGAAATCCGAAGCCGGAGAGGATGAGTTGCATTAATAAGCGGTAGCATCATACGCATTCCGCCAACGTTGTCAAGAAAAATTTTCCTCAGTGCGGATTGCCGGGGGAAATTTTAAAGGCTCATTTACCGGGAGTCAGATAATGAAAATCACGTCGCCGTGCCGACAGGAGTCTTGCCTTATTGAAATGACAACTGCCGGCGCGTGGCGACGTCGAAAATCGCGTCCCGCTCTCTCGGCCGCTGGACGTACCGGAACTGCTTGAAGCGCCCCTCATCCTGCAGCCGATCCAGGCCGATGCGGAAGCCGGGGGCGGTGCCTTCGGCGATGAGCCAGGCCTGCCCGTCCCATTCGAGCCAGAGGCCGTTGCGCGCGGGGAAGCCGCCCTGCCGGACGGCGACCGTGATGTGTCCGGGCAGGTAGACGAAGAGGTAGTCCTCGCCGAGCTGCTCCAGCAGCGAGCCGAGGAGGATGGCCTTGTTGCTGCAATCCGACTCGCCCGACATCAGGACCTCGTTCGGCCTCTTCAACAGCTCGAAGCTGTAGGTGGCCTCTCGCTGGTCGTACTCGATCTCACGCGAGACGAAATCGAGCACCCGCTGCACACGCGCCTCGCGCGCGCCCTCGCCGTCCGCGGGGATGTCGCGGGTCAGCTCGCCCACGAAGCGGCGCAGTGAGGGCTCGCCGGGCCGCGCGACGAACGCGCCGTGATTAGCGAAGACGGTGGGCAGCCCCCCGCGGCTCTCCCCCGTCCGCGCGTTCATCCGCCCGCCAAAGATGCTCTTGTTCTGTAGGAAGTCGCCCAACTCGTTGACGTCGAGCGTGTAGGTCGCCGCCCCGTACGGGAACTTGAGGACGACGGCCGGGTCGAACTTGACGTTGTCGATCGGCGTCTTGAAGAAGAAGCCCTTCTCCGTCGAGCGGGTCAGCGTGTAGTCGCCGAGGCGCATCCGGCCGTAAAGGTCGTCCTCCGAAAGTACGACGCGCTTCGGGTCGATGACCACGCGCGCGACCATCGCGTCGAAAGTCTCGCCCGACTGCTGCGGCGCGGGGGCCGAGAAGTAGACCTCGCGGGCCGAGACCTGCAACAACTCCAGATTCAGGGGGCCCAGCACCTGCCCGGCCAACTTCGTCCCGGCGATGCCGGGCTGCGCGAGGTAGGCCAGCATCGTGTCGCGCGTGCGCTCGTCGAGGCTCGGCCCGACCAACCGCCTCCGCAACGTCGCGAGCGCGCCGCCGTCCCTGCGCGCCTCGACGCGCAGCTTGTAGACGGCCAGCCCCAGGCCGCACAGCGAGGCCACCAGGACGGCCGCCAGAATCAGCTTCCACGTCCCCGAGCCGGTCGTCACGTCGCCCCCCAGGGCGAGGAACGGGAGGTCGGGCGGCGCCGCCCCCGGCGCCCTCTCTTCCGGGGCGCCGCCGCCGAGCGGCGCGCCGCAACGCTCGCAGACTTCGGGCGTCGACCAATTGACGAGGCCGCAGCCGGGGCATTTCGTGTTACTCATAATTTCTCCGGTGGGGTTGAGGCGCCTCACGAAAAAGGCGCGTCGGCATGTGAAGAGCGGCGGGAGCATAGCAGAGCGGTCGCCGCGGCGTCGAGGGTCAGGTGAGTACCGGAGCCGCTGGAATGACCCGCGACGGACGAGCGCGAGTAGCCACACGCAGACTTCTACCTGGAGCGCCTCGAATACTGAAGGGGACGCAGGCCCGCCTCACCGACCGTGAGGCCGCTTACCGCACGCGACGCCGAAGAGGCGCACCCGCTCGGGACCAAGGAGGAGGTCGCGGAGGCTGTCGAGTACCTACGGGCGCGCGGGCATGCGTCTGAATCTGGCAGAGAATTGCCACGGCCGGTGGAAGGCCGCGTCGTCCGCGGTGTGCCCCCGTGGTAAATACATGGGGGACAAAATTCTCTGGGGCATATTTGGGGCAGGAATTCCGAGATAGAGCCGGTAAGCCGATGCCACCAAATGTCAGTAGGTGAAAAAGAGCCGATTTTCGTGCGTGGCTGCAAGTCGTCCGAAAATCAGTTACTTAGGTTTTGGAAGGTAGTTTGATTGGGGTGCGAGAGGTCGCTGGTTCGAATCCAGTCATCCCGATAAACAAAAGCCTTCAATTCACCGGAATTGGAGGCTTCGCTTTTTTAACCTTGTTCCGTATCGGCAGAGAGCAAGAGGCGTGTGAGCGGGCTCGGGTTGTGCGAGAGGCGGGCGGGCCGTGCGCGCTGATTTCTGCCGTGTGTGAACTGAAAGGGAAAGGGCTCCGGGAGTAATCACCCGGAGCCCTTTTTGTCTCTTCTCGGGAAGACTTCAGAACTTACGCGCGCCCGCGGGGATGGGTCGTACGGCAGTCTTGCCGGCGGGCCCGACCGTCGCGGCGGCGGCGCCGTCGTTGAAGCCGCCGGCGAGGGTGATGACGCACATCGCGCCGAGTTTGTGGTCGCCGCAGGCGATGCCGGCGACTTTGAAAGCGGCGTCGAAGAGGCGCTTGCGGTGGCCGCGGCTGGCGAAGCCGTCGTCGATGAGGAGTGTCAGCACGCGCTCGCGCGCCGTGTCGTCGCCGTAGGAGAGGTTCTCGCCGATGGGCTCCTTCCACGAGCCGAAGCGCTGTGTGCGCTGCTCGCAGAGGCTTCCGTCCAGGCCCTTGTGGCCGGTAACGTCCGTCCCCGCCTGATCCTTGACCAGCTCGCGCGCGCCCGAGCACATCCCGCGCGAGAGCCCGAGCGCCGGCACGGGCTGCGCCGCGCGCAGGAAGCTGATGGCCTCTTCGAGCGCGAGCGCGCCTTCCTCCGTCATGAGGCCGGGACGGTTCGGCCGCCTGTACTCCTTGCCCTGAAAGTAGGGGCGCAACTGTTCGAGGTAGGCGGCGTACTCGGCCGGGCGTGTGCGCGCGAGGTTGATCTCCTTCAAGACCTCCTGTTCGAGCGCGTCGGTGGCGGCGGTCTTCGAAGAGGCGAGCTGCCGCGCGGCGGCGGCGGGCGGGCGCTGCGCCAGGGCGAAAAGCAGGGCGAGCGCGGCGAACGAAAGCACGAAGGCGGGGCGTTTCAAGGGGGTTAGCTCCTTTAGTCGGTCGAAGCGGGGTTGGGTCGTCAAAAAGGAAAAGGCTGCGGAGGTCTGCCCGAAGTCGCGAGGTTGCGACGGCGGAATATGCCTCAGAACTCCGTGGCGAGTCAAGAAGAAATTCCGGTTCGCCTCCGCACGCGGGAGGCGCGTGTGCCTACTTCGCGCCGGCGGCCTGACGGATGAGCTTCTGGAGCCTGTCGGCGGTCTCGGGGCTGAGCGACTTGAGCGCGTCGTACTGCTCGCCGGCGGCGGCGCGGTCGCCCTGTTTCAGCCGGGCCGCGCCGAGTTGGAAGCGCGCCTCCGCGTCGGAGGGCCTGAGGCGGACGGCGGCGGCGAACGCCTCCGCGGCCTCCTTCGGACGGTTCAGCTTCACGTAGGTGTTGCCGAGGTTGTAGAAGGCGTCGGCGTCATCGGGGGCGGCGCGCGTCGCCTCGCGGAACGAGCGCGCGGCCTCCTCCTGCTGGTTAAGTTGGTCGTAGACGTTGCCGAGCTGGAAGTGCGCGTCGGAATACTTCGGTTCGAGGCGCGTCGCCTGCTTGAAGGCCGAGAGCGCCTCGGCGGCCTGTTTGAGTTTGAGGAGCGCGAGCCCTTCGACGTAGAAGCTCTCCGCGTCCCTCTTCGAGCGTCCGCGCAGCTCGTTCAGGGCTTCGAGGTATTTCCCCGACGCGTACAGCTCCTTCGCGCGCGCGTTCGGCTCCGCGCGCTCGGCCTCGGCGCGCTCGCGCGCGGCCTCCGCGCTCCTGCCGGCCTTCTCGTAGACCTCCGCGAGCCGCCGGTGCAGCTCGGCACTTTCGGGCCGGAGCACGAGCGCGCCCTTGAAGGCGTCGGCGGCCTCCGCGAGCTTGCCGGCGGAGGCGTAGGCGATGCCCGCCTTGGCGAAGGCGTCGGCGTTCTTCGGCTCCTTCGCGGCGACGGCCTTGAACTCCTCGGCCGCCTCGGCGTACTTGCCCGAGGCGAGCAGTATCGAGCCGAGGTTGTAGCGCGCGACCGCGTCCTCCGGGTTCTGCTGCAACTCCTTCCGGAAAGTCTCTTCGGAGACCTCGACCGCGCCGGGCGGCGGAGTCGGCGGCGCCGCGTTCGTGTCGGGCGCGTCGGCCGTGCCCACGGACTTGCACGAGGACGAAGACAGGACGAGTGCCGAGAGCAGGAGCAGCAGGGGCAGGCGTTTCATCGTGTTCATCTCGGAGGGCGCGCGCGACAGAGCAGGCGCGGGGCGTTTAAAGGGGAAGGCAATTTGAGATTTGAGATTTGAGATTTCAAATTCGAATCTTTAAAGCCGCGCCCCCCGCGGCGCGACGGCTCGCGGCAAGAGTCTCATCCGTCTTCGCCCGCGAACTCGGTGACGGCGATCTCGTTGGTGAGCGTGCGGTGGACGGGGCAGCGGTGCGCGATCTCTTGCAGGCGCGCGCGCTGCTCGTCCGTGAGGTCGCCTTCCAGCTCGACGGCGCGCTCGATGTGGTGGATGAAGTCGTCCGCGTCGCTGCCGCACGCGGCGCAGTCCTTCGCGTGGACGCGTCGCTGTCTGAGCCGCACGCGGACGCGTGCGAGCGGCCAGCCCTTGCGCCGCGCGTAGAGCGTCAGGGTCATCGAGATGCAACTGCCGAGCGCGGCCAGCAGCAGCGTGTAGGGGTCGGGGCCCGCGCCCTCGCCGCCGAGCGAGGCGGGCTCGTCCGTGAGGAGCGTTCGCCCCTCGCCGTAGCCGACCTCGTTGCGCAGGTTGGAAAGGGAAGTCACGGTCACTTCGCTCATCGCTCTCCTCCGTGTGGGGTTTCTGCCGCGGGCGCGGCGGGAAGGTTAGCGCGTCCGGCCGCGGGCGGCAACACGCGGCAAAAAAATTCTGCGGGGCGAACGCCTGTCCGCCCCGCAGAATCTCTTCACTCAAAAGGATGCAACCGCTATCTCGACCGGCCGGTTCTGGCGTAGAGGCTGACCGCAAAGAGCACCGTTAAAGCCAACGTCATCGCATCACCTCGCCCGTCTTGATGCCGTAAGGAGACGAGCAATCGCGGGGCCGTTCCAGAAAAGAGTAGACGGTAGACAGTAGCCAGTAGACAGTAGAAATAATTCTTCTAAGCTGACCGGACACGCGGGTCAGCGTGACTGCGTCAACGTCAAAAAGGCAGAGCCCTGCTGACCACTGTCTACTGACTACCGACTACTTTTCTTCGCTTGCAGTCGTACGGGCGCGACCGTTACACTCGTCGGCGTTCCGGAACATTCAAAACATTTGCTGGCAAGGCGGGCGGGCGCGCGTCCGGCCGCCGGGGGGGCCGAGGATGAAGATTCACGAGTACCAGGCGAAGGAGATTCTGAGGAAGTACGGCGTGGCGGTGCCGCGCGGGCTGGTCGCGCGCTCGCCCGAGGAGGCGTACCACGCGGCGAAGGAGTTGGGCACGGAGGTGGTCGTCGTCAAGGCGCAGATACACGCGGGCGGGCGCGGCAAGGGCGGCGGCGTCAAGCTGGCGCGCTCGGCCGACGAGGCGCAGGAGATTGCCGGCAAGATTCTGGGCATGAACCTCGTCACGCACCAGACCGGCCCCGAGGGGCGCGAGGTGCGCACGCTCCTCGTCGAGGAGGGGCTGCCGATTGATAAGGAGTTCTACCTCGGCATCGTGCTCGACCGCGCCACGGGCCGCCCCGTCTTCATGGCCTCCTCCGCCGGCGGCATGGACATCGAGGAGGTCGCGGCCTCCACCCCCGAGCTGATACGCAAAGAGACCATCGACCCCGCGGTCGGCTTCCGCCCCTTCCAGGCGCGCAAGCTCGCCTTCGGGCTCGGGCTGCCCGCCGCGCTCGTCAACCAGGCGGCGAAGTTCATGCAGTCGCTCTACCACGCCTACGAGCAGACGGACGCCTCGCTCGTCGAGATCAACCCGTTCCTCCTGACGAAGGACGGCCGCCTCTTCGCGCTCGACGCCAAGATGACCTTCGACGACAACGCCATGTTCCGCCACGCGGACTTCCACTCCCTGCGCGACCTCAACGAGGAGGAGCCGCTGGAGATCGAGGCGTCGAAGTACGACCTCAACTACATCAAGCTCGACGGCAACATCGCCTGCATGGTCAACGGCGCGGGGCTCGCGATGGCGACGATGGACATTATCAAGCTCGCGGGGGGCGAGCCGGCCAACTTCCTCGACGTGGGCGGCGGCGCCTCGCAGGAGAGAGTCGAGGCCGCCTTCCGCATCCTGCTCGCGGACCCCGCGGTGCGCGCCGTGCTCATCAACATCTTCGGCGGCATCGTCCGCACCGATATGGTCGCGCGCGGCGTCATCGAGGCGGCCCGCAGCATCGGCGTCCGGGTGCCCATCGTCGTCCGCCTCGAAGGCACCAACGTCGAAGAGGGGCGCCGCCTCATCGGCGAGTCCGGCATGAACTTCACCGTCGCCGACGGCATGAAGGACGCCGCCGAGAAGGTCGTCGCCCTCGCCGGCCAGCAGGCCGCAGCATGAGGGAGGGAGTAGGCAGTAGACAGTAGGCAGTAGACAGTAGGGCTCCGCCTTCCCCGTGTTGAGGGCGACAGGCGGACGGTTCGTTAGCGGCGGTTCTTCTACTGTCTACTCTCTACTGCCTGCTGCCTACTCGAACTTCAATGAGAGGCCGCACGCTCCTCAAAGTCCTCGCCCACACGAGCCGCTTCGGCCTCGCGGCGCTCTTCCTCTTCGCGGCCGGCGCGAAGCTCTTCACCTTCCGCGACTTCGCCGCCAACCTCTCGAACCTCGTCGAAGAGCGCTGGGTCTTGCCCGCCGCCTGCGCCGTCGTCGCCTCGGAACTCGTGGCCGCCGTCCTGCTCCTCGTCCCGCGCGCCGCGCGGCTCGGCGCCCTCCTCTCCGCCGCACTCCTCCTCGGCTTCGCCGCCTACGCCCTCTACTACGTCTACGCCCTCCACGGCGAGCCGCTCGAATGCGGCTGCTTCGGCCGCCTCATCGCCTCCCAGCTCGGGGTCTCGACGGCGCTGCGTAACCTCGCGCTGCTCGTCCCCTGCGCCCTCGTCCTCTTCGGCCTCCCGCGCCCCCGTGCGGAGCAGAACGCCTGAGTGTAGAATCGCCGCGCCTTTAACAACCATTTAAGACTTCAAACGGAGGCAGGATGGCAACGCTGAGCTTCTGGGGCGGGGTGGGGACGGTGACGGGGTCGAAGTACCTGGTCGAAAGTCAGGGGAGCCGGGTGCTGGTGGACTGCGGGCTGTTTCAGGGGTTGAGGGAGTTGCGGGAGCGGAATTGGGAGGACCCGCCGTTCGACCCCGCGAGTCTCGACGCGGTCGTCATCACGCACGCGCACGTCGACCACACGGCGTACCTGCCGCGGCTGGTGAGGCTCGGCTTCGGCGGGCCCGTGTACTGCTCGAAGGGGACGGCCGACCTCGTGAAGCTGCTGCTGCCGGACTCGGCGCGTTTGCAGGAGGAGGAGGCGGAGTACAGGAACCGCAAAGGTCTGACGCGGCACGAGCGGGCGCTGCCGCTCTACACGGAGGAGGACGCGCGCGCGGCCATCAAGCTGATTCGCACCTGCCCGAATACGGGCGAGCCGACCGACGTGGCGGAAGGCGTGAGGGCGTCGTTCCACGTCGCGGGGCACATCCTGGGTTCGAGCCTCGTGCTGCTGGAGCTGGAAGGCGCGGGGGGCGACGGCGCCGGGAGGCGCGTGCTCTTCTCGGGCGACCTCGGCCACTACGACCAGCCCATCATACGCGACCCCGAAGCCCCGCCCCGCTGCGACTACATGCTGGTCGAGTCCACCTACGGCGACCGCCTGCACGACCCGGAAGACCCGAAGGCCGCGCTCGCGCGCGTCATCAACGAGGCGGCCGCGCGCGGCGGCCCGCTCCTCGTCCCCGCCTTCGCCGTCGGCCGCACGCAGGAGCTGCTCTACCACATCCGCGAGCTGGAAGACGAGGGGCGCATCCCCGTCCTCCCCGTGCGGGTAGACTCGCCGATGGCGGCGGCCGCCACGCAGATATACTCGCGCAACCGCGACGAGCACGACGAGGAGTACGAGGGCGTCCTCGGCCAACACCGCCACCCCCTGCGCACGCGCTCGATGGTGACGGCCTCGACGCGCGAGGAGTCGAAGCGCCTGAACGACGAGCGGGGGACGCGCGTCATCATCTCGGCCTCGGGGATGATGACGGGCGGGCGCGTCCTGCACCACGCGCGCAGGGTGCTGCCCGACGAGCGCGCGACCGTCCTCTTCGTCGGCTACCAGGCGGCGGGCACCACCGGCAGGAAGATTCTGGAGGGCGCGCGGGCGGTCCGCGTGATGAAGGAGGACGTGCCCGTCCGCTGCCACGTCGAGCGCATCGGCGGCCTCTCGGCGCACGCCGACTGGGCGGAGGTGCTGCGCTGGCTGGAGCCGCTCAAGGACGCGCCGCCGCGCCGCGCCTTCACCACGCACGGCGAGCCGGAGGCGGCCGCCGCGATGGCCGGTCACATACGCGAGCGCTACGGCTGGCGCGTGGACGCCCCCGGCTACGGCGAGACCGTCGAGCTTGAATGAGTTGTGAGAGTCCTGCGGGCGCGGCCGGCGGCGGCGCTCAGCTCTTCGGCCGTCGCACCCTGACCTCGGTCGCCCGGTAGCCTTCGGGCCAGTAGGTGACCTTCACGGCCTGGCCCTCCTGAATGTCTTCGAGGGTCAGCTTCTGCTTTTCGCCGAGCGGCGTCTCCTTGTCGGCCTTGAGCCTCGTCTTCCCGCCCACGCGGAATGTCAGGTAATACTTCTTCTCGTTCTTGACGATGATGTACCCCTCCTGACGGTTCACCTCGTAGACCCTCCCGGAGAAGGAGCGCGTCGAGACGTAGGGGGTGTCCTCCCCCGTCGCCGTCGAAGGGTAAGGGCTCGGGACCCTGACGGCGGCGGGGTCCGGGCCGGGCCGTGGGACGGGCCGCACGGTTGGTAGCTGGGTGCCCGGCGCGAGGGCCGCGACCGAGAGGGGGGCGGCGGCGAGCGTGAGGGCGGACGTGAGTAAAAGTCTTCTGAGGCTCATGTGAGTTACCTCCCGGCGCCGCGGCGGGGCGGGCGCCTGTGCGTGTCGAGGATGCGCCGACCCGGCGAACGCGGCGCGCGCGTTAAGTCGGTCGCCCCTCCGGAGAAGTTTTTAGAAGGCGGCGGGCACGTCCCCCGGGGCATGCCCGCCGCCGCGTCGTGTGGGTGTCGAGCTTGAGCGAGCCCCGGGCGCGAGGGGCGCGCGGCAGTCACCGCTCTTAAGAAGGCAGGGCTCGGGCGGGCCTCAGCTCTTCGGCTGGCGCACGCGGACTTCGGTCGCCTCGTGGTTCTGCGGCCAGTAGGTGACCTTGACGGACTGCCCCTTCTCGAAGTCTTCCAGCGTTAGCTGCTTCTTGTCGGCGAGCGCCGTCACTTCCTTGTCGGCCTTGAGCCGGGTCTTCTTGGCGATGAGGAACTTGCCGTTGCCCTTCTTCGGGTCGGAGACGACGATGTAGCCCTCGTCGGCGTTCACCTCGACGACCTCGCCCGAGAAGGAGCGCGTCGTGACGAAGGTGTCGCCGCCCGAGTCGACGGTCTCGTGCGTGGGGCGCACGCCGCCGCCGCGGACGGGCGTCCCGGCCGGGCCGATGGGCACGTTTGGGTTGACGCCGCCGGGCACGGGGGTGGCGTTCCTCTGGATGGCGAGTGAAAGTTGCGCGGCGGCGAGCGTGAAGGCGGCCGCGAGTAGAAGCCTCGTAATTCTCATGAGTATTTCCTCCAAGGGCCCCCGCGGCGCTTCGGGGTGACGGCGCGGCGGGCCGGCGTTCGGCGAGAGTGAGTCGTTTGGACGCGGCCGGGTCGCCGCGGGTTGCGACTCCGACGCGGATGTTAAAATCCGCGGCCGCGTGCTGTCAATCAAATCGTGACCGCCCCGCCCCGGGCGCGCGGTTCTGCATTGTCCCGGCGGCGTGCTATACTCCGCGTCAAACCAAAGTAATAACAATTCCGCGTCTTGAGGAGCAGGAGCGTTGAGCGTACTCGTAGACAGAAACACGCGCCTCGTCGTGCAGGGCATCACCGGCAAAGAGGGCACGTTCCACACCAAACAGATGGTCGAGTACGGGACGCAGGTCGTCGGCGGCGTCACGCCGGGCAAGGGCGGGACGACCCACGAGGGCATCCCCGTCTTCAACACCGTCGCCGACGCCGTCGAGCAGGCCGGCGCCAACGCCTCGGTCATCTACGTGCCGCCGCCCTTCGCCGCCGACGCCATCATGGAGGCGGCCGACGCCGGCCTGCCGCTCGTCGTCTGCATCACGGAGGGCATCCCCGCGCTCGACATGGTGAAGGTCAAGGAGTACCTCGCAGACAAGCCGACGCGCCTCGTCGGCCCGAACTGCCCCGGCGTCATCTCGCCGGGCAAGTGCAAGATTGGCATCATGCCCGGCCACATCCACAAGGAGGGGCGCGTCGGCGTCGTCTCGCGCTCGGGGACGCTCACCTACGAGGCCGTCGGCCAGTTGACGAAGCTGGGGCTCGGCCAGTCCACGGCCATCGGCATCGGCGGCGACCCCATCGTCGGCACCACGCACCTCCAGGCGCTCGCGCTCTTCCAGGACGACCCCGAGACCGAGGCCATCGTCATGATCGGCGAGATCGGCGGCACGGCCGAGGAGGAGGCCGCCGCCTTCGCCCGCGACAACGTGACGAAGCCCATCGTCGCCTTCATCGCCGGCCAGACCGCGCCGCCCGGCCGCCGCATGGGGCACGCCGGCGCCATCATCGCCGGCGGCAAGGGCACGGCCGCCGAGAAGATGGCCGCGCTCGAAGAGGCCGGCATCCGCGTCGTCCACTCGCCCGCCGACATCGGGCAGGCCGTCAAGGACTCGCTCGGCTCCGGCGCGGCGGCATAAAGGTTTATCCAACCCGATTCATCAGAGAGGACTTTGATGGCAGAGCAGGCAGGCAGTCTCACTTTCGGCATCATCAAGCCCGACGCGGTGCGCGCGGGCAAGACCGGCGCCATCTTGCAGCGCACGCTCGACGCGGGCTTCCGTCTGCGCGCGATGAAGCTCATCCACATGACGCGGCGCGAGGCCGAGGGCTTCTACGCCGTCCACCGCGAGCGCCCCTTCTTCGGCGAGCTGACGACGTTCATGTCGTCTGGCCCGTGCGTCGTGATGGCTTTGGAGAAGGAGGGCGCGGTCAAGGCTTGGCGCGACCTGATGGGCGCGACCGACCCGGCGAAGGCCGACGAGGGGACGCTGCGCAAGGAGTTCGCAGACTCCATCGGCGAGAACGCCGTCCACGGCTCCGACTCCGAGGAGAACGCCCAGATTGAGCTGGCCTACTTCTTCAGCCGCCTTGAGTTCGTCCAGTGAATAGTAAATGGTAGATGGTGAATAGTCGTTAAGACCTCCGCACCATTTACTATTCACCATTCACCATTCACCAAAAAGCTATGGGCATCATCAGCGACGTCATCGAGAACACGCGCGCCATCATCAAGGGGATGATGACGACCGCCAGCTACATCCCGCGCGAGAAGTGGACGGTGCAGTACCCGGACGAGCCCGTCACCCTACAGCCGCGCTTCCGCGGCCAGCACCTCCTGCACGTGGACGAACTGGGGCGCGAGAAGTGCGTGGCCTGCTACCTGTGCGCGGCCGCGTGCCCCTCGGACTGCATCTACATCGTCGCGGCCGACGACCCGCGCCCGCCGAAGGAGCGCACGGGCGTTGACGAGCGCTACGCGCAGGTCTACAACATCGACTACGGCCGCTGCATCTTCTGCGGCTTCTGCGTCGAAGCCTGCCCGAAGGACGCCATCACGCACGGCTTCAACTTCGAGCTGTCGGTCTACTCGCGCGCAGACCTCCTCAAGACCAAGGACGACCTCCTCATCACCAAGCAGAAGCAGTCCGCCAACTACCGCGTCGCCTTCGCCGACGAGGAGGTGGACTCCGAGTACAAGGTCGTCTGAAATCGGGGGCGACTTGAGAACCGTACACGGCTCGCCGCGCCTTCGGGGGCGGCGAGCCGTCTCGATATGTGACGAAAGTGTCGTTTCGACCTCAGGCTGTAACCGCGCGCCCCCGAAAGTTGTCTTAACTAGTAGAGGCCGCACTCTCCCGCGCGGGCGTTCCGTACGCCCGAGGGGCCGTGCGGCCTAAATTTATTAGGACGAAAAAAGGGGGAAGTATGAAGAAGTTTCTGGCACTGACGTTGACGTTGGCCTCGGTCGGGTTCGCGGGCCTTTCAGCCGAGGCGAAGGCGGCCGGGCCGTCGAGCACGGCGGCGGCCGTGAACGTGTCGAAGGCCGCGCCCGCCGCGGCACAGGTCTGGAACAGGCGTTACCGTAACCGCAACCGCGTGCGCGTCACGACGCAGACGCGCCTCGTGCGCCGCGGCCGTCACGTCTGGCGCGAGACGTACCAGACCAGATACCTGCCCAACGGCCGGACGGTGACGAGGCTCGTCAGCCGCGTCCGCGTCCGCTGAAGGCGGGCCGAAGAGTGCGAACGCCTGCGGGCCCCCGACCGGTCGGGGGCCCGCAGGCGTTCGACATTTACTCGCCCGCGATGTCGGCCAGCCGCGCGCGGTCGAGGATGGTGACGTGCTTGCGGCCGAGCCGGATGAGGCCGTCGGCCTTCAGCTCGTTGAGGGCGTTGGTGGCCGTCTCGCGGTAGACGCCGAGGCGTTCGGCGATGTCCTGGTGCGTGAGGCCGTCCACCTCGTCGCCGTCCGACTCGCGCAGCAGCAGGGCGGCGACGCGCGCCGGGATGCCCTTGAAGACCGTGTCTTCGAGCTGCCGCTCGGCCTCCAGCACACGGCGGCCGAAGGCTTCGAGGATGCGGCGCGCGATCTCGGGCTTCGAGGCGAGCAGGCGGTTCAGCACCTCGCAGTTCATCGTGACGATGGTCGAGTCTTCGGTCACCTCGGCGAAGGTGTCGTACATGCCCTGCCCGATGCAGGACATCTCGCCGAAGAAGCTGAAGGGCAGGAGGTGCGCGATGACGAGCTTGCGCCCCTCGGGCGAGAGCCGGTAAATCTGCACCGCGCCCTCGCGCAGCAGGAAGAGCGCCTCGCCCGTCTCGCCCGGCGTGTAGATGACGGCGCCGCGCGGGAAGGCGCGCGTCCGGGTCACGCGCTCCACCTCGCGCAACTCCTCCGGGGTCATCCCCTGGAAGAGGTCGGGGTCTTGCTGTCCGTTCGGCCTCGTGCTCATAAAAGAAGCCCCAGAATTGCTCAGATGCGCGGGGGGCGCGCGGCGTTCTAAGTGTACGACGGCCGGCCGGCGGGCGGCGAGCCGCGCCGTGTAATCCCGATTACTGAAGGCGCGCGGCGGGGCGGTGCATACTGGCCGGGCGCTCGCGTTAAGGGCGGCGCTGAAGTTTCGAGACTGTGGACGGAAAGGCAGGGGATAAAGAGATGAGCCAGTATGTTTCGGCGGTGGACGACGCGGCCTTCGAGCGCGAGGTGCTTCAGTCGGACGTGCCCGTGGTGTTGGACTTCTGGGCGGAGTGGTGCCCGCCGTGCAGGGCGCTGGCGCCGACCTTCGACGCGCTGGCCGAGCAGTACGCGGGGCGCGTCCGCTTCCTCAAGCTCAACGTGGACGAGAACCAGCAGGTGCCGCAGCGCTTCGGCATCAAGGGCATCCCGACGCTCGTCTTCTTCGACGGCGGCCGCGAGGTCGAGCGCGTCGTCGGCGCGGCCTCGAAGGAGGCGCTCGCACGCGTCGTGGACAAGTACGTCAAGGTCGCGGCCTGAGCGGACGCCGCGCGCCTAAAAGAACAGGTCAGAACCGCCCGCGGCGGAGGTGGGCCGGCG